>NZ_JBHTWG010000025.1:0-106843 GCF_042792555.1 Streptomyces sp. NPDC056628
GGCACCCCGCTACGACGTCGGCAAAACCGTCAAACGCCCCGAGACCCTCAAGGCCATCGGCAAGCCCGGAAGATCTTGGTAGATAAAGAACAAGCTCAGAGGCCGTTCTCTTTCCGAATGCGGTGTGCGGATTCCGCTGGTCAGGCATGAGATTGCGGCTGTGGCGGGAGTCTCGACTCGTTGCTGATCGAGTTGGTGGGGGTGGCGGATGCCGTCGATGCGGGCGGTCCTGGAAACGCGGCGGAAGGCCGCTGTCGTGCGGGTGGATGAGCTCGAAGCCGAACTGAAGCGGGTGCGGGCAGACTTGGCGGATGCCGAGGAGGTTCTCAAGCTTCGGACGATCGGCCTCGAGCAGTATCTGGAAGCGCTCGCCGAGGAGGAACAGCCGGCCGAGACAGTCGTTGGCCCGTCGCCGAGGACACGGGTGGGCCCGCGCCGTGCGGTGCCGCATCGACAGAACGCGGCCGGGGTCGAAGACCTGTCGGTGGACTACCAGGCGGTGATGGCAGCCGCGGCCGAGGCCGGGAACGACGGGCTGGGTGCCCGGCGGGCGGCCGTGGTGCTTGGCTGGGACAGTGCCTCGGCCTCACGCGTCGAGGGCGCGAGAGCACGGCTGAAGAGGCTGGTGGAACCTCCCTGGCTGGTGGAGACCAAGCCAGGGAGGTTCACCCTGCCGTCAGGACTGCAGGCCGACGAGATCGTGCGGCCAGGCGGCGGCTCATCAGGGCGATCATCGACCAGCGGATGACGGCTTCGCTCGTGTCGGTGCGGCGTTCGTAGTCCCTGACCAGGCGGCGGCTGCGCAGAAACCACGCAAAGGACCGTTCGACGACCCAGCGGCGGGGAAGGGCCTGGAAGCCCCGGACGTCCTCACTGCGGCGGACGATCCCCAGGTGCAGGCTGGTCCAGTCGGTGAGGTGGCCGGTGTAGCCGCCGTCGGCCCAGACCCGGGCCAGCCGCCGGAAGCGGCCGGCCGCCGCTGGCAGAAGGGACCGGGCGCCGTCCCGGTCGGTCACGGACGCCGGTGTGACCAGCACGGCCAGGAGAAGTCCGAGCGTGTCGGTGAGCAGGTGCCGCTTGCGACCGTTGATCTTCTTGCCCGCGTCGAAGCCCCGTGAGCCGAAGGTGACGGTGGCGTCTGCCTTCACCGACTGCGAGTCCACGACCCCCGCGCTCGGCTCGGCGCTGCGGCCTTCACCGGCGCGGACGGCTTCCCGCAGCCGGTCGTGCAGCTCGGTTACCAGTCCCGTGTCCCGCCAGCGGGGAAGAAGGCGTAGACACGCGGCCAGGGCGGGAAGTCCGCGGGCATCGTCCGCCACTTGATGCCGTTGTCGACGAGCTAGCGCACTGCGTCGATCATCTGCCGGTGGCAGTAACCCTCCGGACGCCCGCCACGGCCCGAAAGCCAGCCCGGCACCGGCAGAAGGTCCCTCACCACGGCCCACTCGGCATCGCTCATGTCCGACCCGTATCGGGGCCGGCCCTGCGGCCGGTCGACCGCGTTCCCGAACCTGTGGGCGAGGCAGTCACACCCACCAGTGGACGAACTGGACCCGGCGACCACGACCACGCGACACTTCGACAACAGGGCCTCTTGCTTCTCGCTGGACTCGACATCCGCGAGCTACCAAGAGGCCCTTCCTTCATGCACCCAACCCGGACAACTCACCCGAACCAGGACCCCGTTCGAACCTGCCCGACCGCGCGAGCGGATAGAGAACAGGCATTTAGCCAGCCACTTTGGCGCGAGCCTCGCAGATCATGGCCCCAACGTCGTGCTTTACCGGGCAGGTCCACAGACTGCCCGACGCGCCGGAAGCTTACGGGGCCATGATCACTCGGGCCAAAGCAGCTCCCGGCCAAAGTCACTACGCCAACCGCGTGCCTCACTGACCGCTGCATGATGAACCGCAGCGCGGCCGAACGATGCCAAATCCCTGGGCACCCACCCGACGCAATAGCCGGATTACTCACCTGCCTGCGTACGCCCCGACAAGCCGAAACGGTCCGACGGCCCCGAACCGCCGGACCGCCGGACCGCTGTGAGAGATCAAGATCCGAAGGTGATGATGTACACGGGGCTGTTGGAGCTGCCCTCGTTGTGCACCACCGGACAGGACGTCTTCTGCTCGGTGTCCTTGGTCTTGACCTGAACTCCGCAGAAGGGCGAATCGTCCCAGTCCAGCGTGTTGATGTTGCTGAGAACGGGGATGTTGTCCCCGCCGTTGTCCTGGGGGTCAGCGCTGGCCACCCCGACACCGGCGAAGAGAATCCCGCAGGTGGCCGCGGCCACCGCTGCAATCTTCTGGACGGTCCTCATGTGTTCTCCTCCGCTACTGTGCCCCGGATCGGGCAGATACCTGGAGAACGATGCACAAAAAGGATCAGAGGGTAACGTCATTTACCTTCTGATCACTCCTACGGCCGTACAAAACACAAAGTTGCTTGACAAACTGAGCGGGCAATAGGCCTCGTTGTCCATCGCGCCTAGCGTGACGCTGTTCAAGCCCGGGGTTATCCCTGGAGCCGTCTGTGGGCCGCAGGAGGGCGCTCAACGACGACCAACGCTGACAACGATCCGGCTGTGGCTTCGGTCATGACCCTTGAGGGCAGTGTTCAGTTCTGCCAGAGGAACGCGGCCTCACCACAGGGTTGGCAGCTAAAGAGGTAGCCGCGGCCCCCGCCGCCGAAGTTCGCCTTGGTGGCGAAGTCGTGGCCCTCTTCGAGCTCGGCCACGAACGCCATGTGGTTGGCGCAGGTCGGACAGTCGGGGGTTTCGTCGTCCTGGATCCAGTCGGGTTCACCCCCCAGCCGGCCCAGCACCGGCTGTTCAGTCGGCGTGTCAGCGGGATGGCCTCGTAGAGCGGTGACCGCGCCGAGCAGTGTCGTGTCCTCGGCGGGGACGGCGGCTGGGGAGAGGTCGCCGTTGAACAGGAAGGCGCGGTTGGCACCGGCCGTGGCATCCCAGTCGTCACACAGGCCGGGGTCATTCTGGCAGACGAACACCGAGAACACGTCGGTGCCGAGCGGCAGATGGGCGAGGAACTGCATGCTCCCACCGCATTCACGGCACCCCGGCCAGACGAACTCATCCGGTACCAGTGGGACACCACCGGTACGCAGCACGGGCGCGTCAGCGGCGGGTTCTCCGGCGTAGATCAAAAGCATGGCTACAGCCTAGGGCTGGCTCTGCAGCCAGAAGAGAGGGGGCTGGGTTCCCAACCTGACCCGTCGAACACGCCCTAAGCCCGTGATCAGGCGTCTAGCACAGGTGGCAGGCTCGACGGGATGGAGGATCAGCTCGGCGCGCTCGGCCTGGTCCTCAACGCCATCGTGCTCTGGACGACGAAGTACATCGACGCCGCCGTCGCCCAGCTCCAAGCCGAGGGCCACGAGATCCGGGAAGAGGACATCGTCCGACCCTCCCCGCTCAAGCACCGCAACCTGAACCTGCTCGGCCGCTACAGCTTCGCCGCCAGCGTCCCGGCCGCCGGCGCCCTGCGTCTGCTGCGCGACCCGGATGCGCACGAGCTGGATGAGGACGAAGAGGGCGAGGAGTGAGCAGGAGGGTGCTGCTCAACGGTTACGCGGTGCCCTGGATCTCGGCCCGCAGCCGGGGCGGCGAAGCCACAGCGCCGGACATGCTCCCAGCGTTGCCGCACGCGGCACCAAGAAACACCCTTGAGTTTGTCCTCGAACGGCCGGGCCGGTCAGTTCAGCAGGGCAGCCGTGAACGTCTTGCGGTGGTCCACCAGCCAGGTCTGCACGCGGTCCCAGCGCTCCCATCCACCACGCTCGGCCAACGCCTGGAGATAGATAGGGTCTCCGCTGGCTACGCGGTGGGCGACGAAGGCCCGGCAGACCTCCGTGGCCTGCTCGATGACGCCAGGCAACTCGGCGCGGCCCTCCGCCGAGAGGCCGTAGCCGTCGGCAAGAATCCGCAGACGTGCGGCCGTCTCTAGCCCGGGGGGGATGGAGAGCAGCCGCGGACTCGGGATCAAGCATGGGCACCCAATAACGGGCGGTCATGGCGATGTCCCAGAGGGCACGGCCCGGGGCCGCCAAGTCAAAATCGATCAGGGCCGCGGCACGACCGTCGCGGAAGACGACGTTCTCCGGGCACACATCGTTGTGGCACAGCATCGTTCCCCCTTCCGGGTCGGCCAGGTCCCGCGGCCACTCGGCACGGGTGTCGACCGCGACGGCCGCGCTGGTCTCGTGCAGACGCCGCAGCAGGCTCCCCACCGATTCGAGGGCAGAACTCCTCATCGCCCAGGTCGGGAAGGGCGGCAGAGCCACGTCGCCAGGGATGAAGGTCAGCTGCTCACGGCCATCCGCTGTGAGACCCACAGGGGCCGGCGCCGCGTTGAAGCCGTGCTCCTTCAGCGCAACGAGATAAGCATGCAGGGCGCGTGCGTTGCGCGGTGCCGGTCGCTCCACCAAATCCCCCCGGCGGAAGACCGCCCCCACGTTCACCATCCCGCCGACCAGCGCCTCGTCTTCAGCCGTCATGAAGTCACGCTATCGGCAGATCGACCCCGCGCGGGGCGGACTGCGCACGACGTGGATCAACGTACGACGGAACGCGCGACGCGGAATCCCACGTCGTCGACCTGGAAAGTCGGGTGGCTGCGGCGCCGCGCGGAGGCCCGGCAACTCCAGTGCTCATCGAACCAACCACCGCCACGGAGCACCCGGTAGGCGCCATAGACCTCGGCGTCGTAGACGTCCCAGCACCAGTCCCAGACATTGCCGAGCATGTCGTAAAGCCCCCACGAGTTGGGGCGTTTGCCGCCCACCTCGTGTATGCGCTCGTGCGAGTTACCGCGGTACCAGCCGATCTCGTCGAGATCCCCGTAGTGCGGCCCGGTCGTCCCGGCCCGGCAGGCGTGCTCCCACTCGGCTTCGGTCGGCAGTCGATACCCGTCGGCGGACGCGTCCCACTCGATGACTTCAGCCTCGGCACGGATGTGGTACGCGGGCGTGAGGCCGGCGCGCTGGGACAGGGCGTTGCAGAACCGCGTCGCGTCCCACCAGGAGACGCACTCGACGGGCAACTGGTCCCCAGGGGTGGTACTGGGCCGCTGGCCTGTGATCTGTGCGTACAACGCCTGGGTGACCGGGGATGCCGCGAGCTGGTAGGGCGCAAGTTCGACCGACCAACTGCGCCGTGTCCGCCGGTCCGACAGCGTCACCTGCCCCGGCGGGATGGCGATCATCTCGTTCCCCGTCATCACGTCCATGATCAGGAGATCCTAACGAGACCTGTCAGTGCGAAACGACAGAGCCGAACGGTTGTCCTTGGCTGACACGAATCTGCAAGTCGTCCTTCACTGACACAGGCAGCCATCGATCATCCTTCAGCGGCAATCGATCAACGTTCACTGGCACAGGTCAATCTTCCCAGGCCAAGATCGATGAAGCAGGCCAGCGGCACACAGAGCCGGACAGGTACATGCTCTAACACGTCCGCGATACCGCCGAGATCACCGGCCAACACGCGAGTTCCTCTCTGCACAGGGCCGAGAACTGGCGCGCTTCCGCGTTCGATCTGCTGAGGCTGTCTGGAACCGAAACGACCGGATGGCCGTACCAGCGGCGCACGGCCGCGCTCGAGTCCGTGTTCGCCTCGCGTCGGTTATCCGCCCCCTGGGCGCTGTGCCCGTCGACAGGGCGATCGTTTCGCCCTACGACACCTCGGCCCGCTACGCGCGGCACGGACACATCATCAGCTGGAAGAGGTTCGCTGCTCACCTGACCGAGACCTGTGCTGCCGACGGCCCCAACGTGATCACGGATGTCGCCACCACCGCGGCCACCACCCACGACAGCCAGGTCCTGCCCGGCATCCACACCCGCCTCGCCCGACGCGGCCTGCTGCCCGCCGAGCACCTGGTCGACGCCGGCTACACCTCCCTGCCCCACCTGAAACAGGCCGCCCGTGAATACCAGGTCACCGTCTCCGGTCCGCTGATCGGAAAATCGATGTGCGGGAGGGCAGGCGGCGGCATCCAGGCCGCTTGCAGACCAGATGACGGTGAGACGGGACGGTCAGGCTGATGCAGAGCTGAGAGCGACCTGGTGGCCAAGGGCCTGGAGCTGGCGGACGAGGTCGCGGGTTTTGCGGGCGGGGTCGAGGTGGCGGCGGTGCCAGTCGGCGCCGAGCTCCTGGTAGGAGGCGTCCGGCTCGTTGATCAGGTGCCAGGTGATGACGAGTATCGAGCGGGCGACGGCGACCAGAGCTTTGGCATGGCCGCGGCGTTTGACGATGCGCCGGTAGCGCGCGCCGAGGAAGGTGTCGGTGCGGGCGGCGGCGTTGGCGGCTTCACCGAGAGCGCCCTTGAGCCAGGGGCTTTCCCTGCCCGGCCGGCCCCGAGGTGTTCTTCGCTCCGGACTGTACCGTCCGCGGGCACAACTTGGCCCAGGACACCAGGTGTTCAGGGGTGGGGAAGCGGCTCATGTCCGCCCCGATCTCGGCAAGGATGATCTGCGCGGTGGCCGGCCAGATCCCGGGGCCAGCGTCCAGCTTCTCGGCCAGAGTCCGCGCACTGACCGCGGCGGCCTCACCCCCGGTGCCTGTGCTTCCTGGCGGGGTGGTGATCTCTTCCAACGTCCGGGCAATCAGCCGGTCGAGTTCGTCGATCTGCGCGGTGAGGTGGTCGATAGTCGACAGCAGCAGCCGGGCGTGGTGGTCTTCGAACTGCCCGGTCAAAGCCTCGATGAGGGCCGGCTTCTTCTTGACCAGGTTGCCCTTGGCGAGGTCGGCCAGAGTGCGCGGGTTGCGTTCCCCGGCGACCATCGCGTCGAGCATGGCCCGCCCGGACACGCCGAACAGGTCCGAGACGACGCCGGACAGTTTGATCTGCGCGTCCTGCAGGGCCTTGTCGACGCGGTGCTTGTGCCGGGTACGTTCCTGGACGAACACGGTGCGGGTTCGGGTGAAGTCTCGCAGCTGTCGCACCGGCTTCGGTGGGACGAACGAGGCGCGAACCATGCCGCGTTCGGCGAGTTTGGCCAGCCAGACCGCGTCCAGCTTGTCCGTCTTCGGGCATCCGGGGACGTTCTTCACGTCGCGGGCGTTGACGAGCCAGCAGTCCAGGCCGCGGGCCTCCAGGAGGTAGAAGAACGGGCGCCAGTACGAGCCTGTCGCTTCCATGACCACCCGCTCTACGCCCTGGCACACAAGCCGGTCGCCGAGTTCGAGGATCGTGTTCGTGGTCGACGCGACCGTCCACACCTTCTGAACACGTCGGCCTTCGATGGTGTCGTGCGGGACCCGCAGGCAGACCATCCCGGACGCCTTTGCGATGTCGATCGCCGCGACCCTGGCGACCGTCCCGTCGTCGTGGTCTTCTCCCCACTCCTCCATGACATACCCCCTGATGCGCTGGTGCGGGCAAGGGCTGCCCGGGAAGCCAAAGGGGTAACGGAGAAGCTGATCGGCGTGCTCAAGGCGACAGTGTGCGGCCCCCTCGGACGGCTCCCTCACCAGACTCCTATGCGGGCTCACAGCCCAAACATCAAGCGGCGTCGGCGGACAGCCCCTGGACCGATTTTCACGCCCGCGGGGCGTCACCGCAGGTGAACGGTCGACTCCTATGAAGTCACGGATGCCCGATCGGCCGCGCGCAGCGGCACCGCTTGGTAGATCGACAATTCCAAGCAAGGCCAACCCAAGTGCCGGTCAGCTGCCGGGTCAGACCTCCAAGCGGTGCCCCGGGCTACATCATCACTGTCAGCTGCTGCAGCAGACCTCCCTCGCCGGTCAGCCGCAGCCCATCGGCCTGGGCCCCGCGCCACCAGCTGGGCGACCAGCTCGTCATCCACACCGGCTACCGGCTCCTCTGCCCGGCCCTCGGTCTCGGTGACACTCACGTCGGTCATCGACTTGCGCTTCCTGCCCGGGAGTTACACCGATCACCGTAGAGACCCGCCGCCCGCCTGACTCAGGCGGGCAGCCGGGGCACGCTGTCTATCAGCCGACGAGTGTACGGGTGCTCCGGTGCGCCCAGCACCCGGTCGGTGGCGCCCTGTTCGACCAGCCGGCCGCGTTCCAGCACCGCGGTGCGCTCGCACAGGGAGGCGACCACCGAGAGGTCGTGGCTGACCATGACCAGGGTGAGATCACGCTCCTGCTTCAGCTCGGCGAGCAGGTCGACGACCTTCACGCGGGTCGTGAGGTCGAGTGCGCTCACCGGTTCGTCGGCGAGCAGCACGCGCGGGTCGCAGACGATGGCGCGGGCGATGGCGATGCGCTGCCGCTGGCCGCCGGAGAACTCGTGCGGGTAGCGGTCGGCCGCGTCGGCGGGCAGCCCGACCCGCTCCAGGGCAGCGGCCACCTTCGGCGCCGCCGTCGTACGGCTTTCCAGGCCGAGGGAACGCAGCGGTTCGGCGACGATGGCGGCCACGCGGCGGCGCGGGTCCAGGGAGGAGTACGGGTCCTGGAAGACGCACTGCACGCCCCGCCGGAAGCGGCGCAGCTGCCGCCGGTCGCGCGGGGCGAGGGGCTCACCGTCGAAGCGGACCGTGCCGCGGGTGGGACGGGCGAGGCCGAGCAGGAGACGCAGCAGGGTGGTCTTGCCGGCGCCGGACTCGCCGACCAGCGCCAGCGACTGCCCCGGTTCGACGGTGAGGGACACGCCCTGGACGACGTCGGCGCCGGCGCCCCGGTAGCGGACCGCCACGTCGTCGAGTTCGAGTACAGCGGTCATCGGGCGCTCCTCAGGTCCAGGGCGGCCTCCAGCTTGCGGGCACCGGCGACGAGCGTCCGGGTGTACTCGGCGGTCGGAGTGCCGATCACGTCGAGGACCGGGCCCTCCTCGACGGCCCGGCCGTCCTTGAGGACGAGGGCGCGGTCGGCGATCTTCGCGACGACGGCGAGGTCGTGGCTGACGAACAGCACGGCCATCCCGCGCTCGCGCACCAGGGTGTCGAGCAGGTCGAGCACCTCGGCCTGCACGGACACGTCAAGGGCGGTGGTGGGTTCGTCGGCGACGAGCAGGTCGGGCTCGCAGGCGAGGGCCATCGCGAGGGCGACGCGCTGGCGCTGGCCGCCGGAGATCTCGTGCGGGAAGGAACGGGCGATCCGCCCGGGCTCGGGCAGCCGGACCCGGTCCAGGGCCTCCCCCACGGCGACCCGCAGCTGCCTGCCCCTGAGGCCGGTACGGCGGGCGAGCGGCTCGGCGATCTGCCGGCCCACCCGCATCAGCGGGTCGAGGGCGGTCAGCGGTTCCTGGAAGACCACGGCCGCCCGGCGTCCGCGGACCGCCGTGAGCTGCTTCTCGGTGGCGCCGACGACCTGCGTGCCGGCCAGCGTCACGCTCCCCTCGGCGCGCATCCCGTCGGGCAGCAGGCCGAGCAGGGCGAGGGTGGTCAGGGACTTGCCGGAGCCGGACTCACCGATCAGGCCCAGCCGTTCGCCCGCGTCGATCCGGAAGGAGATGTCGTCGACCAGGGCGCGACCGTCGGCGGTGCGCACGGTCAGGCCGTCTGCGTCGAGGAGGGTCATGACCGCCTCTGTCGGGTCGCCGGGTCGAGGGTGTCGCGCAGCCCGTCGGCGATCAGGTTGACGCCGACGACCAGCAGGACCAGCAGGATGCCGGGGGCCAGCGCGCCGGCCGGGGCGGTGGTGAAGGTGGCCTGGGCTTCCTGGAGCATGCGGCCCCAGGAGGCGTTGGGCGGCGGAGCGCCGAGACCGAGGTAGGACAGGCCGGCCTCGGCCAGCACGGCGAGGCCGAACTGGAGGGCGAGATTGACCACGAGGGTCGGCCAGATGTTGGGCAGCACGTGCCCGGCGACGGTGCGGGGCCAGGAGGTGCCCGAGGTGCGGGCGGCGGTGACGTAGTCCTGCGCGAGGACCCGCTTGACCAGGATCCGCACCAGCCGGGCGACGACGGCGCTCTGGGCCAGGCCGATGGCAAGGACGGCGGAGCCGAGGGTGGCCGAGCGGGCGGCGACGACGAGCATCGCCAGCAGCAGCGTCGGGAAGGCGATCAGGATGTCGAGAAAGGCGGCGAGGGTGTCGTCGAGCCACCCTTGCGCGAACGCGGCGAGCACGCCGAGCGTGACACCGATCAGCGCGGCGATCAGCACTGAGCCGAGGCCGGCCTCGACGGCGATCCGCGAGCCCGTCATGAGCTGGGTGAACAGGTCCCGGCCCAGTTTGTCGGTGCCGAGCAGGTGTCCGCCGCCGGGACCGGCGAGCCGGCCGCCTGAGGTGTCGTCGGTGGCGTACGGCAGCCAGACCAGCGAGACGAGCGCGAACAGCGCGATCAGTCCAGTGAGAGTGCAGCCCGCGAGCAGCGTCGCCGAGCGGCGGCGGCCGCGGGCGGGTGCGGCGGCCGGTGCCTTGTCCAGGACGTCGGTCGTGGTCATCGGGCGGCTCCCGACAGTCGGCGGCGCAGCCGCGGGTCGATGAACCGCTGCACGAGGTCGGCGACGAACCCGATCAGCAGGACGGCGAGGGTGGAGACGAACAGCACGCCCTGGATCACCGGGTAGTCGTGCTGGGCCATGCCGGTGGCGAGCAGCGAGCCGAGGCCGGGCAGGGCGTACACGGACTCCACGACGACGGCGCCGAGCAGGGTGGAGGCGAGTTCGATGCCGAGTACGGAGATCACCGGTGCGGATGCGTTGCGCAGGCCGTGCCGCCACATGGCGGCCGGGAAGGACGCGCCGAGGGCGCGGGCGGTGCGCAGGTGGTCGCTGCCGAGGACGTCGAGGGTGGCCGAGCGGACGTAGCGGATCAGGGAGGCGCTCATCACCAGGGCGATGGTCACGACCGGCAGGACCAGGGAGCGGACGGCGTCGGCGGGCGCGGCCCAGCCGTCCTGCGGGAAGCCGCCGGCGGGCAGCCAGCCCGCGTTCAGTGCGAACACCGCGATGAGGATCATGCCGAGCCAGAAGACCGGTACTGCCATGCCCAGTTGGGAGACCCCGCTGAGCAGGGCGCCGTACCAGGTGTGCCGCTTGTGGGCGGCGACGAAGCCGACGGGTACGGCGACAAGGACGGCCAGCACGAACGCGGCCAGCGTCAGCGGGACGGTGACGCTCAGGCGGGCGGAAACCTCGGGGCCGACCGGCAGCGAGCTGACGAAGGAGGTGCCGAGATCACCGCAGGCCAGCTGCCCGAGCCAGTGGGTGAACTGCTCGGGCAGCGGCCGGTCGGAGCCGATCGAGTGGCGGGCCGCGGCGATCTGCTCCGGGCTGGCGCCCACCGAGGTGAGCGCGTTGGCCGGGTCGCCGGGCAGCAGGCGCAGCAGGACGAAGAGCACCACGCTCGCCATCACCAGCGACACCACCAGGAAGGCGAGGCGTCTGAGGAGGTAGCGCCCCATCAGTCCTTCTTCTTGATGTCGAAGGCGTAGAACTGGGAGTTCAGGCCGTTGAGCGGGTAGCCGGAGAGCTTGGAGCTCGCGACCACGATCTGCGGGTAGAGGTAGAGCCAGTCGCTGGCCGCGTCCTTGGCGGTCTGACGGTTGACCTTCTTCAGCAGGTCGGTCTGCTGCGCGGTGGTGGTGGCTTCCTCGGCCTGGGCGACCCACTTCGTGACCTGCTTGTTGTCGTAGCCCCAGTAGAAGTCGGGGTTGCCGTACCAGACCAGGTCGCGGTCGTTGACGTGCTCCTGGAGCGTCGCCGTGAAGTCGTGGTTCTTGTAGACCTTGGTGTACCACTCGTCGGGCGTGATCGTGTTGATCTTGACGTCGATGCCGACCTTGGCGAGCTGTGCCTTGATGAAGGTCGCGGCCGTGGGGTGCGGGTCGTAGTTGGGGGTGTCCAGGGTGAAGGAGAAGCCCTTGGCGTAACCGGCTTCTGCGAGCAGTTGCTTGGCCTTGGTGACGTCGTAGGCGTTGACCTTGGTGAGGTCCTCGTACCAGGGGTCGGTGGGCGGCACCATCGAGCCGATGAGCTTGCCGTAGCCGCCCCAGACCGACTCGAGGAGCTTCTTGTCGTCGATGGCCGCGGAGACGGCCTGCCGCACCTTGACGTCCGTGAAAGGCTTGGCCTTGTCGTTGAAGGCGAGCAGCAGCTTGGTGGTGGAGTTGCCGTCGTTGACCTTGTAGTTCTGGTTGCTCTTGAACTGGTCCAGGGCGTCCGGGGACTGTTCGCTGGTGACCACGTCGACGGCGTTGGTCAGCAGGGCGTTGTTGAGGGCGGTGGCGTCCTTGAAGTAGTGGAAGACGACCTGCTTGTTGGCGGCCTGGTCACCCCAGTAGCCGGGGAACCGGTTCAGGCTCAGGGCCGAGCCGCGCGTCCACTTGCCGAGGCTGTAGGGGCCGGTGCCGTCCTCTCCGGTCTTCAGGTTCTTCGCCTGGGAGTTGATGATCCAGACGTAGGAGAGGTTGTAGACGAAGGAGATCGACCGCTGGGACAGCGTGACCTTGACGGTGTGCGCGTCGGGGGTGGCGATGTCCTTGACGACCTCGAGGTTGCTCTTGCGGGCGGACTGCGAGTCGTCGGCGAGGACCTTCTCCAGGCTGTACTTGACGTCGGCGCTGGTGAGTTCCTTGCCGCTGTGGAACTTCACGCCGTCGCGCAGGGTGAAGGTGTAGGTGAGGCCGTCGGCGCTGGCCTTGTAGTCCTTCGCGAGGAGCTTGTCGACCTTGCCGCCGTCGGTGAGACGGAAGAGTCCTTCGTAGACGTTGCCGTTGAGGGCCTCGGTGACTCCCTGGCCGCCGCCCGCGGTGTTGTCGAGGTTCTGCGGCTCGTACAGGGAGCCGATGTTGACGGTGGCGTTCTTGTCCCAGGTGCCGCCGGAGGCGCTGGTCGCCGAGCCGCCGCAGGCGGTGAGGACGAGCGCGAGGGTGGCGGTGGTCGCGGCGGCGTACAGGGCGGGCTTGTTCAGTCTCATGGCGTGCGTGCGCTTTCGTGCTGAGGTACGGGGAGGGGGCGTCGGGCGATCAGTGCTGTGCGGCGAAGCCGTCGCGGAAGACGGGGCGCTTCTCGCCGGCCCCGACGGGCAGGTGGAAGCGGTTCTGCCGCGGCGGCATCGGACAGTTGTACTGATCGGAGAAGCCGCAGGGCGGCACGAACGCCCGGTTGAAGTCGAGGACTACCCGGCCTTCGTCGGCGGTGCGCTCGACGAACAGGAAGCGGCCGGCACCGTAGGTGGTGTCGCCATTGGTCGGGTCGCCGAAGACAAGCAGCAGAGTGCCGTCGTCGTCGAAGGCGCTGAGGTTGTAGTCGCGGCCGTCAACGGTGAGCGTGATGTCGCCGGGGACGACCAGGTCGCGGCTGCCGCCATTGTCCCGGATGTGTTCGAAGGCGATCCGGCGGGCGCCCGGGACCGGGGTGTAGGCGGCTTCCAGGACCCAGGCGGGGTCGTACGGGAAGGTGTCGACGCCCTCGAAGTGGCGGATGGCGGGCGCGTCGGCGTCCCAGAAGCGCAGGCCGTGTTCGGGCTCGCCGGTGACGGGGTCGGTGCGGTTCAGCGTGGTGACCGTCACGGTGGTGGGCTGCCCGGCGCGGGCGGCGTCGGCGTCGGGTCTCTCCCCGGCCGGGAGCCAGCGGGTCTCGACGAGGGCGAGGTTGCCGGTCGGCGAGGTGAGCGCACGACGGCGCCCGGCACACCAGGCGTCCCACTCCTGTCGCGGGTCGACGGGGGCCGGGGAGGCGGAGGGGTGGGACACGTCGGTACTCATTCGGCTAGCAGGGCTGGACCGCCACGGAAAGTCACAACGTGGCCAAAGCAAATACTTTATCCGCCATAAGTTCGCCTAATGTCAAACACCCGTCTCGGCCATTGAGACGGCTGATGGACGAGGTCACGGCCGTTCGCGCCACGGCCGCGGCGGCCCGGGGAGACGCCATTCGAGTTGCATGGTCGCACTCGGCGAGACATCGTTACTCTTAGTAATCACACGGCTGCGAGGGCCCCTACCCCACGCCCCCTCACCCGCCGTGCAGCAGTCGGCACGCATGAAACGGACGTCACACCCCGGAAACAGCCCATTCACCACGCGCCCGTCGATCAGGCGCCCCTCCTCGCACCCGCGACTCCGGCCCCCGGACCCACAGCAAGGAGATCCGTGATGCCCGATCTCCCGCGCTCGCACTCCCGCCGGACGTTGTTTCGCAGGGGGTATGCACTACCGGGTTGCGTATGGATTCGATGATCAGGCTCGACAGGGCGACCGTTCGTTATCCAGAGACCGAGGTGGCTCACGGTGAGTCCCGGGATGCCGGAGGCCGTAGTTGAGAAGCGGCGCGCAGGTGAACGACCGACCGATGTCACGACCCGTTCCCGGTTCACGGCTGCCCACGTCCGTCGCATCGCCCGCGACCATGGCATCGAGCCCGCTAGGGCGCGTATCGCGTCGTGATCAATTGGTGGTCCGGGTGAGGTCTTTGATCCAGATCATCGAGGCTCGTAGGTGGAGGCCAGCGAGTTAGCTGTCCGGGGTCTTGTCGTATCGGGTGGCGATGCCTCGCCAGGCCTTGAGCTTGTTGATCAGGCGCTCGACGGTGTTCCTCTCCTTGTAAAGGGTGGCGTCGTAGCTGACGGGTCGACCGCCCCCGGAGCCCTTCTTCTTTCGGTTGGAGGCCTGGTCCTTCTTCTCGGGATCACTGCCTTGATGCCGCGTCGGCGCACGTGGGCCCGGTTGCCGCGGGACGAGTAGGCCCTGTCTCCGGCGACCGCGTCCGGCCGGGTGCGGGGGCGGCCGACGGGGCCGCGGACCCGTAACTTCTTGAGCACCGGGATGAACTGCGGACTGTCCGCGGCCTGCCCGGCGGTCAGCACGAACGCCAAAGGGAGGCGCCTGCGGTCGGCGGCGAGGTGAATCTTGCTGGTCTGCCCGCCACGGGATCGGCCGAGCAGGGCTTCCTTCAGGCGGAGCCGGTGTCGCCGGCGGGCGCGCCGGCGTTCTTCCCGCTCCGGCCCGTTTCCGCCGCGTGGCCCGTTGTGTTCCGCCTCGCCGCCCCTTTTTGCCGGGCCTGTTCCTGCTCGGCGGCGGCTCCTTCCAGAGCCTCCATGACATCCTCGCCGACGAGCATCCCGGCGGCGTCGTGGTGCGCGCGGACGGTCGTGGAGTCCACGCTGACCAGGGACAAGTCCGTCCTGCCCCGGCGGGCGGCCTCGGCGATCAGGCCCTCCAGCAGGGCGGTGAAGACACCGGCGTTCCGCCAGACCCGGAAGCGTCCGTAGACGGTCGGCCACGGCCCGAACTCGGTCGGCATCTCACGCCACTGCCCGCCGGTCCTGAACCGCCAGACCCTCGAACTGCTCCCGCAGCCGCCCGGCGTACGGGCCTGGTTGGGCCTGCCCGCGCACCTACCACAAGCAGGCATTCACCATGGTGCCTACCGGGAGGCGGGACAGGCCATCGGTGGGGATGCGCCTGGGACGTGGGGGTGCTGGCCGAAACGGAGGGGCATCACCGGTTGAGATCGAGTACACGAACACCGTGCCCGGCATAGACCTTCGGCTCCACCGTTGCGATCAGCGCGTCCGTTCCCCACTCGGGCAGGTGTCGCGCTGCGTGGATCGCCGCGCCAATGCCAACCGGGACGCCCTCGTGGAACAGGTCTGCCGTCGCGAGTGCCGCAGGATAGTCGAGATCGACAGTGTGCAGGACCTCCAGCTGCCCAACGTGTTCGACCATCCCCCGATGTTCCCGGTCGGCCTCCAGGACCGACAGCGCCGGCACCCACAATCGGGTCTCCGTCTCGAAGTGCGCCCGATGGACCAGCGCAGAGACCTGCCGGTTCCCAGCGAGCGCCAGCAGGGTCGGCGCATCGAGCACCAGATGGTGAAGGATCACGCGGTCGCGCCGTTCGCAGGACCGAATGCCTCGCGCAGACGGGCACCCATTGCCACGCTTTCCTCGTCGGACACCTCGACACCGAATTGCTCCGCAAGATAGGCACGGGTACGTTCGGCCCGATCGCGGCGCTCTTCGTCCGTCAGCGTGGACTCCGCGAACTCCTGCACCAGGGTCCGGATCGACGTGCCGCGGGACTCCGCGAGCACTGCCAGCCGGTCACGAACCTCGGCCGGCACTCGAATCATCGCATCAGACATAACCTAAGTATACGCTCATGTATACGCGGGGCGGGCCCGCCCCGCGTATCTGAAGCGATACTTCCGTACGGCGCCACGCCCCACTGCAGCCCTGACTGCCGCGGGACCGACCATCGCCGAATCCCTCGCGGGGGCCGCCGTCTTTCCGGTTCGCCAGTGACCCCCTGCCCCACCTGACCGCAGTCCCCGCTGCAAGAGCAAGCAGTGGCAGGGGGCGCGGCCCGTGGTCGGGGCCACGAACGGATGCCGGGACCGATGCAGGCCGCCAAGCTGTTTCGCCTTCGTGACCGTGGTCAGCTCTTTGTGGTCGGGGGCTTGGTCGGGCCCAACGGGTTTCCTCGAGCAGCAACCACAGGATTTTGTCGAAGACCGCCACGGCCGGGCCGTGGGAAAGAACGTCTCATGAGCAGCCCCGCACCGCATGTCCCGGCAACGGCCACAGCCCAGCCCCGCTGAGCCCTTGGCCCACCAGGTGCTGGCAGGGCTCGCCCAGCACCGCATCGCCACCACCAGCCAACTGCACCGCATGCTGCGGCCCGCAGGCACCCGGCAGTTGCTGTCCCGCGTTCTGAACAGGCTGCGCTCCGACGGCTTCGTCGACTGAGCTCTTTCAGCGGTGCCGCTCCAGGGTAAGGACGGCTTTGGCGATTGACGTCATGCGGTTGGGGCTGCATCGGGCTCTGCGGAAGATTCGCCAGGATTTCAGGCGGGCGATTCCGCGTTCGACGGATGCGCGGGCCGCGGACAAGGCCCGGTTGGCCGTCTGCTCGGTCGGGGTGAGTTCGCCCTGGGGCGGCGGCGTTTGGGGGTGGTGACCCACTGGCCGGCGCCGATGTAGGCCATGTCGGCGAGGATAGGGACGCCCTGGCGCTCGCAGATCCTGATGATCTTGTGGGTGCGGGCGGCAGTCAGGTCGTGCGTTCGGCCGGGCAGGGCGGGTGAGAGCCACAGGGTACGACCGGCCGGATCCGTGATGCCCTGCACGTTCACGCCGTGCCGTTTGTGCTTCGTCGAGTAGTCCGCGCGCCCGTCACCGACCCGGTCGCACTCGGCGAGTGTGCCGTCCACGAGCACATAGTCGGGGTCTGTCTCGCGCAGGACCTTCCGCAGGCCAGGCGCCTTGTCGGCCAGGTGCTCGACGACGGTGGTGACGTACGCGTGGGCGGTGCCGACGGAAATATGGAAATCGGCGGCGAGTTGAGCCAGGGAGTCGTGTCGGCGCAGGTACGCGAGAGCGATCACCGCACGCTCGGACGGCCGGAGTTTGCAGCGTCGGTCACCCTCACGGGTGACGATCAGCATCGTCACCCACTCCACCAGTGCGTGCGGCAGGTCGAGTGCGGCAGGATATGGCACCAACAGGGCTCCTGAGCTGGAGAGTTGAGACCTAGACACCTCTCTCAACGGCACGGGAGCCCTGTCCGTTGCCTACGGTCCCGCCGTCACCCGTCCGGGGCCACCCTGAAAACCCTCACTGCACGGTGCTGCCGGACGCGAACCGGACCCGTACCCACGCCTGGTACCTCACCCCTGAGGGCGCGCGGCTGACCCGGGACCTGCCCGTCCTGCGGGGACGGCCGCCCTACCCCATCACCTCGAGAACGGCAGCGTCGCTGAAGACCCCGCACACCCTCGCCGTCGTGCGCGCACATCTTGCCTTCGCCGCAGACGCCCGCCGGCGCTGGGCTTGACGTCCAGCGATCGATGTTGTCCCTGTTCAGCCGCCAGGACGATTTCGCGCTGGAGTGGTCGGATGAAATCACCGCAGCCGTACTGGCGTCCCGCAAAGCTGCAGCTGAGGAGGCGCTCGCCTCCGCCGTACGGGCCGGGGAAGTCGGAGTCGCGATAGCGCCGTTCGCCGACCTGATCGCCCGCTTCGGCAAGCAAGCCACGGCCTGAGTGGGCCGCGATGAAGGCGGTCGCTGCGAAGCTGGGCATCGGTTCCGCTGAGACGGTGCGGACGTGGGTCCGCGAGGCCAAGGTCGACACCGGCAGGCGTCCCGGGGTGACTTCGGAGGAGGCCGCGAAGATCAAACGACTGCGGGCCGAGAACGCCGAGCTGCGTCAGGCGAATGAGATCCTCAAGGCGGCCTCGGCTTTCTTCGCGGCCGAGCTCGACCGGCCGTCGAAGCGCTCGTAGCGTTCATCGACGCCCACCGGCAGGTGTTCGGACTCGAGCCGATCTGCAAAGTCCTGACCAGCCACGCACTGAAGATCGCGACGAGCACCTACTACGCCGCCAAGAACCGCACCCCCAGCCCGCAGTCGGTCCGCGACGGTCTCCCAGGCGTCCGCGAAACGTGGGCGGCCGGGCGCACCCGCCCACACGAGCACCAGCAGGAACACGCCCGCCGCGTACATCGGTACGACGCCGACGAGCAGGAACCGCATCCCGAACATCCCAAAAGGTCCGCCGTCCTTCATATGGGCTCCCCGGGTTCGCCAGGGCCTCGGCGAAGTCGCGTGATGCCCGATTTGTGATCGTGGGGTCCCCAGGAGGTGAGGCGCGCCGAAGGTCACAGGCCCCACGAACTCGAGTGCTGATAGCTTCGCGCCCGTGATCGTGTATCCGCTGTGGCATGTCGGCCATCAGAACGAAGCCGGCCACGACGGCTCGACAGTGCACGTCGATGAGAGCGGCGTGTTCTGCGACGAGTCGGACGGCGACGACGTAAAGCTGCTCGGTATCTACTCAACCCTTGAACGGGTCGAAGAGCGTGTGCGTCAGGCTCGACTGCTACCAGGCTTCCGTGATGAACCGGAGTGCTTTTACTTCGACGCCTGCGAGCTTGACGAGGACGATTGGAACGAGGGCTTCGTCCGGGTTCCGCTGGGCGAGTAGGCCGTGGGCAGAGTCACGATGGGATGCCGTTCCGTGGTCACGTAAGCCCCAGGGCTTGAGCGGGGCGCTGTGCGAGCAGAAGCCCAGTGACGAGCTGCTGGCGGTCGTGGCGGACGAGCTGTACAAGGGCGGCTTCTACACGTGAGTGTTCGTGCAGAAGGGCCCCGGTGAGCCGTCACGCTCGGCCGGGGCCCTTCTGCTGTGCAGGCTACGGGGGTCGAGGAACATCGACGTCAAAACGTGCGCCAAGCCCTCCGGGGGCCGTTGCCGCAGATAACAGGGCCCTACGCGCGTCTCGAACGGTGCGGAACCGCAGCTCACTGTGACCGGTGGCACGGATAACGGGGCCATTATCTGCGGTGGCCGTCACGGAGAGTACAAGCGCCGGTTTTCGCTCGGATGTTCCTCAACCCCCTGCTCCTGCACCGAGCACCGCCGGGGGCTTCTCCACTGCTGCCGGTCCGGCCGCAGCAGGCGGAAGACACTCCCGCAGTACCGAAGTTCCGGACTACGGGAGTATCGGAGTCCGGTACTTCGAGATTCCGGGATTGGAGGGTGTGGACTCCGAGGTCATCCGGCTTTGGCTCTGGAGGGGCGCCCCCACCCGGCGGCCCTCTCAATCGCGTCGAGCAGGGCTGGCTCCCATCCGACAGCGGTCAGGTCGGCGGTGTCGGTAAGACCGACCTCGACCAGTGCGGACAGCTGCATCGCGTGCTCGACGCCCTCAGCCCACGCCGCCCGCATCGCTTTGCGGCAGGCCACCCGCGCTTCGAGTTCCTCGGTGGTGTCCGGCTCGCCGGAACGCCGTACCGAGGCAAGGACGCGGCCGCACTCAGTGACGTCGTCCAGGAGGACGGCCGCCTGTTCGGCGTCGGGTTGGCGGGGCGCCGGGGAGGTCTTCGGGCTGACGCCACGACGCAGCTGTTCCATGCGGGTGGGCAGGAGGTTCCATGAAGGTTCGCCGGCCATCTGCACGTTGGTCTGCGTGACAGCCCGAGTCCATGCCCGGTAGAGGCCGCGCGGCTACAGGGGGGTCCCGGACGGGACGGCGTGCTCGCCGCGGTGGTTGGGGTGCAGGGAAACCCACAGTGCTGTGGTCGTGCCCTGCACGCGCTCCATCAGCGCGTGCCGCTCGGTGAGCCAGCGGCGCGCTATACGAGAGCAGGGCCGGTTCCACAGATCGGTGCCACCGCCCCTCCCCCACCGTGGGCTCCGGGCCCACCCGCCGGCGGACTCCGTCCAGGCCCCGGTGTCCTACCTCTGACCCACGGTGCAAAGTAGCCGTCGGCCCTCTGCCCGCCCCCGGAGCCGTCAGTCCGAGGGCTGCCAGGCCGTCGTCTTGAAGACATAGAAGGGGCGGTGGACTTCCCCGTTGTCGTACCGCTTCCAGTTCGCCTCAGTGACTTCGACACGGGCGATGTTGCCGAGTTCCGTCTCTAAGCACATGGTCATGCCCTGCCTGATCGGCTTTTGCTCATAGACCGCGTCCCAGTCTTCGAGGGTCTGCAGGCCGCCGGTCTGCGAGGCTTCCATGCACTGCTGCGCATCGGGGTGCTGAATGTCGGAGAAGCCCGCGGACCGGGCGTTGATGTACTGCCCGAAGTCGACGTAGCAGGCTTTGAGATTGATCTCGGCCTCGTCGTCTCCGCGGTCATCCGCGCTCCACGCCCGGCCCTTGTCGAAGTCGACGAACGTGTCGTAACAGTTGTTGGGGTAGGCCAGCCCCACCTTGAGGTTCCGGTCCTTGTACAGCGTGGTGAAGCCGCTCTCATCGGCCTTGGGGGAGCCAACCCCTTGGAGAGGACGTGTTGTGGCCTCTGCCGATGCCCGTCCACCGCCTCCGCCGCCGGCCGCCCCTCCCCCTTCCTCATGAACAGCCCTGTCCCCTGCGCACTGCGCGGAACCACTGCAGTTCAGTTCGGTTGACGTGCCGCAACCCGTCAGAGCGAGAACGGCGCTGACCGCGAGCACGGTGACGCCCCACCGCCGGATGGGGGTCACGGGGACTTCTCGATGTTGACGTTGTCGCGCTGCGCGCACTGGGCGGAGTCTCGACAGTTGTTCTGCGAGCCGCCCTCCGACTTAGCGAGAAGCACCCCGGCAAGTCCGATGAGGGCGCACACGATCGGCACGACAATCGCAATCAGTTGATTCCTTGACAGGCGGCTCGCCACGGCGCGGCACTCCTTGCTCGGGAGAAGAATGGGGCACACACCTTAACGCCTCTGTGCAGTAGGTCAGTTCGAGTTCGAGACCCCGAACACCATGCCGTCGGAGAACGTCGCCTGTCCGGCGGCCAGACGATCCGCTCACCCCGGAGGAAGTCGACCTCCGTCAATCTCCGCGCCATGTGCCAGGGCCGCCACCTGCACTACGACCAGGACCACCACGCCTACACCCGGGCCGAAGCCCGCCGCACCACCGTCGAAGCCTCCGGCCAGCTGGCTTTCGAGCTGTAGCGGCTTTTTTGCACCGCGGGTCAGGGGTAGGACACCGGGGCCGTCCAGCCAGATCGGGCTGCACGTGATGGAGCAGAGCATCGACACAGCCACGGTGGAGGGTCGGGCGATGTTCGGCATGCTGTCAGTGCTCGCCTGGCTCCAGCGCGAGCTGATCGCGGCGAACACGATGGACGGCCTGGCCGCCGCTCGCGCTCGCGGCCGGGTCGGCGGGCGCCGCCCAGGGCTCACCGAGGACCAGGCCGCCCTCGCCCAGCAGCTCTACGACGCACGAGAACGACAACCACAAGAGCGCCCGGGCGCAGGTCAGGTGCCGTATAGGTGGGGAGATCCGCCGAGCAGGTCCGGGGGCACCCCCGAGCAGGGAGTGGTCGTTTTCAAGGAACGCCATCAGCGTCGCCCCACTGGGGATCGGTGCGGACCAGCGGTTGCGCCGCATCGGCTTATTGGCCGTGGGTGTCCTTCGCCTTGTGGTGGAAGTAGCGCATGTACTTGTCGAACTTGAGCGTGACGCCCGCGTCCTCGGTGCAGTCGGCCTCGATGAAGATTCAGGAGGAGCGCGACGCGGTCCGCTCCCTCGGCCTGATCTGACGGATCCGAGCCGACCTCTCACCTGTGCTCCCGGGGCAGCGGCAGCCGCCCGGGGATCCGTGCGTCTCACACCCCCGCAGTCGGCCGTCTCAGTGCCTCACGACCAGCTCGGCCAGGTCCAGAAACGCGTTCAGCGTCGGCGTCCGCAACTGGTTCAGCTCCCGGAAGCCCGGAGAGTGCAGGGACTTGTCGAAGGGGACGGTGACCACCTGGTCGGCACCGATGTCGAAGCGCGTGTGCAGATTGTCCGGTATGGGCCGGGCGGAGAGGCCCTCCACCTGGGTCATCACGACGACCGCCTCGTCCGCCAGGCGTCGGCGCCCGCTGCCGCGCAGCCGGTCGAGCACCCGCCACGCGGCGTCGAGGAACCAGCCGGCGCTGCCGCAGCAAAGGATCAGCCGGTCGGTGAGGTCGAGGACTGTGTCGGCCGACCGGTCCAGCCGCAGGGGAGCCCAGTCGGTGAGGACGAAGGAGTAGTAGGGAGCGGTTCGCGCCAGCGCGTGTGCGTACGCCTGGGCGTGAGCGAGGTTCGGAGGCACGTGCCCAGGCGGGTACGCGGCGACCTCCAGGCCTGACGGCAAGGCCGTAGTGCGGGCGCGAACCTCCTCGTACGACGCCTCGGCCGGCAGGTCGGCCAGATCGCGCACGGTAGCCGGATTCCGGCGGGTGAGAAAGGCGCCGAGCGCGCCCTCGTCGGCTGCCCCGTCGAGGGCGAGGACGGGCTCGCCGCGGACGGCGGCGAGCAGCGAGCCGAGCGCCATCGTCGTGGTCGCCCGGCCGCTGTAGTGGTAGGCGCCGACGAGGGTGACACGCCGGGCGTGGCGCAACGGTCTGCGCAGGCGCGCCAGCCGGGCCTCCCGTTCGCGGCGGGCGGCGGCGAACCGGGGTGGCCGGATCGGCGGTTCGGCGGTGGGCCACACGGCGGCCGGCGGGAGGGCGAGCGGCGCGCGCACCGCCTGCTGGAGGGTGGGGTTGGGCTGCCGCGCGGGAACGTGCTCGTGAGCGATGTAGTTCGCCAGGACGTCCGCGACCTCTCCGGCGGTGGGGCGTTCGGCCGGATCTGGGTCGAGGCAGCGCAGCACGACCCGCCGCAGTGGCGCCCAGGTGTCGCCCTGCCACAGGTGCATGCCCTCGGGCTGTCCGGGCAGTTCCCACCCCGCCTTGCTGCTGACCAGCTGGAGCAGTTCGCCCAGCGCACGCACGTTGTCCTCGGGGACCGGTGCGGGCCCCGTACCCGCGTACCGGCCGGCCACCGCGCAGTCGGACAGGTCGGCGAGCAGGACGGTCCGCCGCAGCACGAAGATGTTCTCGGCGCTGAGGTCCACGGGCACGATCTCGTGGAGATGGCACAGGGCCAGCGCGCTCGCCAGGTGCCAGCCGACGAGGAGCGCCGTGAGTTTGTCGAACGGGGCGGTGCCGGTCCGGTGCGCCTGGTTGAAGAGCTCCGCGAGCCGTGGCGGCCTTCCGGAGCCGTCGTGGACCGGGGTCGTCGCCAGCCAGTGCCTGCGGCTGTCGGCGTCGGTTGCTTCGACGAGCATGGCGGGCGCGTAGTGCCCGTCCAGTCGACGCAGCGCCTCGGCCTCCAGCGCGATCAACTCAGACGTGTCGAAGAGGAGATCGGAGCGTGCGATGTGGACCATGGCCGGGGTGCCCTGCCGGTCGATGCTGTTGTACTCCACCGTCCGCCGCAGCCGTCGTCGGGCGAGGAGCCGGTACTGGCCCAGCCGGCGGGGGTCGTCGTCGGTCAGCGGCTGCCAGCCGTCCGGGGAGGCGGCGCTCTGGCCGGGTCCGCGTTCCAGTCCGTGTACACCCGGGTCGAAGGACACCCCGAACCGGGTCAGCAGCCGCCGCTCCACGCTGGTGAAAGGGCGGTGCGACCCGGGGAGCTGTGCGGAGCCGTCCGGGTGGGCGAGCCAGGCCGGGAAATCGGGAGAGTTGCCCGCGAGCTGTTCCAGGCGACGACCGATGCTGCGGCTGGTGCGCAGCAGTTCGGACTGCGGGACCGCGTCGAGAAGCACCGACCTCGACGCGTCGGAGAAGTCGAAGACCTGGTGTTTGGCGGGTAGTGGGCCGGGCACCGGCGCTGGATGCGGCCGCATGAGGCCGCCGAGGAAGACCTCCGCGAGGTGGGAGGTCCGAGCCCGCCACGGGACCGCCGTCTGGACGAGCCGCATGACCGGCACCGTGAGCGGGGATACGGCCGCCAGATGGGCGGCGAGCCGGTACGCCTCCGGGGTGGCCGCGTCCCGGAAGTGCTGGGCGTCGCCCGGGTCGAGCGGTGCGGTGGCCATGTCGCCGTACCGGCGCGGTCGGGCCAGCAGCGGCAGTTGGACCGTGGCGCCGGGTGAGGCGAGCAGGTGGGACCAGTTCCGCAAGGAGGCGGCGGTCGGTTCCAGGACCGGGACCGGTACACCGTCGAAGCGGGCGAGGTCGGGTGGCAGGACCGGGTCGGTAATCTCCCAGGAGGTGTTGGCGCCGCCGATCCGCCGGGTCGTGGCCTGCCAGCGCTCCGCCTGGATGCCGGACCCTTCCCACAGGTCGGGCGGCAGGGTGTGCAGAAGGGCGGCCGGGCCGCGGGAGGCCCACGCGGACAGCAGGGCGTGCAGGGCGCCGCTGCGCCAGGAGGCGCCCATGCCGTCGCTGACGACCAGGACTAGGGTCCGGCCCGACGGGTCGCTGACCGCACTGAGCGGTACGGGGGTGCTGTCGGGGCGGAACGGGCGTGCGTGCAGGCGCGGTTCGCCGGGGCTGCGGGCGTCGAGGCCCAGGACGCGGGTGGTGGCGAAGGCGCCGAGGCGTTCGAGGAGCGTGCGCAGTTCGGCACCGAGGCGGTGCCAGAGCAGCATCGACAGGCCGTCGTCGACGAGCAGCGCGAGATGGAGCCAGCGCTCCTGTACGGGGCGTAGTACCACGTCGGGCAGCAGGGTCTCGGCGAGTTCGGCGGCGGTGCGCTCCTCGTCGATCTCCAGCCGGTGCGGGCTTGCCTGACGACGCCGCAAGGGCCGCAGCGCACGCCCCAGTTCGAGCTCGCCGGTCAGGGCCTTGTCCTCCGGTACCCGCACGGGGAGTGCCTTGCTCGGCCCGGGGTCCTGCCGCAACCGGATCTCGGGGATCGTCGGCGAGGGCTGCCGGGCCGCCGCGTAGAGGGAGGGGGCGGTGAGGTCGGGCAGGTCCGGATCGTCGGGGTCGGGCCCCGTGGCGGGCCGGGTCGGCGCGGCCTTGTCCGGCTCGTCGGCGGCAGGCGGCTGCGGCACCTGCGGCTCGACGCCCGCGGGCCGGCCGAGCGGTGCCTCGACCCCACCGGGCAGCCGCCGGGCCAGCCACAGCACGTCCAGCACCTGATCGGCGTCCAGCTCCTGTCCGGCCGACGCCAGCACCCGCAGAGCCTCGCTGAGCCGCGTACCACCCCCACCGGCACTCACGACGCCCCCGCCCCCGCGGCTGAATATGTCCCAGCCCCGCACCCCTTCGGGGCGCTGCCGCGGCGGACCCGCTCAGTGTCCCGACAGACAGCGTCCGCCCCCTCGCGGCGCCCACCCTCGCCACGGGCGCGGGGCCCGCAGTGGGCCCGCCCAGGGGGCAGCCCTGCGGGGCCTCGCACCACCTCCAGCACTCCCATCGCCGTCACAACGCCCCGGTCAGCTGGTGCAACACAGCGTCCAGCAGGCCCTCCGCGTCCAGGTCCACCCCGCCATTGCGCAGGAACACCGCGTTGAGGAGCTGGTCTGTGGCCAGCTCACCCGGGGCGCGGCGGCGCAGGAAGGCCTCGATCAGGTCGTCCGCGTCCCGCAGGGCCTCCTCGCCGAGGTGGGCGGTGACGATGGCGCGCAGGCGGGCCTCGTCCGGGACCGGGAGGGCCAGACGGACGCAGCGGCGCAGGAAGGCCGGCGGGAACTCGCGTTCGCCGTTGCTCGTAATAACGACGACCGGGAACTCGGCGCACTGGACGCGGCCCTGGTGGACCGTCACCGTGCCCCGGTGGTCGGCGGTCTGGACCTCCACGTCGGCCATGTCTTCGGGAAGCCGGGTCAGTTCGGGGATGTCGAAGTAGCCCTCCTCGAAGACGGTGAGCAGGTCGTTGGGCAGGTCGACGTCGCCCTTGTCCATCTCGTCGATGAGCAGGGCCCGTGGGGTCGCCGACGGGACGAGCGCCGTCCCCAGCGGGCCGAGCCTGATGAACGTGCCGATCGACGGCTCGCGTTCGCCTCGGTCGCGACTCAGCGTCGTCTCGCGCAGGCGGCCGATCGCGTCGTACTGATAGAGCGCCTCCCGTACCGTCGACCGGCTGTTGATGGACCAGCGCAGCAGCTCGCCCAGCCGCAGCTCGTGCGCGATCGCCCGGGCGAGCGACGACTTGCCGGTGCCGGCCGGGCCGGTCACCAGCAGTGGGCGGCGCAGATGCAGCGCGGCGTTGACGACGTCGGCGTGTTCCGGCTGGATCAGATACGGCAGTTCGGGACGGACGGTGGGTGTCGGGCTAAACCGGCGCCACGGGGGCGCTGAGGGCAGGGTGACGGCGCGCGGGACGCCGTCGCCGCGGAAGAGGCGCCAGTCGGCCTCAGAAGCGGAGGTCATGCGCTCTCCTGTGGTTCGCTCAGGTGCAGTCGGGGCACGGTACGGTCGGCGTCGGCCCAGGCGAGGACCGGGCGGCCGGGAAACTCCGGGGCGCGGGTGCCCCGGGCGTTGGCCCGGTAGACCCGTACCGCGTCGGGCAGTTCGCGGATGGCGACGTCCGCCATGTGCTTGGTGACATGCGAGGGCGTGTCCCGGCCGCGGTCCCACACGACCACCGGTATGCCCACGGCGAGACAGATCTGAACGATGGCGTCGCGCGGCCCCGGCGGCACGTCGACGCAGACCCGGACCGTGTCGAGTCGTCCCATCAGCTCGTAGTAGATCTGGTGCGGGTCCTGCGCCGGGTCCGAGACGACGAGCGTCTCGCCGGAGTCGAGCTGTCTCCACCGCTCTCGCCAGTCGGGAAGAAAACGCTCGTGCCGGCGCAGGAGTTCCGGACAGTGCACGACCAGCGGGAACTCCACACCGAGCACCCCCGGCACGACCTCGCCGGGCACCTGAGCCGCCCACTCGTCGACCGGCAGGTTCAGATCGGCGCGGTCCACCAGCACCTCCACTAGCGGCCGCCCGCCGTCCTCGGTGGACGGCGTGAGGGTTTCCAGGACGCGCAGCAGTTCGCGGGCCGCCTGGGACGCCGTGTGGGAGGCGGTGCTGTCCGCCGACACTTGCCGGGGCCCGGTGCCCTCGTCGCACCAGATGCGCAGCCGGTGCCGCCCCCGCCCGGCTCGCGCCACCTGGACCAGCACCCGCTTGCGCGGGGGGCGGCCGCGGAGCATCCGGGCCCAGTCCCGAGCGTCCGAGCGCCGCTCCCGCAGTGCCGCCTCCGGGATGCCGAGCCGCACCCGCACACCGTCCGACCACAGCCGGAGCTCCGCCTGCCGGGGCGCCGGGCACAGCACGGCGACGTACTCGACGACCCGCAGCAGCGCCGGGACCCGGGGCTCGCCGTCGTCGGAGTGGCCGTCCCCGGACAGCTCCTCCAGCTTGTCCAGCAGGACGTCCAGGGTGCTCCCGTCGGTCGGGACGGCGACCCGTTTGGCGGCCTCGCGCACCGCCTCGGGGATCCGCTCCAGCACCGGCCGGTCGACCTTGCGCAGCAGCTGGTGCAGCCGGTGGCGTTCGCGTGGGGAGAGCAGCAGCGGGGTCCGGGAGAGCCGGCCGGCGACCAGCACGCGGTTGGTGGCCTCAGGGTTCCTGGGCCGCAGGATCTCGGTGAAGGCCGCGAGGGCGCGAGGATGGCGGAGCAGAAAGGCAGCGAATTCCTCGATGAGCGGCGGGCTGACAGGGCTGCCCTGCCCGACGTCGCACGCGAGCGCCAGTTGGCGGGCGGTGTCGCCGAGCGAGTACGGAGACGGCAGAGCATTGCGGACCGCGTCCACGAGCATGCCGAAGGCGGGCTCGTCCGGGTCGGTGTCCTCGCTGTCCTCGGCGTCCTCGGCGTCCTCGGTGAGGAGTACGCCGAGGGGTCGCAGCTCGGCCTCGATCCGCTGCCAGGGGATGCCCCAGCTGCGCCGGATCATGTGCTGGGGGCTGTGCGGCAGCGTGGCCCCGCCGGCATCGCAGGGCGGCATGAAGTGCGCGGCGACGAGTCCTACGACGGCCCCGTCCTCCTCGGACCACAGCGGACCGCCGCTGTAGCCGGGGCCGACCGCCATGCCCGTGCCCTTGCCGTCGAGATAGCCGATCGGGCCGTCGAGGGCGGCGACCTGCAGATCGGCGAAGGTAGCGCTGTGCCCGCTGCCGTGCCAGGCGCGCACCTTCTGACCGGGCGCCATGGCCGTACGGCGGTCGGGCGCGGGCACCCCGCCGGGCGGCGCGTCGATCCGCAGCACCGCCAGATCACCGAGCCACTCCCCGTCGCCGTCCCGCACGGCTCCACCGTCGCGGGCGCGCGGCTCGATCCAGTGGGCGACACGCGCGGGGTACCGCTCGGTCTTGCGGGTCCCCTTCACCTCGACGAACAGCTCGTCGAGGCCGGGCGGTCGGGGCTCGAACATCGCCCTGCCCAAGGCGTCGTTGACGACATGCGCGCACGTCAGAACCGCGTCGTCGCCGAGTACGACCGCCGCGCCCGCCGTCTTGCCGTCGGCGGTGCGGCGCACGGTCGCCACGCAGGGTCTCGCCTCGCCGCCGGGCACCGCCTCGACCTGCTTGAACCACCCCACGGTCACTCCGCGCCGGGCGCCGGCTTCCAACTGGCGGTGACGGTGAGGTGCGCCTGCCCGTTGCCGCCGACGATCCCGAGCTTGAGGTCCTGCCCGACCTGCACGCCGAAGGTCACGCTGAGTTCGCTCGGCGGATCCGGTACGGCCGTGGCGGCGTCGTGCACCTCCTGCAGCAGCGGCCCGAGCGGCTTGAGCGCCCCGCGCAGGGTGGCGGCCGCGAGGTTGGCGACGCTCGCACCCCCTCCCGCGGCGACGGGGACGGCCCTTCCCATGCCCTCAGGGAGGTCGTCGTCGCGCGCGGGGGGTTGCTCGGGGCCCGGGGTGGGAGCGAGCAGGAACCTTACGGGCGTACCGTCTTCGAACTCTGACTCCAAGAAGGTGGACACCCCGACATTGTGACTGAATTCCCGTGGCCCGAGGGAGAGTTCGGCACGTGAGACGCATCGACCCGACACGAAGATGTATCATGCCGGTCGATCCTGCCGAGGCCAACTCCCCTGATCAGAGGTGCAGTCGGCCCCGGCGTCAGCCGCCGTCGGGGCCGGGCAGCCGCCTCTCGAACCGGTGGCTGGCGTAAACGTTGTCGTCGTACGCCGGGATGTCCGTGTAACCGCACGCCCGGTACACGCCTGCGCCTCGGTGAGCGCGGCGTGCGTGTCGAGGTGCCGTGGCCTCGCGTTCGAGGGCACCGAGCAGGCGGCGGGCGTCGGGGGTGGACCCAGACATGGCCGATCTCAACCGAGATCCTCTGCCGTGCTGCCGCTGCCTGCGGCGCTACTGAACGGATGCCTGCCCAACTGAACCTTGGCCGTACGACTGGATTTCCGATTCTCGCGCAACAGTTCACTGCGCTGCTGAACTCTTTTGTGCTGTTCAAAATCAGTGCCGTGCGTTCGCTCATGGGCTGCGTGGCCGGCGTGCGGCCGTCTTCTTGGATGCTGTCTTCTTGGTCGGCTGCTTCTTCGTGGCCGCTTTCGCGCTCGTCTGCTTCTTGGCCGCGGTCTTCTTCCTCGGCAGCTCATGCACGTCCGCGTCCTCGCCGCGGGATGCCCTGGCCTTGGACACCGACTCGGCCAGTGCTGCCATGAAGTCGAGGACCTGCCCCGGTGCCTCGGGCTTTGGCGCGTACGGCAGTGGCTTGTCCTCGCGCTTCGCCGCGATGATCTCGGCGAGGGCGTCCGTGTAGGTATCGCGGAACTCCTCGCCGTCAAGATCGTCCCGGCTCACCGACTCCATCAGCGCGAGCGCGCCCTCGATCTCCTCATCGGTGACCTCGACGGGCGGGGGCAGCAGCTCCTGCGGTGAGCGGATTTCGTCGGGCCAGCGCATGGCATGCAGGACCAGGACGTCGCCGCGCACACGGATGAGGCCGAGACGCTCGCGGCCCGACCAGGCATAGCGCGCGACCGCCACCTTCGACGACCGGCCCAGCGCGTGTAGGGGAGCTGGTCACGGACCAGCGTGCTGCTGCTGGCGAGCCCATGCTGACCTCACCCTCGCCGGACGGCGAGCCCTGACGTGGTCCGGCCGGGACCCGGCATGCGGCGCGGGCCCCGACCGGGGCGGTCGGGTCAGCGGTTCACGGCTCGCATGCCCGCCTCGTCGTAGCGTTCGCCCGAGACCTCGGGCAGTTCCGCGTCGATCTGGGAGAGTTCCTCGGGGGTGAGGACGATGTCCACCGCGGCGGCGTTCTGTTCGAGGTAGGAGCGGCGCTTGGTGCCGGGGATGGGGACGATGTGGTCGCCCTGGGCGAGGACCCAGGCGAGCGCGAGCTGGGCGGGGGTGACGCCCTTCCTCTCGGCGATCTCCTTGACCTTGGCCGCCAGGCGCAGGTTGGCCTTCAGGTGCTCGTCGGTGAAGCGGGGGTTGTTGCGGCGGTAGTCGTTCTCGTCCAGCTCGTCGGGGGAGGAGAAGCGGCCGGCGAGGAAGCCCCGGCCCAGCGGCGAGTAGGCGACGAAGCCGATGCCCAGCTCGCGGCAGGTCGGCAGCACCTCCGCCTCCACGTCCCGCGACCACAGCGAGTACTCGCTCTGCACGGCCGTGATCGGGTGGACCGCGTTGCCCCGGCGCAGCGTCTCCGCGCTCGCCTCGCTCAGCCCGATGTGCCCGATCTTGCCCTCGGCGACCAGCTCGGCCATCGCGCCCACCGTCTCCTCGATCGGCACGTCCGGGTCGACCCGGTGCTGGTAGTACAGGTCGATGTGGTCGGTGCCGAGCCGCTGGAGCGAGCCCTCCACCGAGGCCCGGACATGCTCGGCGGAGCCGTCCTGACGGCCCACGCTGGACATGTCGCCCGGTACCGCGTCGTCCATCCGGTAGTTGAACTTGGTGGCCAGCACGTACTCGTCACGGTGGCCCCGGATCGCCTCGCCGACCAGGGACTCGTTGGTGAGCGGCCCGTACATCTGGGCCGTGTCGAGGAAGTTGATGCCCAGCTCGCGGGCGCGCCGGATGGTCTCCACGCCCTCGTCCTGGTCCGCCGTCCCGTAGAAAGCCGACATGCCCATACAACCCAGGCCGATCGCCGACACTTGCAGGTCCCGCAGACTGCGCTGTCGCATGTGGTGTTCCAGCCTTTCGCTCGCACTCGATCGTCACGTCGGACGACTTCGGGCCCCTTCATCCATCTAGCGACGGATCTGGCCGCCCGGCATCCCGTGAGGGACGCCGGGCACCGGAGCGCCTGCGACGCTACGAGCTGAAGCGCGCTCGAAGTCAAGTCACCCGTTCAGGCGGACCGGAAGCTCGAACAGGTCGTTCTGGGTGACCACCGGCTTGTGGCGCAGCTCGGCCGCCGAGACCGCCAGGTCCAGGTGCGGGAAACGGGCGTACAGCGCGGGCAGCGCCACCCCCGCCTCCAGCCGGGACAGTGCCGCGCCGGGACAGACGTGCGGGCCGTGGCCGAAGGAGATGTGACGGTTTTTGGTCTCCCGCGTGATGTCGAACTCCCCGGCGCTCGGCCCGTGCGCCTCCTCGTCGCGACCGAGGGCGCCGTACGACACGATCAGCGCGTCGCCGACCGGGATGACCTTCTCGCCGACCGGCACGTCCTCGGTGGCGAAGCGGATCAGCACGTGCGAGGTCGGGGTGTACCAGCGCAGCGTCTCCTCGACCACCGCCGACCAGTCGGCCTGCCCGGAGAGCACCAGCTCCCGCTGGTCAGGGTGCGTGGAGAGGTTGACGACCGCATTGACGATCAGCGAGATCGTCGTCTCGTGCCCCGCCGCGATCATCAACTGGAGGGTGGCGACGATCTCCTCGTCCGTGAGGTGGTCGCCGTCCGCCGAGCCGAGGACCAGCGCGCTGGTGAGGTCGTCACCCGGCTCGGCACGCTTGGCCGCGACGGTCGCCGCCATGATCCCTGCCAGCTCGGTCAGGGTGGTGATGACCTCGGCGGGCGGGGTCTGGGTGGAGAAGAACTTCTCGAACAGCACCTTCAGCCGGGGCAGCAGCGCCTCGTCGATGCCCATCAGCTCGGCCACCACGTACATCGGCAGCGGGTAGATCGGGTCGGTGGCACGTGACGGGTGTGCGCGGTGAAGAGGCGGGCCGGGGCGAGGTGTCTGGCCCGCCCGCCGGGGCCCCGTCGGGAGTCCCCGGCAGGGAGTGGGGTGGTCGGCGGCCGGTCGAGGCGATCAGGACGCGGCCACCCCGGACAAGTTCGTGCGTGCACTGGCCCGTGTCGGCGGGGTGGGTGAGCTGGGCGGTGTGCAGGCGGGCCAGTTCGGTCCAGAACCGGTACAGGTGCGGCTGGTCCGGGCGGGAGTACTGCGGCGGCCGGGCGACGTAGCCGGTGGGGGCGGCGGCGAAGGGGACCATCTCGGCTGCGAGCTCGACCCAGGCGCGCCGGTGCTCCAGGTCAATGCCGAAGATCCGGTATACGGCGTGGATGCCCCGGTCGTCGGTGTGGTCGCGGCCGGTGCCGATCTGGCCGGAGCCGGTGTCGTATCGCCCGTCGGGGTCGTACGGCCAGTCGGCGAAGGTGCAGTGCATGGTGCAGGCGGGGGTGGCGGGCTGGTCGCTGGTGGCGGGGCGCAGATCGGGGCCCTGGCGGCCCCGGCGGCTGATCGGCGCCGTCGCTGCCCGGCTCGTGGCTGGTCGACCTCTCCCACGTCGATCCGTCCCGGGTGAAGGTGGGCAAGCAGTGGCGCGACCTCGACGGTGATCTGCTGCCCAGCCCGTTCACGCCGTCCGGCCGGCGCCCTGAGGGGCCGGCCTGGTATGCCACGCCCACCGTGGCGTATGCCGTCGAGCTCGGCTACGACGTCGTCCCCATGGAGGCGTGGGTGCGCCTAGAGCACGGCCGGTTCCTGGACGGCTGGTACAAGCGGCTGCGCGATGCCTACGTCGCGACTATGTCGGATCTCGGGGTGGGCGAGAAGCTGTCACCGCAGGAGTTCCTGGAGGCGACGGACGGCTACAAGAGCCGTGACCCGGAACTGGGCATCGTCGTCGACGCGGTCAAGATGACCGTCAAGGGCGGCATCGGCAAGCTGCGGGAGAAGGCGCGCGGCGGCGGCTGGAAGCCGGGACAGGCCTGGCCCGCCCTCGCCCGCCCGACCTGGCGGCCCGACATCCGTGCCACCGTGATCTCCCGGGCCCGGATCAACATGCACCGCAAGATGGCCGCCCTTGCCGCGGCCACCGGGCAGTATCCGGTCGCGGTCCTCTCCGACTGCGCCGTGTACGCCGCCGACGGACCCAGCCCGCTCGACGTCCTGCCCAACGACGCCGACGGCAAGACCGTGCCCGGCAGCTTCCGGCTCGGCGTCTCCCCGGGGATGGTCAAGCACGAGGGCACCCAGAGCGTGCTGTGGGGCTCAGGCGTGCTCGAACAGCTCGCCGGTGACGGCCACGTCGCCAACCTCGCCCGCTACATCAAGACCGGCGAGGTCACCACCAAGGACACCGGAGAATAAGGGGAAATCGCGGCATGGTCACGGTCGGGGAAGGACTCGACAAGGCGGTGCAGGGCGCGTTCACGCGCCCCATCCCGAAGTCCGCCGGAGCACAGGTGCGCTATCTCGTCCGCCAGCACCAGCGCAGCACCAGACGCGTGGCCGAACTGCTCGGCATCAGCCAGCGCACCGTCGAACGCTATGTGAAGAACCAGATCAAAACGCCCCGCCCGGAACTCGCCGACCGACTCGAACGCGAAGTCCGCGCCCGCTGGCAGCCACAGATCAAGGCCAAGGCCAAACAGACGGCCGCCGCCACCAGCGGCATCATGATCGATGTCCAGGGCCGCTTCGGCTACACCGCCGCACCCGGCAGCACCGACGACGCCCGCATCCGACACCTCACCCTCGCCCTGCCCCCCCAACACGCCGCCCGCCTCTTCACCGCCCAAGAGGAAGGCGCCACCGAGGACCAGCTCCGCCGGATCGCCGCCGAGGCCCTGGGCGAGGTCTACTTCCGCGACAACGGCCACCGCGCCCACGGCCTCGAAGTCGAACTCACCGACCTGATCGACCTGGAATTCGAGCTGTAGTCGGCCGCGGGACGTGGCCCGACGGCTCCGGCGAGGTGCGCCGCACCCCGTTCAGGGAACTCGGCGGCCAACGACAGGGAGACAGGAAGGGAACCCCATGTCCAAGCCCCCGCTGCCGCCCGCGGCCGAAGAGATGCTGCGTCACCCCAACCCGTGCGTGATAGCCACCCTGCGCAAGGACGGTGCCCCGGTGACCACACCCACCTGGTACCTCTGGGAGGACGGCCGCGTCCTCCTGAACATGGACGAGGGCCGGGTCCGTCTGGAGCACCTACGCCGCGACCCGCGGGTGTCCCTCACCGTCCTCGACCGGGACGACTGGTACACGCACGTCACCCTCATCGGCCGGGTGACCGACATACAGGAGGACAAGGGTCTGGCCGACATCGACCGCCTCTCCACGCACTACACCGGACGGCCCTACCCGGACCGGGGGCGCACCCGGTTCAGCGCCTGGGTCGAGGTCGAGCGCTGGCACGGCTGGGGCGCGCACAAGGACAGCGACCAGGCGGGGTGAGACCCGGTGGAGGGCCGAGATCACCGGTCCGCGCGCACCCGCACGCCCCCGGCGAAGGATCGGGATCACCGGCTCGGGGGCACCCGCCCGCCCCGGGCAGCGGGTCCGGCACACCGCCGCCCCGCATGTCCGGGCACCCGTAGCCGAACGGAAGGCCCGACACGTGATCGACGTGCGCCTCCTTGCCCTGGGTGTCGCCGCTTCTCGGATGGCCGCGCCGAGGCCGCGCCGGTCAGGGCGCGGCCCTGGGGGTGGAGCCTCCCGGGTTCTGGCCGGGGGTGGGCGGCTGCTGGTGCTACGCGCGTCGCGTGGCAGGCTCCTCGCGGGGTGCCCGACTGGACGTGCGGAGTACCGCTCTCATCCTGGCGGACAGCTGGCCGATCGCGTCGACGACCTCCGCGATGCGCTGAGGGTCCGGTAAGGCGAAGGCGGATGAGGTCAGGGCCGGATCCAAGGCGGCCAGTGTCTCGTTCAGCTCCCGCAGGGTGCGCGTCGCGGGGGCTCCCGCTTCCACGGCCATGATCCGGGCTGGCTTGGCCGGGCTTCCGGCCCGACCCACTCCTGCACCGCGCGGGCCCGTGCGGCCGCGGTGGCGGCGGTGGCGAGGTGGCCCTGCTGGGCGAGTTCGACCAGGCGCGCCTGGTCGGCTTCGGCGCCGGGATGACTGCGGCGGGGAATCATCGTGGCGACGGCGGCCAGGAGTGGCTGTGCACGGATGAGGCTGGTGTAGACCTGTGTGGCGTGCTGCGTCAGTGGATCCGCAGCCGGGCGCAGGTCCAGCTGGCCCGCCTCGCGGGGAAAGGCGCGCCAGCCGAGGACGGCGCATGGACCTGCTGATCTACGACGAGCGCGGTCCTCGGCTACCTCCTCCGGCGTCGCGGCGTCGCCCGCCGGCTCCTCCCAGAGGTGGAGCAGGAAGAGGACGGGATGGGGATGTCCTCGTACGGGGTAGGCGAGCGGGACGACGCGGGGCGGTCCAGCGTGCTGCTTGAGGGAAGGCCAACGTATGCAATTCGACGACGATGCTGCTCTGGACACGTCCGAGGTCGAGGACGGGCGGGGAGGTGCGCTGGGCGGGATCCCAGGCGGCGGGAAGACCATCGGCGGGGGACTGGTCGGGCTCGTGGTGCTGGTCGCGTCCGTGCTCTTGGGTGTCGACCCCGGCATGTTCGGCTCGGGCAGCAGCGACACGTCCTCTTCCGGCAAGTCAGCCGCGGACCTCGCGGCGGACTGCCGGACCGGTGCCGACGCCAATCGCAAGGAGGAGTGCCGGATCGTCGCCATGGTCGACAGCGTGCAGGCATTCTGGAAGCAGACGGAGACAGCCGTCGGCAAGCCCTACCAGCAAGCCCCGACGTTCCTGTTCACCGGCAGTGTGAATACCGGCTGCGGGAACGCGACTTCCGACGTCGGCCCGTTCTACTGCTCAGCCGATGACAAGGTCTATCTCGACCTCGACTTCTTCAACGACCTGAGCAGCAAGTTCGGCGCCAAGGGCGGCCCGTTCGCCGAGGCCTACGTCATCGCGCACGAATACGGCCACCACGTCCAGGACCTCAGCGGAACGATCTCCCGCGGCAGCGGAAAGGGCCAGAACAGCGGTTCGGTGAAACTCGAGTTGCAGGCGGACTGCTATGCCGGAGTGTGGGCCCACCACGCCACCACCACCCCCGACCCCAAGAGCGGTAAGCCACTGATCACCGACTTGACGAAGGAGGACATCAACCGCGGGCTGGACGCGGCCGCCGCCGTCGGAGACGACCGTATCCAGCAGCGCTACCAGGGCAGGGTCACACCCGACACCTGGACGCACGGCTCCGCGCGCCAGCGCCAGCAATGGTTCTCCACCGGCTACCGCTCCGGCCGCGTCTCCAGCTGCAACACGTTCAGCTGACTACGCTGACAACCACGGCACGACGCCCGGCTGTGGGCCGCCGCTGGTGGGCAGATCGCGTATCGTGCCGTGCCGTGCCGCGGTCGGTGGTTACTGACTTAGAGAGCATCTGATCAGTGTTCACGCCGATGTGGGCGGGATGTCCTTTTCGATTTGCCAGGTTGGTACGGATTCTCCAGTCAGCTCGCGGGACATTTTGTTAGCCATCGCCCTGGGGATCATTGTCCGGGATCTCTGCGGGAGGGCTTCGTAGTCCCGCGCCAGGCGCCGGTGCTGCATCAGCCAGCTGAAGGTCCGCTCGATCACCCACCGCTTCGGCAGCGGCTCGAACCGCCTTCGCCCGTGGCCGCTGCACCACCTCGACATCGATGCCCAGCCGGGCGCTGTGGTTGAAGATGCTGTTCTGGTAACCGCCGTCGGCCCAGACCTTGGTCACGCTGGGATGTGCCGCAGTCAGGTCGTCGAGCAGGAGTTTGCCGCCGGTGGTGTCGTGCACGTTGGCGGCGGTGACCAGGACGGCCAACACCAGATCGAGCGTGTCCGTGATCAGGTGCCGCTTGCGCCCTTTGATCTTCTTGCCGGCGTCGATGCCCTGGCTGGTCTCGGCGACGTTTGCCGAGGTCTTCACGCTCTGCGCGTCCACCACGGCCGCAGTGGGCTCCGCGCTGCGGCCGTGAGCCCGCCGGGCCTTGTCGCGTAATAGGTCGTGGACCTGCTGGGTGGTGTCGTCTGCTTCCCACTTCGCGTAGTAGTCGTAGACGGTCTTGTACGGCGGGAAGTCGTGCGGCAGGTACTCCCATCGGATGCCGGTGCGGTTGACGTAGAGGATCGCGTTGACGATCTCCCGCAGGTCGTGCACCCGAGCTGCCGTGCCGGGTCCGGTCCGTCTCGTCGCCCGCCAGGCGGAGAAGACCGGTTCGATCAAGGCCCAGCGGGCATCGGACACGTCACTGCGGTACGGACGACGAGCACTCACTCCTCGCCTAACGACCGCCCACATCAGCCGTCACAAAATCATCCCTAACTACCAACTACTTAAACCGTGTCCTACATGGTCAGCGTGAGGAGCCGTTTGTAGCAGCAGAGGGCTGCGGCCAGTCCGAGAAAGGCCAGGTAGTTGCCTGGTTTCCGCTCGTAGCGGTGGTTGAGCCGGCGGTAGCCGGTCAGCCAGGACATGGTGCGTTCGATGACCCACCTTCGACGGCCGAGTCGCTCGCTGGACTCGACTCCCTTGCGGGCAATGCGGACGCCGATGTGCTTGCCCCGTAGCCATCGCCGCAGGTGAGGCACGTCGTACGCCTTGTCCGCATGGAGGCGTTGGGGCTTGGAATCGGTCGCGTGGGATTCGTGTCCCATGTGGAAATGGGACAGCATCGGCTTCAGGGCGAGGCTGTCGTGGGTGTTGGCGGCGGAGACTCCGACGCGTAGGGGCAGTCCGTTCGCGTCGGACAGGACATGCATCTTGGAACCGGGCTTACCCCGGTCCACGGGGCTCGGACCTGCAAGTTCGCCCCCCTTTTAGCCCTCACGTGGGCTGAATCGAGAACCGCGCGGGAGAGGTCGACCAGGTCTCGCTCGTCCAGAAGCTGGAGAACCTTCTGATGCAGCTGCCCCCATACTCCGGCGCGAGACCAGATGACGAAGCGGCGATGCACGGTCGACTTCGACGCCCCAAAGCACGGCGGTAACGCCCGCCATGCACACCCGCTGACCAGAACATAGATGATCGCGGCAAACACCGCCTCATCATCGATGTTCGCGACCCCGCCCCCTTGCGGACGCACCCGGGCCGGCGGCAGCAGCGGCCTCGCGATCTCCCACAAGCCGTCCGGAACGATCCATCCCCACCGTCCACTCCCCATGTCCAGCGCAACGACCAACTGCCATGTAGGACACGGTCTTAGATCAGATGCTCTCTAAGCTCAGGTTCACGGCCACCTCTCCCCCACCACCCACCACAACGGCTTTCCCCTCGCCAGGTGGCTGGTAGAAACACGCCACAAAGCGCAACAAGGCCGCCTGGCCCCCACCACAAACCAGGCACTCACCGCGATCACCCCCTGATGGCCCCCCTGGCCCCACATCACGCACCTACCAGCAGCCGCAGTTGGACCACCTCCGCGGCCAGGACCCTCCCCCATCCTCCAGCGATGGACCGAGCAGCAACGCACTCGCTGGAACACCCTCCACCCCCAGCAGCAACACCTCCTCACCATCGGCATCCACCCCAAGTAGGACAGGGGTGTACGCCCAGGAGTTGATCTGCCCGGCGGCCGGTGGCCTCCTCTGTAGCGCCGAGACGACACACACAGCGAGAGGGCTACCCGGCCAGGGCGCGCCCTGGACGGGGTACGCAGCTGCCAGCCTCGTTGTCGGGGGAAAGATCGGCGGGCGCGAGGGCACGGCAGTTCGGACCCCTAGGAGACAGAAAACCCTGGCCACGGGGCAAGGACTCAGCGGGGCTCAGGGGAACTCGCGGGATGTCGCACAATCCTGCGGGCCGCCCAGGCCGACGCCGACGCGGAGGGCTGCATCGACTAGTCCATCCTGAGCGTGGACTTCACCGTGCGTGGAGCCCACCAGCACGCCGCCGGACTGCTTCGTCGACGTCCACCATCGAGATCTTCGGCACGTGCGATGGCTGCGCCGCGCAGCCGCCGCAGAGTGAGCTCCGGGCCCGATCAGAAGTCGTAGCAGGCGTAGTCGCCGTCGGGGCCCCGGGCGATCCGGTCCGAGCCCCAGCAGTGCAGCATCGGCCCGATGCGGTAGACGGCGGCGCCGCCGACCAGCAGCACGGCTGCGGCGAGCACGGCGGTCACGATCCGCATCACCTTCATCCGGCGTACGACCCACCATGCGCGGGCGACGGCCGAGGCCCCCAAGATCAGGGCGATGGCCGAGACCGGCGCGTTGTTGTGCTGGAGCCGGGGGAAGGCATCTGGATTCACGGTCTTCTGGACGGCGGCGTAGGCGAAGAAGAGCAGCACCAGCCCGAGGAGCCGCAGCCCGACGGAGCCCGCTCCGCGCCTGACGTCCCCGTCCCGGCCCCGGCTCGGCGTCCCGTCGACGTCCGACGCCGCGGCGGCGTCCGCGCGTATGAGGTGCCGACCGAAGATCGCCCGCAGCCGGTCTGCATCCTCCGGGTTGCTCAGGCCGCGCTTGGGCAGGATGCTGACGCCGACGGCGGACTTGTCGGCGCTGAGCAGCACGAACAGCTCCGGGGTCTCGGCATAGCGCGGGTAGAGGTGCCAGTCGAGGCCGGCCGAGCTGTGGGCGGTGGTAAGGCAGATCCCCGTGTCGTCGACGACGGCGCGGAAGTCACCCTGCCGCTCGCTGAGCCGGTGGAACTGGCGAGCCTGCAGCCGCGGCCTGGCGGTCATGAAGGCGACGGAGGCCACCAGCGCCACGTACAGATACCACGGGGTGTCACGCCGGCCGTCGCCGAGCGTCGACAGAAGGACTCCGACGGCCGTGACCACCAGCGTGTAGACCAGCAGCCGACGCCGGAAAACACCCGCTCTGGTGACCTTCGCCCGGGTACGGATCGCTGCCGCGAGATCGTCGACGGTGAGCTGGTAGGCCAACTCCACCGGTCTCTCCGCGACGGTGCCCGTCGCTTCCCGGCCCTCGGCCATGTCCCCTCCCCGGTTCGATGATCAACCGGATCGTAGCGCCGGGGAGGGAGGGGACGTGCTCAGGGTGTGGGCGCGCCCCTCATACCGCCCGTCGGCATCCGTCGAGTACAGCTGCACACCAGCCAGAACCCCCAGCGGCAGAACGTCCCCGGACCCGGCGAGGGCCTGCCGGGTCCGCCAGGGGCAAGTGCTGGGACCGCGCCGAGGCCCTGCGCGCCGACTTCGAAAGGGCAGTCGTCGCCTACGAGGCCCTGCGCACCCGCGTGATCACCACGAGCAGGTACGTCCGGCAGCAGAAGCGCGCCGACTTCCCCCTGCGCGGCGGCGACACCCGGCACCGCGTCCTCGACACCCTCGACGCGTAGACCGAAGACCCCGGCCCCCTCAAGCTCGCCCGGTCGCTCAGGAAGCGGTCGTGACCTCGAAGTCCCACGGCCGGGACCCGGTACCGTCGTGCCAGGCACTCAGTTCGTCGCCGTTCACGCACAGGATTCCGCACTGTTCGGCGTATTCGAGGGCGGGGGCGGTGAAGTCGCTCGTCGTGACGACCACAGCAATGTCGGCCTCGTGGACGGTGAAGCACGTGCCCCCGAACCGCTGGAGATCCTGGGAGCCCACCTTGTTGGTCTCACAGTAGCGCTTGCACTGGACGACCAGGCGCCGCCCGTCCGGGGTGACGGCCGTGACGTCGGCGCCCAAGTCCCCGGCTCCTCCGACCACTTTGACGTCCCCGCAGCCATCACGCAGGCACAGGTCGGCCACGGTCCGCTCGAAGGCGTCGGGGTCGAGTTCGAAGCAGTCCACCGGCAGGTCGAGAACAGCGGTGGCCTCCTCCCCCGCTGCCGCCGCCGGGCTGGGCGCCGGCGGCACCTCCGGGCGGAGAGGGCCGGCGCCGTACCCGAAGGCCGGTTCCGCCGCGCCTGCCGGGCACTCGACGGCCGGTAGCGCCACGGCCGCTGCCGCGCCCCTGACGAATTCGGCCGCCGCCGTGCCGCTCATGCCCTCCATCGCCGTCGTATGGCGCATGTCGCGGAGGTTGTCGGACGCGGTCTCGGCCGCGGCCTCCAGCGCCTCGGCCGCGCGGCGCGCGCATCTCGCGGCGGACAACCTGCGCCACCGGGGCCGGGAGGCGAGCACGGACGCGACGATCAGTACGGCGAGCAGTCCGGCCCCTTCCGGGCGGCGTTCCACCATGCCCATCGCGATGCGCCCCACCGATGCCACGAGACACAGGACGAGCGCCAGCAGGACGAAGAACAGCGTGGTGGTACGGAGGTCGAACCGCCGGTCGCCGTACAGGCGTCGGTCGCGTGGTGCGGGTACGGTCATGCCGGTCTTCCCCTCCCGAGAACGAAGATCGTTATGTCCTCGTTCCCAAGATCACTGACTTCATCTGTCGGGAGAACGAGCCGAGTTGGGGACGGCCGGCCAAGGGGCGTCGGCCCTCAGGATGCGGCGGAGCGGGTTCCCGCATCTGCGCGGGAACCCGCTCCCGGCACACGCCTTTCGGGGCCGGACCTCCAAGAGGAGGTCGGATTGGTCAACCCGGACACCCCCTGCCGGGAACAGCCAGACCTGCTCGTCGACTCCAGCCGCACCACCCCGCTCAAGAAGAAGACGACCGCAGCCAAGGCCCTGTGCACCCGCTGCCCCCTCAGTGACGCCTGCACCGACTACGCCATCGCCAACGACTACCGAGACGGCATCTGGGGCGGCCTCACCGTTGACGAACGCGACCAGCTCACACGCGAACGAGCCAGCGCCATCGCCATCGCCGACGAGAACTGAAACAGCGAGCCGCCCAGGACGGGCTCCTGGCGGCTACTGCACCGGGTGCGGGACGGCGTGGACGGAGGGAGAGGCGGTCGCCGCCCGAGAAGGGGGCCGTTGTCAGACCCTGCTGCCACGCTCGCGGGACCCGCGGCATCCCAGCCGCACCAAAGGAAGGGACCGCTATGGACGAACTGCACTGGTATACCGCCGACGTTGTCCTCTACGACAAGCTCGTGCCGGACCCCACGTCCCCGAGCAACCTCATGAGCAATGTGCAGCAGGCCAGAGTCGTCATTCGGGGCGCCTTCCTCCACATCGACCCCTAGCGCGGGAAGGAGGCATACCCGGGCCAGGGGACGTGGAAGGTAACGGTCGTGGCCGCATTGGCCGTCAAGACGATCGAGTACACCACCATGGAGCCCTGACCGTAGCCACGCCCCGCTGTCCCTCTCGGCGAATCTGCGGCGGGGCGCCCCTACGTCCAGATCTCCGGTCCGCCGCCGCGCCAGTCGATCAGGTCGGACCGGACCACGTCCATCTCGTCGAAGTCCTGGAGCCCGGACTTCTGCAAGAACGCCGCGATGTCCCGGACGCGGAACGCCCGGCCGAGGATCTTGCCGCCGACCTGGACGCGCCGGCCGCCCTCGTCGGCCGGCGGATACACGATCACTGCGGCCATACTCCCAGCGTGCGACCCCCGCTACGGAGGGAGTGTCTGATCAACGGCGGATCTGATGATCAAGGAGATGCGTCTGATGACGGAGACCGCCGTGGAGAACGAGCAGGTCGAGCAGGTGGTTCAGGCACCGTCGAGTGCGGTGTCTGACGAGGAGCTCGTCGCGATGCTGGTTGACCGGGTCCGAAGCGAGGGACTGCAGCTGACCGGCGAGGGCGGGTTGTTGCAGCGGCTGACCAAGCGGGTGCTGGAGTCCGCCCTGGGGGCGAGATCACCGACCACGTCGGCTATGAGAAGCACGACCCGGCCGGGAAGAACAACGGCAACAGCCGCAACGGCACCGGGCCAAGACCCGTACTTACCGACGTCGGTCCGGTGGAGGTGAGGGTGCCCCGCGACACCGCCGGCACCTTCGAGCCATGAGCCTGGACCCGACCGGGAAGGGCCGCAAGCGGTGGACCATGCGCTGGAAGGCACCCGAACGCCTTCCAGATCGCCTTCGAGGGCCGCCTGACCTCGAGCAACAACTGACACCTCAGCAACCGCGATCAGCCGAGTTGACACACCCCCTCCCGGCAAGCGGCCTGCAGGTGCTGCCACTTTGCCCAGGATCACAGCACCAGTGGTGGGGAGGCAACGGTGTGGGAGAACCCCCGGCACCGGACACCGCGCACCAAGGCAACGAGAATTGGCCGACAGCACCTAGGCACCCGGGATGCCTGCCGGTATGTTGCGCCCCCTGCCCGCCGCGAGGCGCGGCACGGTGAACGGCTCATCCTGGGGGTAGCGTGCGTGACTTCAGCCTTCCGGCACTGGTGGAAACCCTGTCGGCGGGAGGCCTTGCGGACTCGGTGTACCACGTGGCGGAACGCGACCCGAAGCTGGAGCAGTTGGCCCGGCGCGACCCCCTGGACGAGCAGAGGTGGTGTGCGGTCACCGCGGCCGAGTTCCGTGACGAGGTGCTGGCGCTGGCCAAGGGGCTGCTGGCCGGCGGGATCCAGTTCGGTCACCGCGTCGCCGTGATGTCCCGGACGCGTTACGAGTGGACGCTGTTCAGCTACGCGTTGTGGTCCATCGGCGCCCAGGTGGTGCCCGTCTACCCGACCTCCTCGGCGGACCAGGTCCGCTGGATCCTGTCGGACGCGCAGGTGGTGGCCGTCGTGGTGGAACACGAGGACCATGCCATGACCGTGGGGGCGGTCTGCGACCAGCTGCCGCTGCTGAGGGCGATATGGCAACTGGACGCCAACTGCGTCCAATGGCTGGCGGACGCGGGCCGGGGCATCCCCGACCACGTGGTGCACCAGCACCGCAGGGCAGTGCAACCGGGCTCGGTCGCCACCATCGCCTACACCTCCGGCACCACCGGCCCCCACCCCAAGGGCTGCCTGATCACCCACGCCAGTCTCGCGGCCGAATGCGACACCCTGAACGCCGGCTGGCGGGAGATCCTCGCCGAGCCCGGTGAGCAGCCGGCCGTTCTCGCCTTCCTGCCCCTCTCCCACATCTACGGTCTGATGGTGCAGGTCGTCTGCATGCGCGGCGGCATCCGGCTGGGGCATCAGCCGGACCTGTCCCCCGCCGCGCTGCTGCCCGCCCTGGCGTCGTTCCGGCCGACGTACGTCTTCGCCGTGCCGTACATCTTCGAGAAGATCTTCCATTCGGCCAGGCGTTCGGCCGAAGCAGCCGGCCGGGAGGCGTTCTTCGACCGGGCCGTGGACGTCGCGGTGCGCTACGCCGAGGAAGTGGAGCGCCAGGACAGGGGCGAGGGCTCGGGGCCCGGACCGCTGCTGAAGGCCTCGCACGCCGTCTTCGACCGTCTGGTGTACGGGCGGCTGCGGGCCGTCCTCGGCGGCCGGGTCCGGTACGCCACCTCCGGCGGGTCGAGTCTCGACCGGGAACTCTGCCTGTTCTTCGCCGGAGCCGGGGTCACCATCCACGACGGGTACGGGCTCACCGAGACGACCGCCGCCGTCACCAGCCAGCCACCGGGCCGGCCCCGCTTCGGGACCGTCGGCAGACCCCTGCCCGGCTGCTCCGTCCACGTGGCACGGGACGGGGAGATCTGGGTCCGCGGGGACGTCGTCTTCTCCGGCTACCTCGGCGATCCGGCGGCCACCGGGTCGGTGCTGCGCGACGGGTGGTTCGCGACGGGCGACGTGGGCCGGCTGGACGACGACGGCTTCCTGGTCATCACCGGACGCAAGAAGGACATCCTCATCACCAGTGGGGGCAAGAGCGTCAATCCCCGGGTGCTCGAGGAGCGGCTCCTGAGACATCCCCTGATCTCCCAGTGCCTCGTCGTCGGCGACAACCGTCCCTTCATCGCGGCGCTGATCACCCTGGATCCCGAGGCGTCCCAGCACTGGTGCCGGCCCCGCGCACAGCAGCACGCCCGGCCCCGGGAGGCGACGATCAACGAGGAACTGAATGGGGAGATCCAGCGGGCCGTGACGATGGCGAACGCGGCGGTCTCCCAGGCCGAGGCGATCCGCGCGTTCCGGATCATCCCGCACGAGTTCAGCACGGCCAACGGCCTCATGACACCGTCGCTGAAGCTGCGCCGCGCCGCGATCGTGCAGGCGTACGCGGCCGACATTGAAGCGCTGTACGGCTCCTGAGGCCCCCTCACCGGCGGTCGGACGGCCCCGCTACTGCTCTTGGGATCATCCACGGTGAAAGCGGGCAGGGCCCGGGCCAGCACCGCCGGCTCAACCCCGCGCTTCGTTGAGCACGATCTCCGCGTCGGCCCGCACGCCGCCGCCGTCCAGCCAGCCGGGCCGGGGAGTTGCGGCACGTCCACTGCCGCAGCACACCAGCGGTCGGCAGACCGTAGCGGGCCGCAGCCCGATTGATCAGCGACGCGGTGAAGAGGCGCGGCAAGTGGCGCTGCCAGCGGAAGTACGGGATGCGGTCCCGGTTGTTCACAGTGCTCCCTGACTTGTTGACTCGACCCCAGGTGCTCGGTCTGTAGGCGTAGCGTCCAGGGTGTCGGTGGGCACGGGCTCGCAGTGCTCCTTGCTGCCCTCGGGCTGGCTCGCTGAGCTCTTTCAGCGTGGCCACTGGTCGGGTGACGGGTCGGTGTCCCGCAACGCACGAGGCTCCCGTGCCGTTAAGTGAGGCGTTCGACGTCTCAACTCATCAGCGCAGGAGCCTCGTTGGTTCCCTATCCTGCCGCACTCGACCTGCCTCACGCCCTCGTCGAGTGGGTAACCATGCTCATCGTCACCCGTGAGGGTGACCGACGCTGCAAGCTCCCGCCTCACCAGCGTGCTCTCGTCGCCCTGGTCTACCTGCGCCGGCACGACCCGCTTACGCAGATCGCCGCCGGGTTCGGCATATCCGTCGGCACCGCCCACCCCTACGTCACCGCCGTCGTCGACCACCTCGCCCGGCGGGCGCCCGGCCTGCTGCGAATCCTGCGGGAGACCGATCCCGAGCATGTCCGGAATCAGACCCAGGAACAAGGTAAGGAGACACGACCCCCACCGCAGCCGCCACTTCAAGCCTCAGCGCCTGCACGCCGACAAGGCGTATGACGTCCCCCACCTGCGGAAATGGTTACGCGGCAAACGCATCGGCGTGCGCATCGCCCGCAAAGGCATCGAGTCCAGCGAACGCCTGGGGCGCCGTCGTTGGGTGATCGAGCGGACGATGTCCTGGCGAGAGGGCAGACCACGGTGGGTCACGCCGAAACCTGGTTGGGCTTGCCCGGGCACCTACCACAAGCAGGCATTCACCATGGTGCCTACCGGGAGGCGGGACAGGCCATCGGTGGGGATGCGCCCGGGACGTGGGGGTGCTGGCCGAAACGGAGGGGCATCACCGGTTGAGATCGAGTACACGAACACCGTGCCCGGCATAGACCTTCGGCTCCACCGTTGCGATCAGCGCGTCCGTTCCCCACTCGGGCAGGTGTCGCGCTGCGTGGATCGCCGCGCCAATGCCAACCGGGACGCCCTCGTGGAACAGGTCTGCCGTCGCGAGTGCCGCAGGATAGTCGAGATCGACAGTGTGCAGGACCTCCAGCTGCCCAACGTGTTCGACCATCCCCCGATGTTCCCGGTCGGCCTCCAGGACCGACAGCGCCGGCACCCACAATCGGGTCTCCGTCTCGAAGTACGCCCGATGGACCAGCGCAGAGACCTGCCGGTTCCCAGCGAGCGCCAGCAGGGTCGGCGCATCGAGCACCAGATGGTGAAGGATCACGCGGTCGCGCCGTTCGCAGGACCGAATGCCTCGCGCAGACGGGCACCCATTGCCACGCTTTCCTCGTCGGACACCTCGACACCGAATTGCTCCGCAAGATAGGCACGGGTACGTTCGGCCCGATCGCGGCGCTCTTCGTCCGTCAGCGTGGACTCCGCGAACTCCTGCACCAGGGTCCGGATCGACGTGCCGCGGGACTCCGCGAGCACTGCCAGCCGGTCACGAACCTCGGCCGGCACTCGAATCATCGCATCAGACATAACCTAAGTATACGCACATGTATACGCGGGGGCCCGCCCCGCGTATCTGGAGCGATAGTTCCGTACGGCGCAGATGCTCGCCTCCTGGTCGCCCACGCCGTTGACTGCCTTGACGCGGCGGCACGTGGCAACCCCGGTCTGCGCCGGCTCCGTCGTACCCGTCGCCGAACCGGAAGAATGCTTGTGGTGGCTGGCGCGCGGGTTCCCGGTCGCTGTCGTGCAAGATTCTGACTCCAGGGCTCGCTCTGGCCACGGCGAGCTCGTGCACAGCACAGCCGGATGCGATGACTGCAGCTGACCGCTACCCCTCTTACGCGGGGATATTGCTCATGATGACGACGACCCTGCGCATCCTCGACCTCGCTGCGGCAGCCCCGGCCAGCCACGGCTAGGACCTGGTGCTGCTCCTGAGCGAGGCGAACGAGCTGTACCAGCAGGGCCTGCAACTTCTGCTCTGGGAGGTGACAGCGCGCGTCGATGGACTGGCGACCGCAGACCTGGTGTCCGCTACGGAAACGGCTGGCATGCCGTGCAATGCCTCGCAGGACCGCGACGAGGTGATCCTGCTGCTGGCCCTGGCCGAGTGGGAGAGGACGCCGGCGGCCATGGCCTACGTGGAGATGGCCGAGGCCGCCGCGCGCCCCGGTGTCTGCCTGATCCCGCAGGAGTAGGCCGTAAGCCGGGAGCGTCGGAGAAACACCTGGCCGACGCTGCCGAGATCGCGGCTGAGCAGGGCCTGACGCCCGCACGGATCACCGGCCTCTACACCGGGCGCGCACAGAACGCGGTCGGCAAGGCGTTCCCCGAGCCTGTCGGCACGCGCGGCCGCGCCCGGCTGTGGGACCTCGCGGAGGTCACCGAGTCGGCTACAAGAACTCCAACCAGGTCACGACCTCGTGCGCGACCAGCGCGGAGGGCCGGCGACGGGTCAGTGCGCTCGCTGTCCGCGGTGGTTGCGTCGCGGCGCCGGTTTCAGGCCTCCAGCAGCGGCAGACCGGGCAACACCTTCTCGATGGTGATCGGGAAGTCGCGGACCCGCACTCCGGTGGCGTTGAACACCGCGTTCGCGACAGCCGCACCGGCCCCGCAGATGCCGACCTCGCCGGCGCCCTTCGCGCCCAGGGGGTTGGCCTTGTCGTCGTACCCGTCGAGGACGACAGCTTCCACGGCGGGGATGTCGGCGTGGACCGGCACCAGATACCCCGCCAGATCGCGGTTGACGAAGGCACCGGATCGCAGGTCGACGACGGCCTCCTCCTCGAGTGCCGCGCCGACTCCCCAGATCATGCCGCCGATCAGCTGCGAGCGGATCGTCTTCGGGTTGAAGACGCGGCCCACCGAGAACACGCCGAGCATGCGCCGCAGCCGGATCTCGGCGGTGTCCGCGTCGACTCCCACTTCGGCGAAATGGGCCCCGTAGGTGTTGATCGAGTAGTCCGTGTAGTTCGGATCGTCGCCCATGTAGCGGACCCGGCCCTCCGCCTCCACGCCTTCGGGATGGCTGCGCGCGACGATCTCGCTCAGCGCCTCGGAGACGCCCCCGATGGCCACGTTGCCATCGGAGAACACGGCGTCGGCCGGGTCCAGGCCGTGCAGCGGAGAGCCTGCGTCGCCGCGGGCCGCGTTCAGCAGCTTCTCGCGCAGGGCCGCGCACGCCCGATGCGCGGCGGTGCACGAGTTGGTGGCACCCCACGACCCTCCGGACCCCCAGCTGGTGGGATTGTCGGAACGCCCGAGCTCGACCCGTACCCTTTCGAGCGGGAGCCCGAGCCCCTCGGCCGCGACCTGGGACAGGATGGTGTACGTGCCTGTGCCGATGTCGGTCATGTCCGTCAGGACGACGGCGGTGCCGTCGGCGTCGAGGCGTACACGTACGGTCGTCGGTCCCTGGAAGTGTCCCCGGATGGCGGACGACATGCCGTAGCCGACCAGCCATCGTCCCTCGCGAGCGCTCGCCGGGGTGTCCGGGTGGTTCTCCCAGCCGAACCGGCGCGCGCCCTCGCGCAGGCACTCGACCAGGTGCCGGTCGCTGTACGGCACGTCGCGCTCGGGATCGACGGTGGGTTCGTTGCGGATCCGCAGCTCGACCGGGTCCATCCGGAGGGCGTCGGCCAGTTCGTCCATCGCCGACTCGATCGCCAGCATGCCCGGCGCCTCGCCCGGCGCGCGGACGTCCGTTCCCCGCGGCAGGTCAAGGGCCGTCAGCCGGTGGCTGGTCAACCGGTGGGGCGCGGCGTAGAGGCTGCGGACGGTGGCGGCGGTCTGCTCGGCGAACTCGATGTCGGGGTTGGTGTGCATGGTGACGTCGTGGGCGATCGCGGTCAGCCGTCCGTCGCGCCCCGCGCCCAGCCGGACCCGCTGGCTCGATATGGGGCGCATACCGACGAGTTGGAAGACCTGCTGCCGGGTCAGCGCGACCTTGACCGGACGCCGCAACGTTCGGGCGGCGAGCGCCGCCAGGATCGTCTCGGCATGGATGCCCAGCTTGGAGCCGAACCCGCCGCCGACGAACGGGGCGACGACATGAACCCGCTCCGAGTCCATCCGGAGCGTTCCGGCGACCGAGGCCTGCGCCGCGTCGACGATCTGCGTGCTGAGGTAGACGATCAAGTCCTCGCCACGCGGCTCCGCCAGGCACGCGTTGGGTTCGATCGGCAGTGAGAACTCGTACGGCGTCGAGTACTGCTGGTCGATCTGGACGTCCGCACCGGCGAACCCGGCATCGAAATCGCCCACCGCGGTGTCGGTGGGCAGGCCGGCATTGACCGCTTTCGGGATGTATACGTCATCTTCGTACTCACCGAAGTCGAAACGACCCCGGCCTGTGGTGTATTCGACCTCGACGAGCCCGGCCGCGGCGCGGGCCTGTTCCAAGGTCGTGGCGACGACGAGGGCGACCGGTTCGCCGTAGTAGTGAATCTCGGCGCTGGTCATCTCCGGCTGGGCGCGCCAGTATTCGAAGGAAATGGACTCGTCGCGCGGGCCTTGCTCCGGGGCGTTGAGATGAGTCATCACCCAGTGCACGCCCGGTGCGCGTTCGGCATCGTCGGTGTCGATCCGGGTGATGCGGCCTTTGCCGATCGTCGCGCCGACGATGAAACCGTAGAGCGGTTGACCGGCCTCCCAGTGCTCGTAGGCGTAGGCTGCCCGGCCGGTGGCCTTCAGCGGGCCGTCGACCCGGTTCACAGCTTGCCCGATCATGTGGCCTCCTCAGCTCGCGCCGGCCACCTGCGCCAGCGTGCGGCACAGCGTGCGCTTGGCCAGGTCGATCTTGAAGTCGTTGTGCCCCTGCCCGACCGCGTCGCGCATGGCCTCCTCGGCCGCCGCGCGATAGGTGGCCATCGTGGCCGGACGACCCCTCAGCGCTGCCTCCGCCTCGGCGGACCGCCACGGCTTGTGCGCCACACCGCCGAACGCCACACGCGCCTCATGGATCGTGCCCTGGTCGACCGAGACGACGGCCGCCACGGAGACCAGTGCGAACTCGTAGGACGCCCGGTCGCGCACCTTGCGGTACTTCTGCCGGCCCGGCGGGGGCGGCGGCAGGACGACGCCCGTGATCATCTCGCCGCGCCGCAGCTCGGTCTCGATGTGTGGCGTAGCGCCCGGCAGCCGGTAGAAGTCGGCGATGGCGACGCGGCGCACCGCCTGATCGGCGTCGAGCAACTCGACCTCCGCCTCCAGGGCGGCCAGCGCGACGGCCATATCCGACGGGTTGGTGGCGATGCAGGAGTCGCTGGCACCGAGGATCGCGTGTATCCGGTTGAACCCGCCTATCGCGGAGCAACCGGAGCCCGGATCGCGCTTGTTGCAGCCCGCGGCCGTGTCATAGAAGTACGGGCACCGCGTGCGCTGGAGCAGATTTCCCCCGGTGGACGCCATGTTGCGCAACTGGCCCGAGGCGCCGGCCACCAGCGCCTCCGACAGCACCGGATAGCGGGCACGCACTCGTTCGTCCGCGGCCACCTCGGAGTTGGCCGCCTGAGAGCCGATGCGCAGTCCGCTGTCCGGAAGTTCCTCGATGGCCCGCAGGGGAAGCCGACTGATGTCGACGAGATGGCTGGGCGCCTCGATGTCGAGCTTCATCAGGTCGAGCAGATTGGTGCCACCGCTGATGAACTTCGCGCCGTCTCTGGACACGGCGGCGACGGCGGCCCGGGCGTCCGTCGCTCGCTCGTAGGTGAAGGACCTCATTGCGTGCCGCCTCCCGCCGTGCTCCGGATGGCCGCGACGATGTTCGGATAGGCGGCGCACCGGCAGATGTTGCCGCTCATCCGCTCGCGGATCTCCTCGTCCGTCAACGCGATGTGCGGCGTCGCCACGTCGGCGGTGACGTGACTGGGCCAGCCCGCCTCCACCTCGGCGAGCATGCCGACCGCCGAGCAGATCTGGCCCGGCGTGCAGTAGCCGCACTGAAAGCCGTCCATCTCGACGAAGGCGCGTTGCATGGGGTGCATGCCTTCGGGATCGCCCAGGCCTTCGACCGTGACGATCTCGTCGTCCTCGTGCATGACGGCCAGCGTCAGGCAGGAGTTGACGCGGCGGCCGTTGATCAGCACCGTGCAGGCGCCGCACTGCCCGTGGTCGCACCCCTTCTTGGTCCCACTCAGCCGCAGATGCTCGCGCAGCGCGTCGAGCAGCGAAGTGCGCGGATCCACCTCGAGCCGGTGCACCTGCTCATTGACGCTCAGCCTGACCGCAGAGACTGGACCGACCTCGCCGTGGCTCCGCCCGGTGGTTCCGGTATCCGATTCGGTCATCACGGCCCGCCTTCCTCACTAGGTGCGGGTGTGTGCTGGATGTGCGTCGCCGTTCTCGGGCGCGCTCTCCTGTCGCCCGTCGCCACTGCCGGGCGCGGCCCCGATCTCAGGGTCTCGCGAAAACCGTCGCACCGCTCGTCGGAAGGTGGACGCCGGACTGTCGGCAAACTGCCTCGTGCGGCCGCATCGCGCGGCCGCAGGCGGCAGCCTTGCTGCCGCATCGCGCGGCAGGGGCTTCTCGCGGCATCCCGCCCCTGATTGAGGATCTTGCGCGGCGGCGTGACGGGAACCGGTGGTCGTGGCCGGGGATTCTGTGCTGTGCACGGTGGTTCTCGCGCACATGACACCAGAAGTGGTGTCACGCATCACGCGGACCGGGGAGCCGGCTGCCCGCCCTGGTTGTTACCAGCCTGCCCCGGTGCGCGGTGCCGTGGCCGGCGGTGGTGTCACCAGCGTCAGGGGCTTGGCGGTCCGTGCAGAGGCCCCACCAGGTGATTTCGGCTTCGTCGACGGCGAAGCCCTTGTCGTCCTCAAAGGGGGGCTCACACCGGACCTTCGCCGGTCGACCGGGCCCGGCCCGACAGCAAGCACCACCTGATCGTCGACCGGCACAAAACCCCCTTGGCCGTCTCGCTGACCAGCGGAAACCGTCACGACGTGACCCAGCTGATGCCCTTGCTGGACGCGATACCCCGCATCCGCGGTGTTCGAGGCCGGCCTCGCAACCGGCCACGTCGGCTGTTCGCCGACCGCGGCTACGACTACGACAAGTACCGCCGACCGATCCGGGCCCGCGACATCACACCGAAGATCGCCCGCAAAGGCACACCCCACGGCTCCGGCCTGGGCAAAACCCGCTGGGTCGTCGAGCGGACCTTCGCATGGCTCCACCAGTTCAAACGACTCCAAATCCGCTACGAGATACGCGCCGACCTCCACCACGGACTACTCCAACTCGCCTGCAGCATCTTCTCCTTGAAACGACTCCGAACCTCATTCTGAAACAATCAGTAGTCGCTGAACGGTTCCATCGGCTAACTCCCTGGACACCGCGGCCAGTCCCGGACGCGTGCTCTGGCTTGCCCCAGGTTCCATGCCCATTCACCATTGCCTTCTTTCTGCCGAATCAAAGGGTGTCGAACCACGAGCAGCATGTTGCAACGCTATGCCGATGCTGACATACCCGCATCTCGTGTCACCGGACGGCCGTGAAAGGGTCTGTCAAACACCGCCCCCGCTGCGCATCGAGCCAAGGACGAAGCACTTACCCTGCTGCTGAGGCTGGGCATCGATCAGGAGGGCGACGCCTCGTAATGAGCGCTTCACCGACCTCGACGGCAACCGGCAGCAATCTCTTCCACCTAGCGGAATTCGTTCATCACTCCGGGCGTGGCAAGCTTCGCGACATAGTGATGCGGCGCGTGGTCCTCGATCGAATACACGAAAGGCGGAACCAGGTACTGACCGACCATGGGGATCCGCTCGGCCGCATCGGAGATCCGACCGTCGACGGTCCCCGCGAGCTTGTTCCAGCCCTGGATGAGGTTCCGTCCGACCGGCGACCTGCGGCCCGTGTAGTCCACGAGGAACGGCAGAAGAGGAAACTCGATGAGGTTCGCCTGCCCGGTGCGGCGAGTATCGAGTGTCCATTCCTGACTCGGGCTCTTCTCTCCCGGCTTGCTTCCGTTGGGCCGGTATACCCATTCCTGCCCGAAGTGCTCAAAGGGACCCGCCGCCCCGGGTGGCACGTGGGGCACGACATCGCGGCGGTGGATGTACCGGACGACGTTGCGGTCGAAGAACCCGTCCATCTGCTGGCACTGCGCGGCGAACTTGGGGGAGCCGATCATGGGCTGGCCGTATGTGTAAACGGCCTTCAGTGTCGACGCGATCTCTCGCAACTCTTCGTCGTCGTCCTCCTGTTTCAGCAGGACCGCCGTCAGCAGCCCGACGGCTCCGCCGAGGCTGTGCCCGGTGATGTAGAGGGCCTTCATCTTCTTCCCGAGCCGAGCGTCGGCATCCTCCTCCGCCACTGACTCCCCGCGCCAGGCGCGCTTGAGCGCCGTCGCCACGTCGTCGTACGTGGCCCGCGCGCCGCGGAACCAGCCGCTGTGAACGTTGGCGCTCTGTTCTGCCCCGCGGAAATGGAAGGTGTAGATCTCCGGCTCGACATCGAAGTCGCTCAGCCAGTCGACGAAGTCGAAGACCTCACTGCCCCGGTAGCAGAGGATCACGACCTCGCCGTCGTGGCTCTGGATCAGGAACACGGTGCTGTCGATGTACATCGAGTCGATCGACCGCTCGATGGCGTGGCAGCGGTTCTCCAAGAGTCCCATCCGCGCCATCATCGTCGCGACCGTTCTGGTGTCGGCGCGCCCGTTCGCGTGCGCGTAGGCGTAGCCCGAGCAGGTGGCGAGCGCGTACGCGATCTCGGGATCCGGGTGTTCCGTCGTCGAAACCAGGCAGTCGGCCAGCTTCGGGTAGTGAGGGGTAACGTCGTTCGGGCCGATGGACATGGCTTCTCCTCCCGTTGGCCGGAGCCGGACCCTAGATGGGGCCCCAGGTGAGGACGGGACGGGCGTAGACGTCCCACAACTTGCCGATGACCATCGCGCCCAACCGGGCAAGACCGGCGGCCCTGGCGCCCGGCCGCGATCCCGAGACGCGGATGGTGGTCAGCTGCCGGAGCAGGTCGACGGGACCGAGGCGCAGCACCGCGGCGACCACGGCACCGTCCGTCTCCGGGCCGTTCCACGCGTCGGCCGGTGCACGGTGCCCCCGCAGGACACGGGCGCGCAGGACGGTGGTCTCGTTCCACATCCGCAGCGGATCACCGCTGACCAGCCGTCTGCTGCCGATCAGGGTCAGCGGCGCCCGGTGCTCATCGGTGAAGTACAGCCGGTACCGGATCTCCTTGCGCGCCGGGTCGCTGTCGTCGTCCACCAGCAACTGGAGGCTTCCGCCGGTGATCTGACGGTCGCCGCCGAACGCGGGGGAACTCAGCCGGCCGTTCACCGAGGCGATGTGCTCCGGGTCGGTCAGGAACCGGTCCAGGTCGTCGGTGGAAACGTCCAGGCTGGCGGAGAGTGGCATCCCCCAACCGGAGGTCGGCGACCCGTTGTCGTCGGCGGAGTGGGGATGCCCGTCGTCGGCGAACTGGAGCGCCGCCGTTCCCCGCAGCCGCTCGGTGAACCGCAGGGACACCGGGTCGGCGGGAGCGGGCGTCGGAGCGGGTTCGGCCAGCGGGATCTTGCGTTCCGCGCACCAGGCGCGGGCCGCCTGAACCCCGCGGTTGACCGCCTCGTGCAGCCGGTCGTCGCCGAAGCCGACCAGGTAGTGCAGCGGCACCTCGGCCGCCAGGACATTCATCTCGATACGGCGGCCGAATTCCCCTGTGCCTCCTGCGGCGATGGCCCCGTTGTTCCGCTCGACGCGGTCCCGGATCCGGCGGAACGCACCGTTCGCCGCGGCCTCGATGATCTGGAAGTACGCTGCGGTGAATCCCCGGTGCCATTCGCCCCGCTCACTCACGGTCCAGATCACCCAGATCTCGTCCGCTCCCCGGTCGATCGCCTCCTCCACGTTGGCGTCGGTGACGTACACCGGGTCGATGTAGGTCTCCCCGTCGATCCGCACCGGTGGGAACCACATGGGAAGGGAGACGCAGGCCGCCAGGAAGTCCTCCGACATCCGCTGCGGAGTGAGCACCTGGAGCCGCTGGCGGGTGACGTTGTAGACGTTGAACGTCGCGTCGAGGGCGGAGGCCCGGACGCGGTCGAAGTCCAGGCCCCAGCGCGGGAAGACGTTGCGCCGGTAGGCGTCCAGGGTGAACAGCGACTCCAGGTAGCCGGGCCGGGCGAACTGGCGCCAGTTCGGGGACACCCCGGACGCGGGAGAGGTCCGGCGCCAGGCGTCGGCGATCTCGGTGCCCGACATGCCCTGGCAGAGCATCGCCAGATTGAAACTGCCGCCACTGGCGCCGTCGGCGTGGTCGAAGCGCAGCCCCGCCTCGTCCAGCCACACCTGCAGCACTCCTGCCTGGAACGCCACCTTGATGCCGCCGCCGGCCAGGATCAGCGACCGCTTGCGGGGACGGACCGACTCCTCGGCCACCTCGACATGCCGGGTCACCGGACGCCTCCCCGGGTCGCGGACGGCAGCGACAGCGGCACGGGCAGCCTGGGCCGTACGAAGACGTCCCACAGCGAACCGGCGAAGAACAGCCCGAAGCGCGACAGCGCCCCGGCCTGCCACAGCGGGTTCGCCGTCGCACTGATCCGCACGGTGGTCAGCTGCCGGGCGAAGTCGAGGACGCCCAGCCGGAGTTCCCCACTGAGGACCACCGGACCGTCCGGTGCGCTGCCGCGGCGGATACGGGTGTGCAGCGTCGTGGTGGAGCCCCAGATGTCGAACCGGCCGTGGTCCCGCACGTCCTTGACGCCGTCCAGCAGATACGGCCGGCCGTCCTCGCCGAAGAACGGCAGCGTGTAGATCATCTTCCGCGCGTCCCGGTCGTCACCCTCGATCAGCAGGTTCACCGCTCCGCCCGCCACCTGGGCGCCGTCCGGACCGGTGATACCCGGCACGTGGACCGTGCCGCGGACGGCCATCGGGTGCGTCGCGTCGTTCAGGAAGTCCGTCAGGACCGGCGCGGTCACCGTCACGCGGAAGAAAGTCGCGGCCCCTTCTCGCGGGGCGGTGTTCTCGGGGCGGTACATAGGGCCGTGCATGGTCTCGGTGAACCGCAGTCCGGTCCCGGGCGCGGCCGGGGCCGGAGTACCACCGGCCGGAATGTGCAGGGCGTCCAGCGGATCCGCCACCGGGACGGCGTGCTCCCGCTCCGGAGCGGTCCATCGCGGCTGCCCGGCGATCCGGCGGATCAGCGCCTCGACGTTGCGTTCGGCCACCGCGGTGATGGTGTGCGCCGGATTGACCCCGGTCGAGGAGGGCAGGCATCCGCCGTCCAGGACGAACAGGTTCGGGTGGCCGAACACCTCACCCTGGGCATCCACCACTCCTTGTGACGGGTCGTCGGCCATGACGCAGCCGCCCAGGTTGTGCACCGAGACCGGCAGACGCAGCGCCCGCCACAGCGGATTGGCCGCCGGCCTGGCACCTAGCGCCTCGGCCATGTCCTTGCAGAAGCGCTCCTCGGTTTCGTACAGGCCGAGGTTCTTGTTCAGGTTCCAGGTGACTCGCAGATCATGGGTGACCGGCACGAGCGAGATCCGCCCGTCCGCCGTGTCCCGGCCCATGGCCAGGAAGCACGCCGAGCGCTCGCCGTCCTTCTCATCGTTGCCGATCCGCTCGCGGGCCGCCTTCCTGATGCCCGCCAGTACGTCGTCCTGGGCCCGGTGCAGACCGACGAGGCGCTCGTCGTCCTCGTCGAGCATCTGCAGCAGTCCCGCGATCTCGCGCGGGAAACCGCCCTCCTGGAAGAGGAACCAGCGCCGGGCGGCACCGGTGCCGCGGTCGTGAACGATTGCGGAGGTGATGGTGGGGCCGGACCACGGCTCCATCGGCAGATCGGTGCCGAACGCGAAGCCGAGATAGTCGCCGTTGCCCGAGTAGCGGCGGCCCAGCATGGAGGACAGCCGCGGCAGCGTGCGGTACTGGTCCCGGCAACGCAGTAGCAGCTCCGTGGTGTTGACCGCGCCCGCCGCGAGGACGACGACCGGCGCGGTGGTCCGGCGCTCCTCACCGCTCGCCTCGTGATCGGTGAACAGGACCTCGTACGCACCGTCATGCGCCGGAGTGACGCGGGTGACCTCACAGCGGGTGCCGAGCTCCGCCCCGTGCTGCGCCGCCACGGTCAGATAGTTCAAATCAAGAGAGTTCTTCGCCTGGTAGTTGCAGCCGATGTCGCACTCCCCCACATGGCGACAGCCGTACTGCTGGGCGCCGAACTTGTTGGTCCGCAGGGTGTACGGGTCGCCGAAGTCCACGGCCAGCGGAGTCAACGTGAACTGACCACCGCGCCCCATTCGTTCGGCTGCCTCACGAGACCGCTGGGTCTTGGGCGGCACCCCGAACGGCTGGTCGTCGCTGACGGTGTTCAGGTCCAGCATCCAGGCGGCCAGGTCGTAGTAGGGATCCAGCGACGCCCGGTCGTATCCGCGCGGCCACCCGTGCGCGAAGCCGTCCGGGGGCATCCGCAGATGCACATTGGCGTAGATGTGCGAACCACCGCCGTACGCGGCACCCTGCACGATCGTCATCTCGTTGATGGGACGCACATCGAACAATCCCTGATCGTGCTGATACAGCCAGCCATTCAGCGGATTGCTCCAATCACGCGGGAACGAGCCCAGCGTGTACCTACGTCCCCGTTCCAGAATGCCGACGCGCTGACCCGCCTGGGCCAGTCGGCACGCAGCCACCGCCCCGCCGAATCCGCTTCCGATTACAAGGGCGTCATAACGGTCACGCATGGGTTACCCACCTTCGCCAGTGTCTGCCAGGCCTCGGCAAGCGATCGCCCAATACGGCGTCGTCACCCGCCGGTTGATGTGCGGCATGCCGGAACATGCCTGTCGCAGCCGCGCGCGCCAAGAGGCGTTTCTCGAAGAAGGGTCTATTTCGACCATAAGTGACATCTATGAATATGTCGTCCGGAAGGCGTAAGCCCCTGTGGCGGGCGCGACATCGCCCGGACCAGATCGAAGTCCCGCTACACTCCCGCCACCCGACGAAAAGACCAGGTCAGACAGCGAAATCCTGCTGGAGTATTAGTGGCTAGTGAGACCAGGACCGAGATCACGCCGCCCGAGTCGGCAGTTTTACAGCGGGCTCCGTTCCCCGCCTCTGGCCTGCGACTTCATTTGAGGACGCCATTGTCGGGGGACGCCTGAGGGAAACACGGCACTCACGCCGCTCCCGTGTGTGCCGGCGCCCATGCTTCGGGCAGCGGCGCTCACCAAACACGCTCCCCAAAGCCTCCCAAACTCCTGGGGACTCAAGCACGCAGTGTCCTGGTTGGGGCAGGGGGACGGCCTTCACTGAGCTCACTGGATCGGGGAGTCGGGCGGGGGAAGCCGGATGGTGCTCTCCCGGTCGACGGAGTCGACGCCATTGACCGCCTCCAGGGCCGAGATCCGGTCCTCTGCGACGGTACCGGAGAGCGTGCCGAGGACCGGCTGCTCGCCCGTGACCGTCAGCCCGGCCCGCCGCAGGGCCTCGACCACCTCCGCGAACCGGTCGGGGTCGACCGCAAGGATGACCCCGACCGGCGCGGATGGGGACGACTCGCTCACGGGGCCTGGAGCAGGCCCGCCCCGACGTCCCGGACGGGCTGCATCAGCGGGAACGCGCCGGACTTCAGGCCGGCCATGAGATCGGCCGCGGAGGCGTTGGGGTTCGCCTGGGCGAGCAGGGCGATGACACCCGCCACGTGCGGCGTGGCCATGCTGGTGCCACTCATTGACTGGTACCCGCCGCCGGGGGCGGCCGAGTGCACCTGCCAGCCGGGCGCGGCGATGTTGATCTCGCCGCCCTGTCCGTTGATGCTGGCGTTGGAGAAGAACGTCGGCGCGATCGCCTTCTCGAGCGCGGCCACCGCGAGGATGGAGGGACAGTTGGCGGGCCGACCGACCGGCTGGATGACCCGGGGGCGTTGGCTTTCGTTGCCCGCGGCGGCGACGATCACCGTTCCGCGCTCCAGCGCGCGCCGGGCCAGGATCTCGTAGGTCTGCGGGAACAGTTCACCCGGTCGGACCCCAGCGCCCAGCGACATGGAGATCACCCGCGCGCCGTGAGCAACGGCCCAGGCCATACCCGCCAGTATCTGGCCGTCGGATCCGATGCCCGCGTTGCTGAGCACCTTTCCCGCGAGGATCTGGGCCTCGGGAGCCACGCCGTAGCGGGGGCCCTGCCGGGGGCCGGCCGGACCGGCGGCGGTGCCGATGCAGTGCGTGCCGTGGCCATGGCCGTCCTTTACGGTCTCGCCGGGCACGAAGGATTCCGTCGCCTCGATGCGGCCGGCGAAGTCCGGATGGTCGGTGTCCACGCCGGTGTCCAGGACGGCGATCTTCACACCGCGTCCGGTCAGGTGGGACAGGTTGGCCCGGATCGCCTGCAGGCCCCAGGTCCACTTCTCCTCGATCCAGGACGGGCCCTGGCCTGCGGCTATCTCGGCCCTGGTGTGGCGGACGACCACGTCCTCGTCGCTGCGGTAGGCCGGGAAGTATTCGGTCGGCGCCTGCTGCGGGGCGGTGATCGGCAGCGCGTAGACCATGCGCTCCGGTTCCGCCGCGATGATCGAGGGTTCCGCCTCGGCCGTGGTCGCCAGCGCGTGGCGCTGCTCGGGCCGGACCTCGACGACGGCGGCGTTGAGGTCCTCGAAGAGAACCGAGACGTCGGGTCGATCGAGGAGTTCGGCAACGTTCCCGGCCTCGGTGCCTCGAACGCGCTCGACGGACGCGATGTCGGCGGAAGAACGCAGTGCGTTGATTCCGCTCTCCTGGTTGCTCGGGTCGAGCAGGACCACGTACCGGCCGGTGTACTCGGCGCCCTGGCCTCTGACGGAGCCGTTGGGCCGGTTGGGCTGCTCGCCGAAGGCGCGCCCGTCTATGGGACCGATCGCCATTGAATTTCCCACTTTCTGCTGGTTTACCCCGCTTCGTGGACGCTCGCCGATGCATGGAGTGTCGGGTGCGAGGGGTGGCGGGGTGCGGTTCAATCGTGGATCAACGCGTGATGCCGTCGCCAGCAAGGCTGCCCCTCGCCAGGCCGTCGGCGCCCCTCGCTTAGACCGTGGCATTGGGCACGGAGGCCCGCAACTTAGCGCCGCCCCCACGGCGCGAGGCGGCGCCCCGCCTGTCGGCCCAATGCCTCACCCTTCATCTGACTAGCTGGTCAGGCAGCGAAAACCTGCTGGAGTACTAACTGATCGTTTCAAAATGAGGTTCGGAGTCGTCTCAAGCAGATAATCCTGCGGGCGAGTTGGAGTAGTCCGAGGTGGAGGTCGGCTCGTATCTCGTAGCGGATTCGGAGTCGTTTGAACTGGTGGAGCCATGCGAAGGACCGCTCGACGACCCAGCGGGTTTTGCCCAGACCGGAGCCGTGGGGTGTGCCTTTGCGGGCGATCTTCGGTGTGATGCCGCGGGCCCGGATCAGTCGGCGGTACTTGTCGTAGTCGTAGCCGCGGTCGGCGAACAGCCGACGTGGCCGGTTGCGAGGCCGGCCTCGAACACCGCGGATGCGGGGTATCGCGTCCAGCAAGGGCATCAGCTGGGTCACGTCGTGACGGTTTCCGCTGGTCAGCGAGACGGCCAAGGGGGTTTTGTGCCGGTCGACGATCAGGTGGTGCTTGCTGTCGGGCCGGGCCCGGTCGACCGGCGAAGGTCCGGTGTGAGCCCCCCTTTGAGGGCCCTGACGTGCGAGCCGTCGATCGCTGCGTCTTCCATGTCCAGCAGTCCTGCCGCCCGCAACTCTGCCAGCAGCACCTCGTACAGTTGCGGCCAGACGCCCGCTTCGGTCCAGTCCCGCAGACGCCGCCAGGCCGTCACGCCACTGCAGCCGACCTAATCCGCTGGCACGTCCCGCCAGCTCACGCTCTTGCACAGCACATTCTGAAACGATCAGTAAGAGCGCTGATTCACACATACGGCATGCCGAAATCCCGGGCGCACACCACGTGTTGGGGTTCAGGACGAAACAGCGGAGAGGCCGCGGGCGGCGTACAGGGCGGCGGTCGTGAATTCGGTGGGGCTCGACCGGCACGCGGTCGGGATCCTGTACGAGACGGAGGTGACGGGGACGTACGAGACGGTCGCGTTCCGCCGGGTGCCGCGCGGAGCTGGACCAGACGTGACAAACACCCGAAGTGGGAAACCGGTACAGGAAGTTGAAACCAATACGGTAAGAATCCCCCGTTTGCTGGCATCTGCTCCTGATGTGAGTATGTTATGGGGAGCCTGAGCACGTTGTGGGGGGCCGGTGCAGGGAGCACCCATGGCCGACGCATCCCAGGACAGTCAGAACACAGCCGTCGTCGACACCGTGGTCGTCGGCTCGGGCTTCGGCGGGGCGGTCACCGCGTACCGCCTCGCCGAAGCCGGCCAATCGGTGGTGGTGCTGGAGAGGGGGAAGCCGTACCCGCCGGGCGGCTTCCCCCGCAGCCCCGCCGAGATGGCCCGCAACTTCTGGGACCCGAGCAACGGCCTGCACGGACTGTTCGACATCTGGTCCTTCCGCGGTCTGGAAGGCGTCGTCTCCAGCGGCCTGGGCGGCGGATCCCTCATCTATGCCAACGTCCTGCTGCGCAAGGACGAACGGTGGTTCGTTAAGGAGTCGCCGCTACCCGGAGGCGGTTACGAGAACTGGCCGGTCGGCCGCCCCGACCTCGACCCGCACTACGACCGGGTGGAGCGCATGCTCGGCGCCACGACCTACCCGTACCAGAGCACCTCGAAGACAGTCGCCCTGCACCGGACGGCCCGCCGGCTCGACCTGCCGGTGTTCCGGCCGCCCCTCGCCGTCTCCTTCGCGCCCCGGCCCGGTGCGCCGCCCGTGCCGGGCGCGCAGATCACCGACCCGGACTACGGCAATCTGCACGGCCTGCCCCGCAGCACCTGTCGGCTGTGCGGCGAGTGCGACATCGGCTGCAACTACGGCGCCAAGAACACCCTCGACCACACCTACCTGTCGGCTGCCCGGCACCACGGCGCCGATATCCGCACCCGCTGCGAGGTACGAGGTTTCACGCCCCGTCCCGGCGGCGGCTACGACGTCTCGTACGTCGTGCACGACCCTGCCCGGGAAGGCCGCCGTACGGCCACCGACCGGCTGTCCCTGCACCGCATCGGCTGCCATCGCCTGGTGCTGGCGGCCGGCACCTTCGGCTCGACCTATCTGCTGCTGCGCAACCGGGCGGCACTGCCCGGCCTCAGCAGCGCGCTGGGCACCCGGTTCTGCGGCAACGGCGACCTGCTCGGGCTGGTGCTGCGCGCCACGGCGGGCGCCGACGGAGACCGTCCCCTGAGGCTGGACGCCAGCAGGGGACCTGTCATCACGAGCGCCGTGCGCGGCGGCGACGCACTCGACGAGGACGGCTCGTCGGGGCGCGGCTTCTACATCGAGGACGCCGGCTACCCGGACTTCGTGGCGTGGCTCGCCGAGTCCTCCCGACTGCCGGGCGGCGCCCGCCGCCTTCTCGGGTTCGGACTGCACCGGCTGCTGGCCCGGCTCGGGGTGGATCCGGCGAGCCGCGTCGGTGGGCAACTGGCGCTGCTGCTCGGGCCCGCCGTGTTCTCCGCGACCTCCCTGCCCCTGCTGGGCATGGGGCGGGACGTGCCGGACGGCCGGATGCGGCTGCGCCGCGGCCAGCTCGACGTCGACTGGACGACGCTCACCTCACGTGCGTACTTCGAGCGGGTCCGCTCGACCATGCGGGACATCGCGGGGGCGCTGGGCGGCGACTTCCTCGACAACCCGCTGTGGTGGTGGGGCAACCGCGTGATCACCGTGCACCCGCTCGGCGGCGCCCCCATGGGCCGTCATCCCGGGGAGGGCGTGTGCGACGACATCGGCGAGGTCTTCGGGTTCCCGGGCCTGCATGTGCTGGACGGATCGCTGCTGCCGGGCGCGGTGGGCGCGAACCCCTCCCTGACGATCGCCGCCGTCGCGGACCGGGCCTGCGACCGGATCCTGGAAGGGAAATCGGCGCCGCACGCGTCCGGCCGGGCCCCGGCGGGACGTACGGCACACGAGGGGCCGGCGGCCGGCGGGACCGCGCCGCGCACACCGGCCGAAGCCGCTCCGGCGGGCTCCACCGGTACTGCGTTCGGCTTCACCGGAGCCCCGGCGGACTCCGCCCCCACCCCGCCCGTCGAGCCACCGACCAGCCTCAGCTTCACCGAGGAGATGAAGGGCCATGTCGCCCTCGACGTCGACGACCCCGAGGAGGGCCGCGCGCTCGGACGCTCGCTCGGACAGCGGCTGAGCTTCCGGCTCACCATCACCGCTGCCGACGTGGACCGCTTCGTCGCCGAGCCGGCGCACGCGGCGGACGCCGCCGGCCACGTCGACTGCGACATCCTCGGCGGACGGCTGGAGGTGAAGCACGGCTGGTTCAACCTCTTCACCCAGGACGGCGACGCGGGCCGACGGCGCATGCTATACCGGCTCCACCTGCGCACGCAGGAGGGCGCCCCGCTCACCCTCACAGGGCACAAGGACGTCCACGACGACCCCGGCGCCGACGTCTGGCCCGACACCTCCACCCTCTACGTCCGCCTGCTCGCCGGGCACACCCACCCCGACGACGACGCCACCGCGCCCGTGATCGGCGCCGGGATCGTCATCATCCGGATCGGTGACTTCCTCCAGCAGCTGACCACCTTCCGCACCACCGGCCCACACCCGGCGCGGGCGATGGAGCTCTTCGGCAAGCTGTTCCTGGGCGAACTGTGGGCCGTCTACGGCGGACGCCTGGCGCGCGCCGTACCCGCGAAGGACAGGCCGTGAACCTCAAGCACCTGCGCGCCCACGCCAAGGAACTCGGCTTTACCCCGTGCGAGCCGGTGCGCTGGCTGGACCCGGCCTCCCTCGTACGGACCGGCGTCAAGGTCGCGCTGGCCGACGTGTTCGCCGCGTACGCGGACAAGCGGGAGATCCAGGGCACTCTCAGGGCCGAGCCCCTGCGGGCCCCGCTCGACGACCCGGACGCGCGCGAGATGTGGATCGACCACGTCGCCGACCTCGGTGACGGATTCGACGCCACCGCGTCGGTGGCCTGGTCCCTCGCCGCCCCCGGCCTCACCGTCCGCCGTGAACGGCTGCCGCGTGGCTCGCTGCTCGTGCTCGGTGGCGACGAGACCTACCCGGTGGCGTCGATGCAGCTCTACCGCGACAGCATGACCGGCCCCTACGCCTCGGCCCTGCCGGCCACCGAGGGCGCTCCGCCGCTGATGCTGGCGTTGCCGGGCAACCACGACTGGTACGACGGCCTCACCGCGTTCCTGCGCACCTTCGGCCTGCGCCAGCCCGTCGGCGGCTGGCAAACCCGGCAGACCCGCAGCTACTTCGCCGTACGACTGCCGTGCAAGTGGTGGCTCCTCGGCCTCGACAGCCAGCTCGGCGCGTACCTGGACGACCCCCAGCTGCGCTACTTCCAGAACCATCTGTCGGCCCGTCTGCGACCGGGAGACGGAGTGATCGTCTGCTGCGCCGAACCCACCTGGGTCAAGTGTGCCGACGACGCCGGCGCCTTCGACACGCTGCACTGGTTCGACCGCGCCGTGGTCCGCACCCGCACCGACCCACGCACCGGCGAGCCGGTGCCCACCGGCGCGTCGATCCGGCTGTGGCTGACCGGCGACAAACACCACTACGCCCGCTACGCCGAGCGCCTGCCCACGGATCCGCCCGAGCGCGAAGACCTCCCCCCGGATCCCCGGCGCCGGCAGATGGTGACGTGCGGTCTCGGCGGCGCCTACCTGGCGTCGACCCACACCCTGCCCCGCAGCCTGTCGCTGCCGCCAGCAGCGACCCGGATGCAGGAGAAAGACGACCCCGCAGTGACCTTCACGCGCGCCGACGAGAGCACGTACCCAGAGGTCCGGGAGTCCCGTCGGCTCGCCCGCCGGATCGCGGCGCCGTGGTCCCCGTACTGGCTGCCACGGCGCAACCCCGGTTTCTGCCGGCTCACCGCGGCCGTGCACACCGCCGCCTTCGTCGTTTTCGCCTTCCTGTTCGCGGTGGCGCGGAACCAGCTCCAGCCCATCGACGCCGTGCGACAGGCGAGCGCCGCGGACCTCGGCCTGTTCACCGCGGTGACCGGCGGTGTCCTGCTGGTGCTGTGGGGTCTCCTGCGCCGGACCTGGCGTCCGCGCCCGGCCAAACCCCGGGCAGCCGACGCCGTACTTCTTCAGGCCGTGGTGGCGCTGGGGGCTCTCGCCGTCTCCGTCGCGCTGCCGTTCCCCGCGCGCTGGCCCGGCTGGGCGGTGCTGCTGGTCTGTCTCGCGGTCGCCGCGGTGCTGGGCGCGGTGGCCGGCGCGCAGGCCTTCGCCCTGTGGGTGCTGTCGGCACGCGGCGGCGCCGTCGCCGACTGGCAGATGTCCGGCCAAGCCGTCGAGGACCACAAGGGCTTCCTGCGTCTGCACATCGCGCCGAACGGCGACCTCACCCTGCACGCCCTGGTGCTCGACGGGATCTGCCGCCAGTGGAACCTGGCCGACGCACCGGGCGGCCGGAAACGCGCGGTGCCCGCCGAGCCCCTCACCGTACGGCTGATCGAGGACCCCGTCGTGATCGCCCGGGAGGCGAAACGCCATGACCCCACGCCCCGGACCGAACCCGCGCGGCCACGGCAGCAGCGGCCCCCGGACCGGGACCGGCTCCGTCCGGCGCACGCCCACGCGCCCTACGACCCGCCGTGACCACATCACCGAGGTGCGGCCCCTCACCGCCCGCGACGGCCTGCCGCTGACCGTCGTCCATGTGCAAGGCCGGCATCCGCCGACCCGTGGGCCGGTGCTGGTCGTGCACGGCGCGGGCGTACGGGCCGAACTCTTCCGGCCGCCGCTGCCCAGGACCTTCGTCGAGGCCCTCATCGACGCCGGCTGGGACGTATGGCTGCTCAACTGGCGGGCCTCCATCGACCTGGACCCGATGCCCTGGACCGTCGACCAGGCCGCCGCCCACGACCATCCGGCCGCCGTCGAGCACGTCCTCGCCGCCACCGGCGCGGACCGGCTCAAGGCGGTCGTGCACGGCCAGGGCTCGACGTCGTTCGTAATGGCCGCCGCGGCCGGGCTGCTGCCCCAGGTGGACACCGTGGTCAGCAACGCCGTCTCGCTGCATCCCGTCGTGCCCGCCGTGTCCCGGTTCAAGATCAGCAAGGTGGCACCGATCGTCAGCCGCGTCCTGCCGCACCTCTCACCGGCCTGGGGCGACCGGCCCGAGGGCTTCGCCGCCCGCTGCGTCGCCGACTTCGTCCGCGCCACCCACCGGGAGTGTCGCAACGGCGTCTGCCGCATGGTCAGCTTCACTTAGACGTCGTTTCTGGGCGTGATCACTCGTTGAGCCGTGCATGACGGATCTGGTGGAACGGTTGGTGCCGGACGAGTTGTGGACGTTGTTCCGGCGGGTAGTCCCGCCGAGGAGGTCATACGCCCGCAAGGTGGCGGGCGACGTCGGGCCGGGGACCGCGAATGTTTGGCGGCGATCATCTTCGTGGCCACCTCGGGCTGCACCTGGCGGCAGCTGCCTGGCCCACCGTCTACCGGCGCTTCGCCCAGTGGAGCCGAGGGCGGGTGTGGGCCCGACTGCACCGGGTCGTCCTCGACGAACTCGGCGCTCGGGGCAAGCTGGACTGGTCGCGATGCGCCATCGACTCCGTCAGCGTCCGGGCGGCAAAAGGGGGCCACTGACCGGACCGAATCCGACCGACCGTGGCAAGCCGGGATCGAAAATCCACCTCATCACCGACCGAAACGGCGTGCCGCTGTCGCTGGGCATCTCCGTCGCAAACATGCACGACAGCCTCGGCCTGCAGCCGCTCGTGCGCGGTATCCCGCCCATCCGCTCCCGCCGCGGCCCGCGCCGCCGGCGCCCGGCCAAGCTCCACGCCGACAAGGGCTACGACTACGACCACCTGCGGAAATGGCTTCGCGAGCGCCGCATCCGCCACCGCATCGCCCGCAAGGGCATCGAGTCCTCCAACCGGCTGGGCCGACACCGCTGGGTCGTCGAGAGAACGGTCTCCTGGCTGGCCGGATGCCGCAGACTGCACCGCCGCTACGAGCGCAAGGCCGAGCGCTTCCTCGCCTTCGTCGGCATAGCCGCAGCCCTCATCGGCTACCGCCGACTCACCAACTGAAACGACGTCTTACGGCTCCGGACGCTCGGCCCTGTGGTCCCACGCGAACCTCGACGAAGCCACCCACGACTGGATCCGCGGCGAGTTCGCCGACGTCCCCATGACTTTCTTCGCGCAGATGGACGCCTGTGTGCGGGCCGGCCATCTCGTGGCCACCGGCGCGGTCGAGGGCCTGCTGTTGTCCTTCACCGACCGGGCACCGCAGACCGACGCCCGCTTCGCGCTGTTCGCCGGCGAGGACCACCGCTGCTTCCTCGCCGAGAGCCAGCGCCGCACCTTCAACTTCCGGCACCGTCACCGCCCCGGCCGCGACAGCCTGCACCTCCTGACCGGCTACGGCCACCTCGACGTCTTCCTGGGCCGACGCGCGGCGGCCGACACCTATCCGCTGATCCTGGAGGAGCTGGTGCGATGAATCCCGCACTGGGCCTGGCCCGGCTGGTCCTGTCCGCGGCACCGTCACCGGTCCCGCGCCGGCAGCGACGACTTGCCGGACGGCACGCTCTCGTCGACGGCATCCCGTTCGTGCTGCCGGTGGATTCCGCCGACACGCCCGCGCTGATGGCCGCGTTCCCCGTCGACCGCGCGGCGGCTGCCCGGCGGCGAGCTGCACCCGCTGGCGATCCCCGGCGGCCGCGGTCTGCTCGTCGTCACCGTCGTCGACTACGCCCGCACCGACATCGGCCGCTACATCGAGTTCTCCGTGGCCATCGCCTGCACCCACGGCTCCCGGCCCGCGCTGCCCCTGCTGCCCGGGCTGCTGCGCGGCAGCTTCGGCACCGGCCAGTACGTCGTGGACCTTCCGGTGAGCAGCGAGATCTCGGTCAAGGGCGGCAAGGGCATCTGGGGCATGCCGAAACACCGGGCCAGCCTCGACTTCCAGGTGAGCGACCGGGCCGTCTCGAGCCAGTCCGAGGACGACTACCGGCTGGGCATGCTCATCGAGGTCGAGCGCCCGCCCGACACGCGGCTGCCGCTGCGGGTGGCCGCGGTCAACTACTGCGCTTTCCGGGGGATGCTGATGAAGTCCTCCATCTACTTCGAAGGCGCCGCCGACATCGCCCTGGGCAGGCAGGCCCGCGCCCGACTCGTCCTCGGCGACGCCCCCGGAGCCGCCGCGCTGCACGGCCTCGGGATCGCCGAACAGCCGCTGTTCACCTCCCGGCCATGAACACCTTGCTGCTGGTGAACGCGCTGTACTTCCTCTTCGGAGCCACGATGTACATGGGCACCATGTGGGTGCTGCGTCTCTTCCTGTATCCCACCTGGCGTGCGCTGACTCCTGAGAACGTCGACGTGCACTTCGGCGTACCCATGACGCTGGCGACCCGGTTCTTCACGGTCGTCGTACTGCTGATGTTCATCTCCGGCATTGTGCTGGTGGGAAGCGAGTGGGGCAGCTGGTACGTCGCGCTGGCGGCCGTCTGCCTGGTCGGTATCGCGCTGCTCACCTGGGTCGGGCAGGGGATCATCATCCCGGTCAACAAGCGGATCCGGGCCGGCCGGTTCGACGGCCAGGTCGGCCTCACCCAGCTGCTGGTGCGGCGAATGCGGCTCAACGACATCCGGTTCGTCGGTGCCACGGTGACCTGGGCGGCGATCGTCTGGTACATCGCGGCAAGGGGGATCTGTGGGGTGCCCTCTCATGACCCTGCTCCCGGCCCGGGTGACCGGTGACCCGCTCCGGTTGGTCCTCCCGGCCATCGCCGCGGTGACGATGGTGACCGGAGTGTGCCAGCTGGTGGCCCCCGGCCCCGTGCTGGAGCTGCTCTCCACTAACTGATCGTTTCAGAATGCCGTCCGGCGGAGACGCTGGCGGCTCATGGAACAATCTCTTTAGCCACGGGCTCAGGGGGTGACGCCGTATGGAACGGGTTGGGGCTGGGCAAGACCTCGTGCTCGGTTACGTCCGTGCTCTGAAAGCGATTGACGAGGCCATGAGGGTGGCGATCCCCTCGCTTGAGCGACTGGCAGACGTCCTTGGCCTGGCCAGATCGCGCCGGATCAGCCGGAGTGGGCACATCGGTACCTACTCCTACACGGTTCATGGGGCGGGATGTCGATTCGTCAGCGGCAACGGCACTGAGGTCGATGTGGACTTCGAAGCCGACGGAAGCGAAGTCTTCGACCTCTGGCGGCTGCGCTGGTATGGGCTGAGCCTGCCGGAGCCTGTTGACGTCACGGATGAGGACCTGCGGTCCGCAGTGCGGTCGCTGCAACCGCTTCTGGCCGAGGTGCGGCCGGGGTGGTACAGCGTAGCCAGCTGATCGCTTCAGGATGATGTCCGCAGACGGCGCAGGCATATGAGGCTGCAGGCCAATTCGAGCAGCCCCTGATGGAGGTCGGCGCGGCGTTCGTAGCGGATGCGGAGCCGCTTGAACTGGTGCAGCCAGGCGAAGGCGCGCTCGACGACCCAGCGCACCTTGCCCAGTCCGGAACCGTGGGCGACGCCGCGTCGGGCGATCAACGGCTTGATACCCCGCTTCCACAGCAGGCGGCGGTACTTGTCGAAGTCGTAGCCCCGATCCGCATACAGACGCCGTGGCTTGCGGCGGGGGCGTCCCCGCGCTCCCCGAATCGGCGGGACCGCGTCGAGCAGGGGCAGGAGCTGGGTGACGTCGTGCCGGTTGCCGCCGGTGAGTGTGACGGCGAGCGGGGTTCCGTGCCGGTCGACGATCAGGTGGTGCTTGGAGCCGGGGCGGGCGCTGTCGACGGGTGAGGGGCCGACGTGGTCCCCCCTTTGAGGGCCCGGACGTGCGATCCGTCCACGGAGCAGTCGTCCAGGTCCAGCAGGTCGGCGTGGCGAAGCTCGGTCAGCAGGGCGGCGTGCAGGCGTGGCCAGACACCGGCCTCGGTCCAGTCCCGCAGCCGGCGCCAGGCCGTCACTCCGGAGCAGCCCACGGTCTCCGCCGGGACGTCCCGCCAGGCGACACCGGTCCGCAGTACGAACAGGACGCCGGCGAGTGCTGTTCGGTCAGGAACACGCAACCGCCCGGGATGCCGGTGGCGTCGTTCGGGAGCGGGTGGCAGGAGCGGGGCCACCCGTTCCCACAGGTCGTCCGGAACAAGATCAGCACGCACCCGGACACCCTGCCGACCAAGATCGTCGAGCACGAGACCCGCAGCTCTACTCATTCTGAAACGATCAGTAACTCGGCCCGCTCCGTGTCCCTGAGTCGGCATCTCTTCGCGACCGTCGGCATGTTCGTGATCGTCATCGGGGGGCTGCTCGCCCAACAGCTGCTGTCCCCGCGGGCGCCTTCCTTCCCGCTGCTGTGGGTGGGGCTACAGAAGTTCGGCGCGTTCGCCCTGGTGACGGCAGGGGTGGCGAGGGACCTGTTCACCGGCCTGGCACTGCTCGTGGCGCTGTTCGACCTCGCCACGGCGGGGCTGTGCTGGCTGCTGTGGCGCCGGCCGCCCCGCCCGGCCGAGTCCCTCGTCGCCGCGGACGCCGATACGGCAGGGCCCGGGATCCGGTGAGGCGGTGATCGGCGATGAAACGGTCGTTGGTCCTGGCGGGCGGCGGGATGCGGGTGGCTTGGCAGACCGGCGTGGTCCGGGCGCTCGACGAGTACGGTACGGAGTTCGATCACGTCGACGGCACCTCCGGCGGCATCCTCACCACCGGCATGCTGCTGTCCGGCCAGGACCCGGCGGAAATGGGCCGGCGCTGGTCCGACCTGCGTGTCCGTGACTTCAACTCGCCGCTGCCGCTGTCGGACTACCTGCGCGGACCCTGGGCGCAGCCCGCCCTCGGCGACGCGGACGGGGTGATCCACCGAGTCTTCCCCGCGCTCGGCATCGACCCAAACGCCATCCGCTCCTCGCCGCTGCCCGGCACCTTCAACCTGGTCGACTTCGCCACCAAGACCTGCGTCGCCGTACCGCACACCGAGGTCGACGCGGAACTGCTGGCCGCGGGCATGTCGCTGCCGCTGTTCATGCCACCGCTGCATCGCGACGAACACATCTGGACCGACGCCGTATGGGTCCAGGACGCCAATGTGGGGGAGGCTCTGCGCCGCAGCGCCGACGAGGTCTGGCTGACCTGGTGCATCGGAAACACGCCGTACTGGGGCGACGGACCGCTGGAACAGTACGTCCACATGATCGAGATGTCCGCGAACGGGGCGCTGTTCGCCGAACTGGCCACCGCGTCCCAGCCGTTCACACTGCACGTGGTCAAACCGGAGTACCCGCTGCCACTGGACCCCGAGTTCTTCGCAGGACACGTCACCGCCGACACCCTGATGGAGATGGGCTACCGCGATGCCTGGCACTACCTCGACGGCGCCGCCCCCGAGGGCGTCCCGAAGGACTCCCGCTGTACGGCGATGCGGGTTCCCCCGCGCGGCATGCGGTACCGGGAGCGCCTGCACGGCGAATTCGACGGCGCCGGCCTCATGCTGGAGGCCGCCGTCGACCTGCCGCTGCCCGACGACGACGCCCCGTCACCCGGAGCCCGGCTGGTCGGACACATCGACCACGACCCGTGGGGCGGCCGGGTGCTGCTGGCCGACGGTCGCGTGGAGGCGGACGGCAGCGCGCTCACCTACACGGCCCGGGTGCGCCTGGCGGGTCGGTGGCACGAGGTCCGGGCCCTCCGCGCACCGGCCGACGCGACGGTAGCGGACTTGTGGACCCGGACCGGGCCCGTGCCCTTCCGGATCGCCGACGGCAAGGACGTCGCACTCGAACTGGGCCTGCGCGCCGCGGCACACGCACTGGCCTCCGTGACCCCCTTCGGCACGCACGGCATCCACGACCGCGCCGACACCGTCACCGAACTGGCCGGCACCCCACTGCGCAGAACGGTGACGGGCGCGCAGGGCAGGCCCCGAGGCCGCTGACGTCTCCGTACGGCCCCTTTAGGAAGGGAAGTCCGGGTACGTCGCGAGAAGGCCCGGTTATTTTCCGCGATGGCTGTTCAGCGCCCGCTTCCCCATCTGCTCCCAGAACAGCCTCAGGTCGGCCAGGTCCGTGCCCCGTTGCCAGCGCGCCTCGGGTCTCACGAGGGATCGCCATCGCGACCGCGACAGCAGTGTCAACTGACCCCGGCAGAAGGCCTCGGAAAGCTCCGGACGGTAGCCGTCCAGCCCCGAGGGAGGATACGGACATAGCTCGAAGGCACAGTCGTCGCGGCAGTTGGAGCCGGCGTGGGCGGCGGCCGTGCGCACCAGGGAGCGGCCCGGGTCGAGAGGGCGGCGGTCCTTGGTCAGGCACGGCGGCAGCTCCGGCCGGGCCGTGCGGTGCAGGCGCCGCAGCCGGTCCTTGGGCCAGTCGCCGCGGCCGGCGAGGTTGAGCAGCAGCATGACGTCGGCGAGGAGCTGCTGGGCGCGCGGATGCAGGGTGCTCCAGCCGGTGGAGGGCGGAATCCACAGCTGGTGCTTGCGCACATCCCCGTCCCCGGCCGTCCGGGAACCGACGTGCGCGGACCCACCGGACTCGTCGATCCACAGGAACCGATCGGGCCGACGGGTCATCAGGGCCCAGACACAGAGCTCGGCGGCGGCCTCGACGAAGGGATGCTGCGGCGCGCCGTCGGGCAGCGCGAGCCACTGACGTACCTGTTCCGCCGGGTCGAAGCCGTGATCCTCGGGGCCCGGGGCAGCACTCGCGCCGTCGGGCAGCTCCCACAGCGTCAGCGCGTGCAGCAGCGTGACGCGGGTGAACCAGAACCGGGAGCGTCTGAGCATGTCCCAGGCCTGTTCGCTGAGGTACTCGCGGGCCTGGGGTCGGGCGTGCAGATGACGGGCACGGCGGTTGGCCGCGTACTTGAAGCCCTGGGCGAGGGCGATCTCCAGGGTGAGGTCCAGGCCGGAGCCGTCGTCGTTCTCGTCGCAGGCCCTGACCCGCCGCACCCAGCTCTCCAGGATCTCGTACGGGGTGTCGTGGTGGCGGCGGGTGGTGACGGAACCCACGAGCAGGGGGATCAGCCAGGCGCACAGCACATTGTCCCGCCACTTGTGTTCCTCCTCCTCACGTTCCTCCTCCTCTCGCCTGCGCAGCCGCGCGATGTCGTCCTGCGTGCCGTCGGGTCCATCAGGTCCGGGGTTCCCTTGCCACTCGGCCTTGTCGTCCCACAGGTCCACCAGCCACTCCGGTCTGCGCCCCAACGGCTGTTCGCGGATGGTCTGAGGACCGCGCAGCCGTGGCTGGAGCACGTCGAAGGCTTGGTCGCCGCCCGCGCCGATCTCCTGCGCGATGGCGACCCGTACGTCATGCGACGGCTCCAGGCGCCCGATCTCGAAGAGTTCCGCATACGCGGGCTGGAAGGAGTGGCGGCGGGCGACGCTGCGCACGGCCTCACCGAAGCGGGAGACCAGAAGCGCCTTGGCCACGCGCAGCGTGTACGGGTCGCGCGCCCGCAGGTCCGACCACGACGTCGTCAGTTCCATGGCGATACGGTGTTGCTGCGGGTCCGCAGCGACGCAGTCGATCTCCAGGGCGGCGGCGTACAGTTCGAGCGCCTTGGTGTGCAGGGTGCGGCCGAAGACGTGCCGCGGATCGACCGCCCCCTCGGCGCGCCCGGCGTCCTGGGCGCCGGTGGCGCCCTGGTGGCCGGTGCCGGCCGACTGTGCCCGGCCTGCCGCGCGCAGCAGGAGGTCCCGCGCCGAGGCCACCGGGCACCAGGTGCGGTCGCCCGCGGGGGACGCCGCGTGCGCGCAGGAGCCCTCCGGCGTACGCGAGTAGAGCACCAGGGCGATCAGCAGTTCGCGACCCGGGCTCGCCAGCGCCGCCGGGAAGTACGAGCCCTCCGTGGGCTCTTCGGGCACGTGCGGATGGATCACCGCGTTCATGAACCGGGCACCCAGATGAGCCTGGATCACGCTGTGCTGGAACCGCACGCGGTCCCCGTCGAGTTCCACCAGGCCCATACGGGTGCCCCAGTGTGCGGCCAGGCGGATGTCCATCCGGCTTGCCTGGGCCCGCTTGGCCAGCTCCCGGACGATCTCCGGGAACCGGGACCCCTCCGGATCGTGTTCGTCAACCACATCGGTGATATCGATCTCGGCAGCGTCGTCGGCCAGCGCCCCGCACGCCAGCGCTGACAGGTAGTCCAGCACCACCCTGCGTTCGTCCCGGCCGAGCGGCAGCTGCGGGGACAGCCTTCCGGCGACGAGGGCGCTCAGCCACGCGTCGAGCAGGTGCAGGCGCAACCCCGCCCGGTCGCCGCCGCGTGTCTCCACGCCCTCCTCGAGCCGACCGGTGAGGGCGCGTTCCAGCAGGCCCTCCTCGTGCAGGTCGCTCGCGACCTGCAGATAGGTCGGGGCCTCGGCGATCCCCGCCTTCTCCACGATCCAGTCGAGCCGTTGCCGGTCCTCCCAGGCGGTACCGGAGGAGATGTAAGCGAGGGCCGCCTCCTCGCTGAGCGGTTCCAGATCGGTCAGTGAGGCATCCAGGCCACGCAGCGCGTCGTGCGGGCGCGAGGTGATGATGAGCGGCAGGCGCTCCTCATTGGCACGGCGGATCGCCAGCCGGATGACGGTGTCGCGCTCCTCCTTCTGGCCGTCCCCCGTCAGGGCGTCCTCGAGGCCGTCCGCCAGGACCACGATGCGGCCCTGCCGGCACAGCCACTGCCACACCTTCTCCGCCTCGCCCTCGGATCGGATGTGCTCCTGCACCTCTCGCTTGAAGCGGTCGTAGGCCAGCTGCCGAAAGTCCAGATCGCTCCCCGCGCCGCGCAGCCGCAGCGGGACGGGCACCGCCTTGCGCTGTGCCAGCCGCTCCGTGAGAAGCACGAGCAGCGCGGTCTTGCCCGCACCGATGCCGCCAACCACCAAATGGGTGCGACGGAATCGACTGACCCTCAGATCCTCCATGAGCACGTCGCACAACTGGTCCCGGCCAACCACCCGCCCGAAGATGCCGCCCGCCGTCTCCACCAGATCCAGTGGTGCTTCCCGGGCCATCCTGAGGTAGGCCCCGCTCACCTGCCGGAAGCGGAAGACCAGGTACGTGAGGGTGGCCAGGGCCAGGGTGAGCAGGGGCGTGAGGACGCCGGACAGGATGGCGCAGGCCTGTTCGTTGTTCCGGCACCGGCTCTCCACTTCACCGAGGGCCCAGTGCGCCCCGCCCAGTGCAGCCACGGCCACGCCGACCAGGAACAGCTCGGCGAGCGCGCCCAGCACGGTCAGGGCGAGGACCGGGTAGTACCAGCGACTCCTCCGGACCCGCCAGGTGCGGGCCGGCTCCGAGCCCTGTCGGACCAGTTGGGAGGAGGACGCCCGGCGGAGGTTCACGTCAGGTGAGGTTCCATGCGGAACTCGCGGACATTCCCTTCAGACCAGGGGTTTCGTCCTCCGTCGACCGACTTTCACCCGCCCGGACCAGCGAACCGGGGGACACCCGGCGGCCAGCCGCTTACAGCAACCCCGCACGGCCAGGTACCTCGTCCTGCTGACCTGCGGCTCTTGACGGGAGAGCGGAGACGGCCGTTCTCCACGCTTCGAGATGTCGAGTCACAAAGCACGAGATAACGGCCGCTGCCCATGAGTCTGCCTGTCGGGGTGGCCGGAATCGAGGCGTTGGGCCTGTTGTCCCGCTTTCGGGTCGAGTTCTACGAGTGTCTCTACAAGCGGGCGGACGCGCTCTTCGAGCTCACCGACGCGGTGCTGTGCGCGGACGGGCCGGTGAAAACCCTGGTCGAGCTCTCCTTGGCGGTCGAGCACCGGCGCGGGCACGGTGCGCTGTACGCGGCCCTGGACCGTGGATGGCTGGAGCCGACACGGTTGCGCCGCACGCTGGCGGGCCGGCCTGCCGCTGCCGAAGGCGGCCGACGGGCGGATCGTGCTCGCCGTGGACGTGTCGCACTGGCTGCGACCCGACGCTCCCACCAGCGGCGACCGGCTCTTCTGTCATGTCTACGGACGCGGCGACCGCAGCTCGGACCAGTTGGTGCCCGGCTGGCCCTATTCCTTCGTCGCGGCCCTGGAGTCCGGCCGCACCTCCTGGGTCGCTCTCCTGGACGCGGTCCGCCTGGGCCCGACCGACGACGCGACGACCGTCACTGCCGACCAACTCCACAATGTCGTGAAGCGGTTGACGAGTGCAGGCCACTGGAGGCCGGGCGATCCGGACATCCTGATCGTGATGGACTCCGGCTACGACGTCGCCTACCTGACCCACGCTCTCGCCCACCTGCCCGTCGTACTGGTCGGGCGCCTGCGCTCGGACCGGGTCGTGCTCCGCGACCCCGGCCCCGCCCGGTCGGGTCAACGGGGCGGGCGCCCCCGCCGGCATGGCGGCGTCCTCACGTTCAAGAAGCCCGACAGCTGGCACGAGCCCGACGTCACGACCGCCACGGACACCACCCGCTACGGCACGGCCACCGCGACGGCCTGGGACCGCATGCACCCCCGGCTCACTCACAGCGGCCCCTGGCTGAACCACGCCAAGAAAGAACTCCCCATCCTGCACGACACGTTGATCCGCCTGAAGGTCGAGCGCCTGCCTGGTGACCGTGACCCGAAACCGGTCTGGCTGTGGTCTTCGGCCACCGCCGCCGCACCGGCGGACGTGGACCGCTGGTGGCAGTCCTTCCTCCGCCGCTTCGACCTGGAACACACCTTCCGGCTGAGCTTGTTCTTTATCTACCGGCCTGCCCAGGCACATGAGGAGCGCCCCTCAACCTGCACCTCTCAGCCTGCGGCTGGTCTCGGGCTGAGATGCTTCAGCTCATGATCGAGCCGCCTCTGATCGGCATCACGCCGGTGATTCCGCCCGTCGCCGCCTCCTGGCAGCGCATCGACGCATGGCTGGCCCGGCATGCGCCCGCTCGACTCGCAGAGCTTGCTCCTCCGGCTTCGCCACAGGCCATCGACCAGCTCGAAGTCGCGTTGGGCGTACGTCTTCCCACCGACCTGCGCGCATCGCTCCTGTGCCACGACGGGGATTCGTCCTATGTCGGCATTCTGCCGTGCGGCCCGCTGTACTCCACGGACGCAATCGCCGGCGTGAGACAGGGGCGCATGAAGATCTGGGAGGGCGAGGACGACCCAGACGAGCAGCAGACTCCGTGGTGGGGAAGGCAGTGGATCCCCTTCGCAGGCGGCCATGGCGATGAGCACTTCATCGACGCGGGCCCGGGCTTGTGGCAGGACCATCTCGGTCACGCCCCGCACGCCGACCATGCCTACTTCCTGGGGTGGCCGAGCCTTGGAACCTGGCTCCACGAGGTGGCCGAGGCCATGGAACACCACGATCGGACCGACCGGCTCGACTCCGTCGCCCATCCCTCCGTAGACGAGGACGGAGAGATCGACTGGTGAGCAGAGGGACGCGCTGTTGAGTCGGTCGGTCGTACTCGCCTCGGCATGTCTGGGTCGGTGTGGCACCTGGCATCGAACGACGTCTCGCACTAGGCCGTGTGTCGAAAGTGGATCTTGAGGCGGTGAATGATCACCGTCCATGGGGCGGGGAGATCTCACGGACGATCAGTGGGCGGCGCTGGAGCCGTTGCTGCCGAAGGGTGTGAAGGCAGGTCGGCCGCCTGTCTGGTCTCGGCGGCAGTTGATCGACGGCATACGGTTCCGGGTCCGGACCGGTGTTCCGTGGCGGGACGTACCCGTCGAGTACGGGCCGTGGGGCCGGATCTACGACCTGTTCCGCCGATGGCAACGGGATGGCACCTGGGACCGGTTCCTCACCCACCTCCAGTCCCTGGCCGACGCAAAGGGGGCGATCACGTGGGACCTGAGCGTCGACTCCACGGTATGCCGTGCCCATCAGCATGCGGCCGGGGCCCGGAAGCGGGGTGACCTGCAGAAGGAGTTACCGGGTGGTGTCGTCACCGAGCCTGGTGATCACGGGCTGGGGCGTTCGCGCGGTGGGTTGACCACCAAGCTGCACTTGGCCGTCGAGCAGGGGCAGAAGTCCATGTCGATCGTAGTGACGGCCGGGCAGCGTGGAGACTCGCCGCAGTTCGAACCGGTGCTGGAGACGGTTCGAGTGCCCCGCATCGGACCGGGACGGCCACGCGTCCGCCCCGATCGCGTGTGGGCCAACAAGGCGTACGCCTCCCGCAAGAACCGAGCCTACCTGCGCCGACGTGGCATTCGCTGCACCATCCCGGACAAGGCCGACCAGGCCCGCAACCGCAAGAGACTCGGCGCTCGCGGCGGCCGGCCGCCCACGTTCGACGCCGAGGACTACAAGGCTCGGCACGCGGTCGAATGTGGCATCAATCGTCTCAAAAGGAATCGCGCCGTGGCCACGAGATACGACAAGCTCGCGGTCAGCTATGAGGCGACCGTCCTCGTCGCGGCCATCAACGAGTGGCTGTGACCACACACGCGCACCGTCTCTTCGTTACTGACTTCGGCTTGTCAGGGTGACGTTGGATCGTCGAGGGTCAGGCCGGTTCCCGCTATGAAGCCGTCGAGGGTGTCGGGCCGGTACTGAAGTCGTTTGAGCCGGTTGCGGACGAGGGCCTCAAGCCGGTCGAGGGCCACCACGGCTAGGTTGGCCAGGCTGCGCTTGACGTGTGCCCATACCCCTTCGACGGGATTGAGGTCGGGCGAGTAGGCAGGTAGCAGGAACACTGTCAGCCATGCACGCTCGGAGATCAGCTCACGCATGGCGTGGGAGACGTGGGTGTTCAGGCGGTCCCACACCAGCACGATCGGCGCTTTGACGAGCTGGTGAATGCCGTCGATCAGCGCGATGAAGTCGCGCTCTCCCATGCTGCGTCGCTTGCCTTTGCCCGATGGGTGAGTGCGCAGGCGGTGACACAGCCGGGTCCGGAAGCCGGGTCGCATAGCGATCAGCCCGGCCACGGACAACCGTCCCGAACGCCGTCCGCTCACTGTCACCCGCGGAGTCACTCCGCGTCGGCCCCAGGTACGTCCTTTGGGCGGCTGGCGGGTGAAGCCTGCCTCGTCCTCGAAACAGATGTAGCCCCCGCAGGCCGCCCGGGCTCTTTTACCTCGGCCCAGGTCGCCTCCTTCCACACGGTGACTGCCTGCTCGTCGCGCTCAGCGACCCGCCGCGCGGGCACCTGCGGGCTGAAGCCGAGCCGGCGCATCAGCCTCGTCGCACCGGAGACGCTGTAGGAGATGTGGAACTTCCTGCCGATCAGGGTGGCCACTCTCGCCGCTGTCCACACCTGGTCCTCCACCCAGCCGTGCGCGGCCGGCCCCTGCTCGAGGTACGCAGCCAGCTTCTCCAGACAGCGCGGGGATAGACGGCACCGCGATCCGCTCGGGCCACGGGAGGCCAGAGCCTGAACACCGCCGTCCCGCCACAGCTGATGCCATTGATAGGCAGACTTCGGGCTCACTCTCAGGCGCCGTGCCACCTCCGACGGCTTGATTTTCTGCTCGAACAACTCGGCCGCCTGCAGCCGTACCGACTCTCGGCGCCGCCGTCCCGCAGTGGTCAGCCCGCCCCCATCCGCATACCTCACACACCACGGGATACAGCCACCACACCGGGGCCCACTGGGAACCTCGCGAAAGTTCACCCTAACGAGCCGAAGTCAGTAATCCGTTGCCCAGGGGTCCGTCGGCCAGCTAGGTTCACCCAGCCGCCCGCATCGGTGCAGGCCGGCGCTGTCGACCAGGAGGTGTGGAGCACATGCGCACGAGTGCCCAGGAGTTGAGCTCGCGTACTGACCCTTGCCACCTCCTCTCGACGGAGACACCTTGTCCCTTCGCATCACCCCACTGACCGACCCCGCTCACGGGCCGCACGGCCGGCGTCTCGCCTGGCTGGCGTCGGACGCGGACTCCATCCCTGCCGGGACCGCCTTCCTGCGCCTGCTCGACGGCGGACAGGAGCACCTCGCCGAGCTCGACCTCCGCGTTCATCCTGCAGAGCGCCGCAAGGGCGTCGGCTCCCGGCTCCTCGACACCGTCGTGGCCACCGCCCGGGACAACGCCCGACGCCGCGTCGTCGCACAGGCAGAAGCCGAATCGCCCGGCGACCACTTCCTGGCAGCGCGCGGTTTCCGAAAGGTCCTCACCTTCAGGTACACCCGCCTGGCAATGGCCGAGGTGGACACCACCGTCCTCGCTGGGATCGTCGAGCGTCCGCATCCCGGCTACCGGCTGACGTCATGGCAGGGAACCGTCCCCGACGACCTCGCCCGGACGTTCGCCGCCTCACGCCGCGCCATGGACGACATGCCCATGGACGACGCCGAGTACGGCACCGTGGCCTGGGACGTGGACCGCGTGCGGGCCGCGGCGAAGGCCGTCGAACAGCGCGGGGACCACCTGCACACCGTCGTCGCCGTCGACGCCTCCAACGGCTCGATCGCCGGGTTCACCGAACTCGTCATCCCCGGCAACGGCGCAGGTGACGGCCAGCATTACGGCACCGGTGTGCTGCCCGAGCACCGTGGACACGGCCTCGGCGGATGGATGAAGGCCGAGTCGATCCGACGGGCCCATAGGGACTATCCGGACCTCGACGGCCTCCTGACCGACACCGCCGACAGCAACACGCACATGCGACGGATCAACGACGGTCTCGGCTACACACCCACGCACACGACACACCAGCATCAGCTCGACCTTTAGCAGAGAGCGGACGGGCCGGACCGGGGCATCGCCCCGCCCGGCCTGTCCGGGCTTTCGATACACGCCCTAGCGGTCGTCCCTCGACCTGTTTCGGCGCCGGTACGGGCAGCAACGGCTCGATCAGCGACCACAGTTCGTCCGACGCGATCCACGGCCGCGACTGACGCTTCCCCATGCCCCCATCAACGAGCGACCAAGCCGACAGTCACATGATCAACCCGCTTTTTGTTGGGGCCAGTTAGTGGTCCGAGTAGCTGAAGTCGCCCATGGTCCAGGCACTGACGTCCTCGATCGCGACGCGGTACATCCCCCCTGTCTCCGGGATCCCCACCGTACCCTGCAGGATCCGGGCGACGTGGAAATGCAGATGCGTGGGCGGTCCGTCCTTCCTCGCGGGGTTGTCGAAGACGGCGGAGAACTCGCCCAGATCGGCTGAGTCCGTCAGCACCTCCGACACCCTCTGCCTCCACATGGCTTCCGGAGCGAGCCGACCGGTGATGACAGCACCACTGGTGACCACGGTCAGGGACATCTGATTGCTCTGTCTGGACTCCACAAGGGCAGTTATCGCAACGAGCAGCTCGTCAGGCTTCGGCATGGGATCGGATTCTATGCACTCGCCCGCACGGGCGGCTTGGACGATGGCGCAACCGGGCGAGACGGGCGCATACGGCTCCCCTAGGGCGTGTTGTGAAAGTGGTTGCTGTGGGTTCGGGGGCGAGCGGAGCGGTGGCCCTTGATCAACGCGGCCGGGCTCCATAACCTCGCTCGATGGGACATGACGACCTTCCGACTCTTGAACTCGCCTTCCCGGGTCCGGAACGTGACCGTGGTGTGGCGGCGATCTTGAGCGGTCAGAAGACCACGCTCACGGGTCTCCTGGAGATCTACGAACACGCCGGCGAGGCAGTACCGGTGACCGGACAACGATTCTGGGTGCTTGATTCCGAAGGCCGTCCGGCCGTCACGATCGAGCTCGTCGACGTGCGCGTCGTTCCCATGAAGGAGATCGACGGCGACTTCGCTCGAGCAGAGGGACGCGGCTACTCCGACGTGGCGGAGTGGCGGGCAGCGCACGAAGAGTTCTTCCGGAGCGAGGGCGTGAGGGAGTACCTGGGACCCACCCCGGTCATTGATGACGACACCCTTGTCGTTGCAGAACGCTTCCGCGTGGTCGAGCCCGACGACTCGGGTGGTCCGTGACCCGCGTCCGACTCGATGGGAGTCCGGGAGGATCAACCGGACAGGCCCTGTGGGTGCGGACGGCTGCTGGTCACAGCCACTCGTTGATGGCTGCGACCAGTACGGTTGCCTCGTGACGGACGGCGAGCTTGTCCTATCGCGTGGCGACGGCTCGGTGGCGCTTCAGCCGATTGATCCCGCATTCCACCGCATGGCGCTCCTTGTAGTCGGCCGTGTCGAACTTGGGCGGTCGGCCGCCTCGGGTGCCGAGCTTCTGGCGGTTGCGGACCTGGTCGGCCTTCTCCGGAATGGTGCACGCGACACCTCGTCTGCGCAGGTAGGCGCGGTTCGCGCGAGAGCCGTAGGCCTTATCGGCGCGGACCTTGTCCGGCTTGGTGCGGGGCCGGCCCGGGCTAATGCGGGGCACCCGGATGCCCTCCAGCACGGGCTGGAACTGCGGGCTGTCGTGCCTCTGTCCCTGCTCGACGACGCCCGAGACAGGGCGCAGAACGCCTCGACGGCTCCCGGCACCACCTCCGTCGTGCCGGTCCTGCGCCGACTGGTCGAGAGCCTCGACACACCGGAGCATGTGAAGATCGTCGTCGACGTGGAGGATCCAGGACTACAGGCAGGAGTCGCGTCCGCCCTCCTCGAACGCATCGTCAACCCGCTGCTGACCAACTCGGTGCGCTACGCACATTCCGCGATGACCGTGTCCACGCGGCGGCTGCCCGGCAGCGTGCGTATCGACGTCACCGACGACGGCCCCGGTGTGCCGGCGGCGTTCGCCGACGACCTTTTCCAGCCCGGCCGCCGCGCCGACCCCAGCGACGGGCACGACGGCGCGGGTCTCGGACTGCCGCTCGCACGGCGCCTGGCACGCGCCGTCGGCGGTGAGGTGTCCCACGATCGCGGTCACACCTGCGGGGCACGCTTCCGGGTCGACCTGCCTGTCGAGTGACCGGACTCAGTCGGCCCGCTGACTGACCGGCTCCCGTCCCGTCGGCCTCGGTGCGGTGGTCCGGCGTTCCTGGACCTGCGCGTAGGCCACCAGACTGAGCAGGATGCCCAGGAGCACGACTGAGGACCCTGCGGTGCCGAGGTCCAGGCCGCCCTTGGCGACCGGCTTGGTCAGGAAGTCACCCGCGGTGGCGCCCAGGGGGCGGGTGAGGACGAAGGCGATCCAGAACAGCAGCACGTTCGGCACCACCGGCACCTTCATCAGGGCGACGAGCACAGCGAGCGCCCCGCTCACGAGCAGAGCGCCACCGGCGTAACCGAGCCCAGAGCTGTCGGAGAGGAAGTCACCCATGGAGGTGCCGAGGGTGTTGGAGACGAGGATCGCCGACCAGAACAGCGCCTCGCCGCGGAAGGTGACGATGTCGCGGATCTGGAAGGTCATCCCGGACATCTTCCAGACGGCGAAGATGACCAGCAGGATCGAGATGAGGATCGCTGCCCCGGTGGGGTAGCCGAGGCCGAGACCCTGCGGTCCCCAGCCGAGCGAAGTGGCACCGCCAGAAAGGAACTTGGTGCTCGCGTCACGGTTCATGAAGTCGGACATCGTGGTGCCGGCCATGCTGGTCGACAGGATCACGGTCCAGTAGAAGAACGGGTTGTAGCGGCTGGACCTCAGCTGGACGACCAAGGTCACCACGAACAGAAGGAACAGGGCGATCGTGGTGAGGAAGTAGCCGAGCTTCAGGGTCTGGGCGAAGAGGTCTCCGGCTGTCTCGCCGAGGGTGGTCGCGGCGATCTTCATGATCCAGAACGCCAGAGTGACCTCGGGCAGCTTCTTCATCACAGACTTGGTCGCGCTCGCGACCTCGAGATCAGTGAACACTTCCGGTGGCTGCATGGTGGGGGGCTCCGATTCGGTCGTACGGCAGAACGCCCGCCCCGAGGCTGAGGGGCGAGCACCCTATGCAACGAGGCGACCTCGAAGAGTGATCGCCGGACCGATCTTGGCAGCGCCAGCCTGAACGCATCCTGAACGCGGGCCGCGCCCCTGCTCAGGCCGCATGCCGGGCGGCGCACTGCGACTGCGCCACGTCCTTGCGGGTCACCGACAGATGCACGACCAGACCGAGGATGACGGTGAGGAACAGCGCACTGGTGACGACGGTTCCCATACCCAGGCCGCCGTCGCCGGTGGGCTGGGAGAGGTAGTCGCCGATGGACGCGCCGAGCGGTCGGGTGAGGATGTAGGCGATCCAGAAACTCCACACCGCGTCCAGGTCAAGGGCGAAGTGCGCGAGGGCGACCGGCGGCAGCGGACTGATCACCGCGATGATCCTGATCGTGTCGATGCCGGTGGCCGCCGGAGCCACCGTCTGGACCGGCAAGGGTGAGGGCGACCAGCCCGCCATGGTGGGACTCGTCCTCGCCTCCACACTCCTCAGCCCGCTCACCATCCCGCTGATCATCACCACCTTGGTGCCGCTCCTCCACGGCGGCTACCGGCGGTCCGAAGATCTCCCTGGCGACGGAGAAACTGGTCGGCAATGTAAAGGGGTCGGTAGACCTCAGCAAGACGTTCACCAACGACTTCGCCCTCCAGGCCAACAAGACCGAGGGCTTCAAGACCACCACGACCCCGGCAGGCCCGAACGGCTGAACCCCCACCCGGCACGGGGCCGCCCAGGTGACCTCGACATGGGCGGCCCGCCCTCGTCAGGCCGGGGCACACCGGATCGCTCAGCGGACCGGCAGCACCGTGGTGTGCTCCTCGCGCACGGCCTGCAAAGAGCGGGGGTTCAGACCGAGCAGGTTCAGGATCGTCGGTGCGATCTGCTTGGTCTGCATGCTCGCGGAGTCGCGCACGCCGTCCGGAACCGAGGCGCCCGACACCACCAGCGGAACGTCCAGGTCGTCAGCGTGGGCGCCGCCGTGCTCGGCGATCTTCTTGGTGCCGCCGGTGTAGACGACGCCGTACTGCGCGAGGCCGAAGATGTCCGGGACACGGGCGTCACCGGCCTCGACGTGGAAGTAGTGGGCCGCGGTCTTGCCGGCGTAGACCTTGCTGAGTCCGCTGCGGGTGAAGGCCTTGGGTGCGGCGTTGATGTCGGTCCCGGTGCCGCTCTGCGCCAGCAGGTATTTCTTTGCGAACTCGGTGGCGGCCTGCGAGCGGTCGGTCAGCCAGAGCAGTATCGCGTCGTCGTCCACGGAGTGCGCGACCAGATCGCCGGCGGCGGGATGGATCTTCCTCCAGGCGGAGTTGAGGCTGTCCAGCAGCGGGCCGTCGTCGATCCGGGTGAGCGCGGTGGGCTCGGTGGGCGACTGCCCGTGCTTGGCGGACAGGATGACCGTGGTGCTGTCGGCCAGGTGCCGCTTGGCGATCTCAGAAGTCAGGGCGCCGATTTTCACGTTGCCGAAGTCCAGGTTCTTCGCCAGCAGCGGTCCGGGCACGTTCTTGGCGGTGTAGCCGCCTTCGAGCTCGTCGGAGGCGGGCAGCTTCTGCGCGGTGGAGACCGACTGGAAGTTGAGGCCGAAGATCGCCGGGGTGCCGATCTTGTGGGCCCGGCTGTGGTCGTAGCCGTCGATCTCGTTGAGGACGGCCTTCACCTTGTAGCCGTCGTACTGCTCGGTGGCCTGGTTGTCCTTGGTCCAGTCGTCGCCGGCCGGGCAGTCGAGGGCGTCGCTGTTGATCTCGGGCGTGAACAGGTCCTGAATGCCGCTGCCCGAGGGCCCGTTGAGGATCTCGTACGCCGCGTGCTTGTCCGACCACGCGGTGCGCAGACCCGCGCTGCGGCTACCTCAAAGACGGTGTTCACCTTGAGGTAGGAGTGCGGGTAGACCGGCTTGCAGGTCTTGGGGTCGACCGGCAGCTTGGAGGCGTTGATCAGGCTCGCAGGGTTGCCCGTCATCGACAGGAGGCTGTCCGGCAGGCCGGTGAGGCCCTGACCGGCGTCGATGGATGCCTGGTTCCTGTCCAGGTCCTCCGTGAGGTCCACCTCGGCACCGGGCTTGACGGTCTTGCAGCTGGTGGTCCCGGCGGGCAGGAGCGCCGCGTTGTAGGTGTCGTCGTAGTAGAGGCCGGTGGTGCCGGGGCCGCCACCGGTCGCCTGGGCGACCATGCCGGGGAAGGAGTCGGACGGCGTGGTGGTCTTGGCGTGGGTGTCCTCCACGCCGCCGCCGACCAGCCGGGCCAGCGCGGAGTTGGGGTGCTGGGAGACGTACCAGGCCAGGTCTGGCTGGTGCAGTCCGTCGACCGAGATCAGCAGGACGTTCTTGGCGGGGGCCTGGTGGTGGGTGGCGGCAAAAGCGGGGGGCTGGACGGCAGTCACGCCGGTCAGGGCTCCGGCAGCAGCGAAAACGGCTGCGAGTCTGACATGACTTCTGGACATGTGTGCATCTCCCGGCTCTTTGGGGTGCTTTGCGAGGCGGGCCCATCAGAGTCGCGCCTTGCGTACCGGAAACGGCGCATGTGTGAACGCACACGGAAGAAGCGGTCGTGTCTTCATCAAGCAGGTCTGTTTTCCTCAAGGCCGAAGGACGGCCACACACGGGAGGGCGGCGCAGGACGGCCCTCTCACCCGGGCGACTCCTGTGCCTCGTCCCGGTCGACGGGAATCAGCAAGGTGAAGGTGGCGGGGCGAGCACTGGTCAGGGAGATCCTGCCGCCGAGCGAGACGGCCAGGTCCCGGGCGAGAGCCAGGCCGATGCCCACCCCCGGTCCGTCCCCGGTGTGTCCCCGGTCGAACAGCCGGGCCGGCTCGCCCGCCACGGCACCCTCGTCACGCACGTCGAAGGCGAGGGCGTCCTCCAGGTCCCGCACGGTGACCCGGACGGTGCCGCGCCCATGCACGCGGGCGTTGTCCAGCAGGATGCCGAGCACCTCCGACACGGGCGCGCCTGGGACCAGGACGTCGGCCGGTGTGTCCCGTGCGGCGCACTCCAGGCGTCTGCCGTCCCGGGCGAACAGGCCGTGCCAGCGTTCCTCGGCGTCCCGCAGCAGCTGCCCCACCGCGATCTTCCCGGCGGCGGAGGGGGACACCTTGCCGGCACCCGACAGACGCAGCACCTCCTCCACCGTGTGGTGCAGGCGGTGGGTGGTGGCCAGTGCTTCGGCCAGGACGGGTCGCAGCCCGGCGTCGTCGTCCTGGGCGAGGCCCGCTTCCAGGGCGAGTTGCAGACCGGTGAGAGGGGTGCGTAGCTGGTGGGAGGCGTTGGCGGCGAAGTCGCGTTCATGGCGGAGGAGTTCGGAGAGGCTGTGCAGCATCTCGTTGTGGGTACGGGCGACCTGGTCGATCTCGGCCACGCTGCTGGGGGCGGCCCTGGCGTTGAGGTCGCCCTCGGTCACGGCCCGGCAGTGGCGGGAGAGGTCCTCCAACGGTGCGGCCAGCACCCGTGCCTGACGGCGGGCAACGACGACCGCGACGGCCAGCGCCAAAGCCGACACCCCCAGCAGCACCGCCCACGCGACGAGGACGCGGTCGCGCACGGAGGCTGCGGGGGACGAGGCCCGCACGACGCCGATCACCTTCTCGGCGTGGGAGACGGGCACGGTGACCACCAGGTCGCCGCCCGAGTGGCCTCGTACGGCGTCTCCGCCCAGGGCGCGACTGACCGGGGCGTCGCCCGAGCGGGGCCCGCTGCCCGCCCGTAGCCGCGACTGCGGGTCGTACAGGCCGAGGTGCCCGCCTGCCGGGGGCCTCGGCAGTTCCGCCGGGTCGCCGGTCGCGTAGTCCGGGCTCACGCGTACGGCCCCGGCCAGGGCGGACCGCTCAAGGGTGTCGCGCTGGTCCGCGTACAGGGACGACCTGATGGCCAGGGCGAGCGGGACGGCGAGGAGGACGACGGCGACCAGAGCGGCGGTCAGGGCGACTCGCACCACGCGCTGTCTCATGACCCCATCATGCGGGCCGTTAACCTGGGCGGACGTGCAGCGCCACACGCTTTTGCCGTCCTCTAACCCGCGGCGAGCAGGGCGTTAACCGGCCTCTCCCTAGCGTCGGTGCCGTGGACCGTCCGGTCCGAGGACTCCCCTTGGAGGGCAGTGGTCATGGCAGCACGCACACGGACGTACGCGGTCGTCGGACTGGCCCTCGTGGCAGCGGTGACTGCGGGCTGTTCCGGGACGAGTTCGGGGTCGGGCTCGGGTTCGGGTTCTGGTTCGACGACGTCCCCGGCCGGTTCCTCTTCCGGAGGCGGGCAGAACAACGCGGCGCCCACCGAGTCCAACCCTCCCGGCGACATCCCCGACAACCAGGCCTTCGTCGCCTACCGGCCGAGCGGCGGTTCCTTCACCGGATTCACGGTCAAGGTGCCCGAGGGCTGGGCCCGCACCGACCAGGGCAGCACCAGCGTGTTCACGGACAAGCTCAACTCCGTGAAGATCACGGCGGTCTCCGCCAACAGCGCGCCGACGACCGGCTCGGTCACCAACAAGGTGATCCCGCAACTGCGCTCCCAGGTACCGAAGTTCGCCGCTCCGAAGGTGTCGGAGGTGACGCGGCACTCCGGTCGTGTGGTCCTGCTGACCTACCAGGGCTATTCGGCGAAGGACCCGGTGACCGGCAAGGTCGTGCGGGACGCGTTCGAACGGTACGCCTTCTATCGCGCGGGGCACGAGGTCGACCTGACACTGTCCGGCCCGGTAAAGGCGGACAACGTCGATCCCTGGCGCATCGTCAGCGACTCCTTCGCATGGCGGTGAGCGCGATGCCAGTCGACTCGTACGACTCCCGCGGCTCGGCCGACGATGTGCTGACGGCCCGCGAGCTGTACCGCTTCTACCGGGCCGGCGAGGAGGAGACGCTCGCGCTGCGCGGGGTGTCGCTGACGGTGCGACGTGGTGAGACCGTCGCGGTGGTGGGACCTTCCGGGGCCGGAAAGTCGACTCTGCTGGCGTGCCTGGCCGGACTCGACGAACCCTCCGGCGGCGAGGTCCGCGTGGGGGACGTACGGATCAGCCACCGGCCGGAGACCGAGCGGGCCCGGCTGCGCGCCCGGCACATCGGCGTCCTGCTGCAGACCCGCAATCTGCTGCCCCACCTGAACGTGCGCGACAACGTCCGCCTGCCGCAGCAGGCGCGGGGCCGCAGGGCCCCCGTCCTGGCCGAGACCCTGCTGGCGCAGGTGGGGCTGGCCGGGCGGGCACGTGCCCTGCCCCGGCAGCTGTCCGGCGGCGAGCTGGCGCGGGCAGGGCTCGCCGTCGCCCTGGCCAACGCGCCCGCCGTTCTGCTCGCCGACGAACCGACCGGTGAACTGGACGGCGAGACCGAACAGTCGGTGCTCTCACTGCTGCGGGAGCGGGCCGCGGAAGGCTGCGCGGTGCTGCTCGTCACGCACAGCGCGGAGGCGGTCCGGATCGCGGACCGGGTGATCACGTTGACGGACGGCAAGGCCACCGACGGCCCACCGTCGCACGACCGCGAGGAGGCACCCGATGTCATCGGATGACGTGCTCGTCACCTGCACGGACGCGGCCCTGACCTTCGGCCGGGGAGCCCAGGCGGTCGTGGCCGTGCACGGCGCCGACCTGGAGATCCGGGCCGGGGACCGGCTCGCGGTGGTCGGCCCCTCGGGATCGGGCAAGAGCTCGCTGCTCCATCTGATCGCCGGACTCGAACAGCCCACCCGCGGCACCGTCATCCGCGCCGCCTCCCTCGGGCCGTACGACATCGGCCTCGTCTTCCAGGGCGACAGCCTGATCCCCGCCCTGAACGTCGCCGAGAACACCGCCCTCCCCCTGGTCCTCGCCGACCGCCCGGAGCACGAGGCCAGGCGGACCGCGCTCGCCGCGCTCGCCCTGGTGGACGCCGCCGACCTCGCCGAACGGCTGCCCGAGGAGATCTCCGGCGGCCAGGCACAACGGGTGGCCGCCGCCCGAGTCCTGGCCCAGGCGCCCCGCCTGATCCTCGCCGACGAACCCACCGGCCGCCTCGACCACGCCACCGCCACCCGCGTCCTCGACGCCCTGCTGACGGCCGCCGGTCACGCGGGCGCGGCGCTCGTCGTCACCACCCACGATCCGGCCGTCGCCGCCCGGCTCACCGTCCGGCGCACCATGCGCGACGGACGGCTGCTCGCACCCGAGGAGGTGTCATGATCGCCGCATGGGCCGGCGGGCTGGCCCGCCACCGCACCGGACGGCTGCTGGCCGCCCTGGCAGGCATCGCGCTCGCGGTCGCCCTCGTCGCCGCACTCGGCTCCTTCCTCACCGCGTCGAAGGCGACCATGACCCAGCGCGCCCTGCGCTCGGTCGCCGTGGACTGGCAGGTCCAGGTGCAGCCCGGCGCCGACCCGAACACCGTCCTGTCCCTGGTGCACAGGACTCCCGGCACCCGCGCCGCGCTGCCGGTCGGCTTCGCCCACACCAGCGGCTTCACCGCCCGCGTGCAGGGCAGCACCCAGTCCACCGGTCCCGGCATCGCCCTTGGCCTGCCCGACGGCTACCGCGCGCGCTTCCCGGACGCCATCCGCACGCTGTCGGGCTCCTCCACCGGCGTCCTGCTGGCCCAGCAGACCGCCTCCAACCTGCACGCCGCCCCCGGCGACACCATCGGCCTACGGCTCCCCGGTGCGGGCCTGCGCCAGGTGAAGGTGGACGGCGTGGTCGACCTGCCCCAGGCCGACTCCCTCTTCCAGACCGTCGGCGCCCCCAGCCAGTCCCAGCCGACCGCGCCCCCGGACAACGTCGTCCTGCTGCCCGCCACCCGCTTCGCCTCCCTCACCCGCGGCGCCACCGCCGTCACCACCCAGATCCACGTCACCCGCGACCACACCCGCCTGCCCTCCGACCCCGCCTCCGCGTTCTCCTCCGTCACCGGCGCCGCCCACAACCTGGAGGCCCGCTCCGCCGGCACCGCCCTGGTCGGCAACAACATCGGCGCCGCCCTCGACTCCGCCCGCCAGGACGCCCTGTACGCCCAGATCCTCTTCCTCTTCCTCGGCGTGCCCGGCGCGGTCCTGGCGGCCGCGCTGACGGCGGCGGTCGCCTCGGCCGGCGGCGAACGGCGGCGGCAGGAACAGGGGCTGCTGCGACTGCGCGGGCTGCGGCCCCGGCAGATCACCGGTCTCGCGGGCCTGGAAGCCGCCCTCATCGGCCTCGCGGGGGGCCTCGCGGGGCTGGGTGTCGCGGCGCTCACCGGCCGTCTCGCGTTCGGTGCGGCCTCGTTCGGCGCGAGCGCGGGGCAGTGGGTCGTCTGGTACGCGATCGCCTTCGTGCTGGGAGCCGCGGTGGCCGCCGGCGCCGTTCTCGTCCCCGCGCTGCGGGACCTGCGCTCGGTCACCGTCGCCGACACCCGTAAACAGGGGGGCGTACGCCCCGCCCGGTCGCCCTGGTGGCTGCGGTACGGCCTGGACTTCGTGCTCCTGATCGGCTCGTGGCTGGTCTTCCGTGCCTCCTCCGGCAACCAGTATGCGCTGGTCCTCGCCCCCGAGGGCGTTCCCAGCATCTCCGTGTCGTACTGGGCCTTCCTCGGCCCCGCCCTGCTGTGGATCGGCGCGGCCCTGCTGCTGTGGCGCCTGACCCTGCTGGTCCTCACACATGGCCGTCCCGTTCTGACCCGGCTGGCCCGCCCGCTGACCGCGACCCTGGCCGGGACCACCGCGGCCGTACTGACCCGGCGCCGGCGACCGCTCGCCCGCTCGGTGGTGCTGCTCGCCCTGGCCGTCTCCTTCGCCGTGTCCACCGCCGTCTTCAACGCCACGTACCACCAGCAGGCCGAGGTCGACGCCCGGCTCACCAACGGCGCCGACGTCACCGTCACCGAACCGCCCGGAGCCCAGGTCCCACCCGCTTCCGGAGCGGCCCTGAATATCTCGGGTGTACGGCACGTCGAACCCCTCCAGCACCGCTTCGCCTATGTCGGCTCCGACCTCCAGGACCTCTACGGCGTCCGCCCGGACACCATCGCCAGGGCCACCTCGCTCCAGGACGCCTACTTCGCCGGCGGCAGCGCCCGGCGGCTGATGCAGCGCCTTGCCCAGCACCCGGACAACCTGCTGGTCAGCGTCGAGACCGCCAAGGATTTCCAGCTCTCCCCCGGCGACACCGTCAACCTGCGCGTCCAGGACGCCCGCACCAAAGCCCTGCACACGGTCCCCTTCCACTACGCGGGCATCGCCAAGGAGTTCCCCACCGCCCCCAAGGACAGCTTCTTCGTCGCGAACGCCTCCTACGTCGCCAAGGCCACCGGCAGCGACGCGGTGGGCGCCTTCCTCCTCGACACCGGCGGCAGCCACCAGAAGCAGATCGCCGCACATCTGCGCCGGCAGCTGGGCACCGGTGCCACCGTCACCGACCTCACCCAGACCCGCGGCACCGTCGGCACCAGCCTGACCTCGGTCGATCTGGCGGGCCTGACGCGCATCGAACTCGCCTTCGCGGTGCTGCTGGCCGCGGGAGCCGGCGGGCTCGTCCTCGCCCTCGGGCTCGCCGAACGCCGCGGTACCTTCGCGATCGCCACGGTCCTCGGCGCGCGGGCACGTCACCTGCGCGGCATGGTCCTCACCGAGGCCCTGCTGCTAGCCGCCGGCGGTCTCGCCGGAGGCGCCCTGATCGGCTGGGCCCTGTCACAGATGCTGGTCAAGGTGCTGACCGGCGTCTTCGATCCGCCACCCGCCGGCCTCTCGGTCCCCGGCACCTACCTCGCACTCACCGCCACCGCCGCCGTCGCCGCCATCCTCGCCGCGGCCCTCAACGGCATCCGCACCACCCGACGCCCCGCCGTGGAGGAGCTCCGCGACCTGTGAACACTCCCCGCACGCACAACGGGCCCGTCGCCCTGTCCACTCCTAGGCTGTGGTCCATGCGCACGCCCGCCGCACCGGACCGCCACCGCCACCATGTCCTCGTCGTCGAGGACGACGACACCATCGGCCGCCATCTGGAGGCCGGCCTGCGCGGCCACGACTACGCGCCGACATGGTGCCGTACGGGGGCGGGCGCGCTGGCCGAGGCCGCGCGGGCACCGTACGACGTGCTGCTGCTGGACCTGGGGCTGCCCGACATGGACGGCCTGGACGTGGCCCGGGATCTGCGGGGCCGCCTCCCCGATCTGCTGATCGTCGTGCTGACCGCGCGGACCGAGGACATCGACGTCATCGCCGGACTGGATGCCGGGGCCGACGACTATCTCGTCAAACCGTTCAGCATGACCGTGCTGCTCGCCCGGCTGCGAGCGCATCTGCGGCGGCAGGCAGTGGCCGCCCCGGTCCAAAAGCCGGTGCGGCTGGGCGATCTGGTCGTCGACGTCTCCGCCCGGCGTTGCGCGCTGCACGATGCCGAAATCCCCCTGCGGGCCAAGGAGTTCGACCTGCTCGCGGTGCTGGCCGAGCGGGTCGGTGAGGCGGTGTCGCGGGAGACGTTGATGACCGAGGTATGGGACGAGAACTGGTTCGGACCCACCAAGACCCTCGACGTGACGATGGCGGGCCTGCGACGCAGACTGACCGAGGCGGTGCAGGCGGGGGGCGGTCCCGTCCGCCTGCCGGAGATCACCACGCTGCGGGGGCACGGATACCGGCTGGAACGGCCGCCGGATCCGGTGGATTGAGCGAGGGCTCGACCCATGCAGCGCCGACGTAGACTGCCCGGACCAGGCTGCGGCTCCTTGAGGTGGGGAACGTGACGTCGAGTGCGGCATCCCTCGTCCCGGTCAACACCACCCTCGGCGTCCTCCTCGCCGCTCTGCTCCTGGCGGCGGCCGTGGTCGCGGGGCAGTTCCATCTCGACCCGCACCCCTACAAGAACCGAGCCCGGGAGATCCTCTTCGCCGGGCTGAGGGCCGCGGCCCAGCTCGCCCTCGTGTCGGTGGTCATCGCGTGGGCCGTCAAGTCCGTGGCAGGGCTATTGGCGTTCCTTGTCGTCATGCTCTCGGTGGCGGTGCGTACGGCCGGACGGAGACTCACCGGCGACCACACCTGGTGGCTCACGGCCGCCCCGATCGCCGCCGGCGTGGTGCCGGTCGTCGCGGTACTGCTGCTGACGGGGCTCGTCCCGCTGCGAGGCATGGCACTGATCCCGATCACGGGCATCCTCATCGGCGGCGCACTCACCGTGACCGTCCTCGCCGGACGTCGTGCCCTGGACGAACTGACCCAGCGCCATGGGGAGGTGGAAGCCGCGATGGCCCTGGGCTTCCTGGACCGGGACGCACGGATGGAGATCGCACGGCCGGCGGCATCGGAGGCACTGCTGCCGGGCCTCGACCAGACTCGGACCGTGGGGTTGGTCACCCTCCCGGGTGCTTTCGTCGGCATGCTGATGGCAGGGGCGAGTCCCGTGATGGCCGGGGCGGTGCAGTTGTTCGTCCTGATCGCGCTCATGGCAGTGCAGTCCGTCGCGGTCGCGGTGACGCTCGAACTCGTGGCCCGCCATCGCCTGCACCGCCCGGTTCCCGGCGCGCCGACAGGATCGCCTCGCAAGGCGAGGCGGCCGGTGAAACGGCTGCCGCCGTGCCGCACTCCGTGAGCCGTTCGCCACGCGGCAGGACTTGCTCAAGCTGGTCCGGGCGGACGGTGGAGAGGGGCAGCGAGCACCGTCACCGGCTCAGAGCGCCGAACGGCGGGCGAGCACCCCCAGGACCAGCAGTCCCGGTGCCATCGGCAGCCATCCGGTGAGCAGGCGGTAGCCGATGACCGCCGAGATCGCCGTCTGCCCCGGTGCTCCGACGGCCGTGAGCGCGAAGACGAGCGCGGCATCCAGCGACCCCAGTCCACCGGGCGTGGGAAGCAGAGCCGCCGCCCCGCTGGCAACGAGGTACGCCATCACCACATGACTCGTGGGCAACGCGAGACCGAGCGCGTGGACCACTGCCACGACCACGCCCGCGTGCAGCAACGCGAACCCGACCGAGCCGCCCCACAGCGCGCAGGCCCGCCCTCGGGAGCGATGCACCTCCCGCACGTCGGTCACGGCCCGCCCCACCGCCCGCCTGATCCGACCGCTGGCCATCAGCGCCGGCACAACGGTTGCCGCCGCTACCGGCACCAGGACCAGCACGTGTGGGACCCGTGCCGAAAGCGGGACAGCGCCCGGTGATGCCACCAGCAGGACGACGCCCAGCGCGCACCGGACGATCCCGCCGACAGCCGCCTTCACCGCCAGCGCGGTCGCCGAGCGCCTGGTGGACAGGCCGCACCGCGTCAGGAACCGCAGGTTGACCAAGCTCGCCCCGGCTCCTGCGGGCAGGATGTGGTTGGCGGCGCACGCCGCGAACTGAGCGGCCACCAGCCGTCCCTTCGGCAGTCGCTCGACGACCGCCCCCTGCTGCGCCACAGCAGCGCACACCCACGTGGCGACAGTGGCGAAGCAGGCGAGCACCAGCCATTCCCCGTCGCCTGCGGCCAGTTGGTCGGTACTGCTGTCGAGGGTGGCCCGGTGCGCCGTGAGGATGCCGCCGGCGGCGACGAGCACCGCGAGGGTGATGCCCAGCCGGACGTAGTGGCGCCTGCCCGCGGTCACGGTCACGCTGTCGGACACGGTCACCACGGTCACCGTCCCTGCCGGACGAAGGGAGCGACGTAGGCGTGGAGAACGCCGGCCCGCTCCACGGGCCAGGTGCGTGCGTAGGCGGGCGGACGGTCGCCGGGCCGGGCGAGGACGGCGAGGGAGGTCCGGTGGGCGGCCCGGACCAGTGCGCCCGCGGTGGTGCTGGTGTCGTGGCCGTCGGTCTGTGCCGAGCCACAACCGGTGTAGAAGGCGATGGGGACGGCCTCGTAGCCGTTGAGCAGGCACGGTGGCCGCACACCGAGCGTGTGGAGGGCTGAGGCGGTGCGGGACCAGTTCTCACGGTGGGCGGCGGAACTGCGCACAGTGTGTTCCAGGACGACGTACTGCACGGCCAGATGAGCCGCCAGGCAGGCCGCGACGAGACTCACGGCGACGGTGCGCGCGGTCCTCCGACTCGGGGCGCCGACCAGGTGAGCGAGGCCATGGGCCACGGGGAGGGCGAGCAGGGCGTAGGCGGGCAGCAGGAAGCGGGGGGCCGCGTAGCCGATGAGGAATAGGTAGGGGACGGCGGCCGTGACCGCGCAGGCCAGCGGCAGCATGACGGGCAGGGCACGGCGGGCGCGGACGGCGGTGACCGCGCCGAGCGCGGCGAGGACGGGCAGCGCGAACCACCACAGGGTCACCACCGGGTTGGGGGCCGATCCGGTGCAGGGACGGCAGAGGGTACGCCCGCCGAGACTGTGCACCTGGTCGACGACCGCCAGGTGCAGACCGAGACCGCCCTGGATGCGGGAGGCGTCGGAGAGGCGTTGCGCGAGGCCGCCGTAGCTCATGTCTGCCTCGATCACCCACTCACCGGCGCCGGCCAGCAGGCCGGCGACCAGTACGACGAGATGGCGAGGGCGACGCAGGGCAAGGGCAAGCGCAAGCAGGGGCAGCATCACGTACACGGCGTCCATCGGGCGCATCCATGCCATCAGTGCCGCGCCCGCGAACACACCCCACCATGCTGCCCGGTCCCCTGGGTTCGCGCGGACACGCAGGAAGCAGCCGACGCAGGCCAGGGCGCCGACGGCGACCCAGTAGTTGGGCATGGCCTGCGGGCCGTAGAACAAGGTCACCCAGAGGGAGGCGAACAGGGCACCCGCCAGCGCCAGGACGCGCGGCATGACGTGGGCTCGCCAGATGCGCAGGGCGAAGTAGAGGCCCAGACCGGAGAGGACCGCCAGGTAGATCCTGAGAAGGGCGGTGGAGTCGGACCACGACGCGATCGGCGCGGCGAGCAGAGAGATGCCACGGGCGCGGGGCGCACTGAAGAAGGCGGCGGGAACCTGGCCGCTGACCTGGCTGACGTAGACCGTCTCGTCCCAGCCGAGATCGAGATCCGGTCGTACGAGGATGAGCTGGGCGAGCGTGAAAGCTCCCGCGACCGCCGCGAGCCACGGTTCACCCCACCGGTGCCGAGGCCGGGCCGTCCGCGACGGGGAGCCGGTGCGAGAGGCACCGGTCAACGTGACGTTCGGGCCGTCGGCCATCCTGCACCTTTCGCCGTCACACACCCGGGAACCATGTTCTCCTACATTTCGTAGGAGCCACTTGACCGTACGGCTCGCCGGTTAGAGACGAGTGAGAGGAAATCGTCTCCCTTACCCCTGTCCAAGGTGAGGGGGTGGCGGGCCGCAGCCCACTCGACAGGCCCGAACGGCGTAGTGCCGACGAGCCAGAGCGGCCTCCGCTGTCCTCCCACCCGGTACCCGGACGAGAACCCGCGCAGCGTTCAGTTTGCGTTCGTGCTCGAAGTGCGATCGTGCGGATCATGACCGCAGAGCCTGTCCTCGGCGAACGCCCCCTCGCCCCCGCACGTCAACTGGCGAACAAGGTGCGGGAGGTGACCGTCTATTTCTGGATCATCAAGGTGCTGACCACCGGCATGGGCGAGACCGCGTCGGACCTTCCGGCCCGGACGTTCGGCCGGATCCCCGCGGTGGCGCTCGGCGGCCTCGCCCTCGTGGCATCCCTGGCCGTGCAGTTCACGCTCCGCCGGTATGTCGCCTGGGCCTATTGGACCGCCGTCGTGATGGTCAGCGTTTTCGGCACCATGGCCGCCGACGTCCTGCACCTCGGCCTCGGCGTGCCGTACGCCGTCTCGCCCCCGGCGTTTCTCGTCGTCCTGGCCGCGGTCTTCGCCCTCTGGTACGCGAGCGAGCAGACCCTCTCCATCCGCACGATCCGGACCCGGCGCCGCGAGGCGTTCTACTGGGCGGCCGTCCTGGCCACCTTCGCCTTCGGCACCGCCACGGGCGATCTCACCGCCACGATCGGCTTCGGCTTCGGCTACCTGGGCTCGGTCGCCCTCTTCGCAACCGCCATCTGCGTACCCGCCCTGGCCCACCGCTTCGGGGCCCTCGGCGCGGTGACCGCCTTCTGGACCGCCTATGTCATCACCCGCCCCCTCGGAGCCTCCCTCGCCGACTGAATGGCCCTCCCCCACACCCGCGGCGGCCTCGCCCTCGGCCTGGCACCGGTCACCCTCGCCTGGACGGTGGCGATCATCGGATTCGTCGGCTACCTGGCTGTGTCACAACGCGACAGGGTCGCGCACGCCGCGGCATTGAGGTGAGACCGCGGACCGGAATGCCCCGCCTGTGTGGGACACGGGGCGGTCGGAGTCGTCAACACCGGCTTCGACCGCCCCGACGGCGTTCGCGGAGACGGGGGGCCGGTCAGCCCATGTCCGTCAGGAGCGTGTTCAGTTCCTTCTCCTGCTGCGCGGGCGGCATCGGCGGGTTCGAGTGATCGATGCCGAAGGTCCCCAGCACCTTGTCCATCTGGGCGTCGATGGAGTCCCACCCGGTCTGGTCCAGCGGCTGCAGCGAGGTCTGGTCGGCATCCCACAGGTCACGCAGCGACTGTGCGGCCGTGTGCGCACCCTTCGCGTTCCCGGAGCGGGCGTCCTTGAGCGAGGTGGACGCGAGGGTCTTCAGGGCGGCGACCTTGGAGGGCGGGAACTTCTTCACCGCCTCACCGGGAGCCATCTGGACCGCGGAGGTGTTGTCCTCCTCCGGCGCCGGGCCGGTGTGCGGCTGGCTGTGGGCCCAGACCAGCAGGCCCGTGGTGGCGACGGCGAGCAGTGCGAGGCCGGCCAGACCGACGTGCTCCTTTCGCGGGTCGCCGGTGGTGTGGGTGGCGTGGGCGGCCTCGTAGGTCTCCGTCACGTCCGAGCGCGTCACCGTCAGGTAGACCACGGTCGCCAGGATCAGGCCGAGGAAGATCAGACTGGTGGTGAAGGTGCCCAGCGCGAGGCCGGTCGGCTCGCCCGGCTGAGCGACCTTCGGGGAGGCGAGCCAGTCGCCGATGTTCGCGCCCAGCGGGCGGGTCAGGATGTAGGCGAGCCAGAAGGACAGCACCGGGTTCGCGCCGAACTTCCACAGCAGCGTGATCGCCGCAATGAGGCCGAGCGGCAGCAGCACCGAGGCGCCCGGGCTCCAGCCGGTGAGCTCGAGGGTCCAGTCGCCGGTCGCGGTGCCGAGCGCGAAGGTGACGAGAACGGCGAGCCAGTAGAACGACTCGCGCGGAAGTGTGATGACCGAGTGGATCGACAGCGTGCGCTCGCGCAGCCACCACACGCCGAAGACCACCGCGAGCAGCACCGAGAAGACCGCGGAGCTGATCCACAGCGGCACGTTGAGCTGGTCCGTGAGGATGTCGGTGTACAGGGTCCCCGTGACGCTGACAACGACCACGGTCAGCCAGTAGGGAAACGGAACGTACCGCTTCAGCCGCAGCTGGACGGCCAGGACCACCACGAACACCCCGGTGAAGATCCAGGCCGTGTTCACCAGGCCGACGCCCAGCTTCATGTTGATCCAGTCGGCGAAGCTCTCACCCACAGTGGTGCACAGGATCTTGATCACCCAGAACCAGATGGTGACCTCGGGGACCTTGTTGAGCATGAGACGCTCGCTGCGCGTGCGCGCTTCCGTTGTCGTTGTCATGCGGCCACCTTTACGCGGGGAACCTGCAAGCAACCTGACTACGTGATCGCACGCACGGCCGGGAGCGTCACCTCGACATGACCGCGGCCGTCCGCGATCGCACGGACCTCCACACCGGCCGAGGCGGCGATGCGCCGGACCACCGGCAACCCCAGCCCATATCCGTCGCCACCGGTCACACCCGCCTCGAAGACCCGCTCGACGTCCGCGGGATCGAACCCCGGGCCGTCGTCCAGGACATCGACCACGACGGCCGCACCCTGGTTGCGCGCGGTGATCCACACCCGGGACTTCGCATGCCGCAAGCCGTTCTCCAGCAGGGGGGACAGCAGCGACACGGCGACGTCAGAAGCCACGGCCACCTCGACCTTCGCCGGGAAGACGACCTCGACCACGCGACCGCCGATCGCCTGCCGCGCGGCGGAGCGCAGATCGCACCGGGTTCCCTCGTCCGTGCGGGCGCGTGCGGCGCGCAGGATCGTCGTGACCGCCGCGTCGAGGCGGTCGACCTCGCTCAGTACCGCCTCCGGCGGCACCGGGTCGCCGGACAGCTGAGCCAGCTGCGCCTCGCCCCGCAGGACCGTGAGCGGTGTCCGCAGCTCGTGGGCGATCTCGTCGGTGAGCCGGCGCTCGTCCGCCAACGCGTTGTCGACGCGCTCCAGGAGGCGGTCCAGAGTCTGTCCCAGTTCCCCGAACTCGTCGCGGGGGACGCCGAGGTTGAAGCGCCGCCCGGGTTCGTGATGGCCCCAGTCGTCGGCGAGGGCGGCCATCTCATGCACGACTCGCAGCGCGCGACGCACCACGAGATGCGCGACACCGCCGGCGAGGACGATCGTGAGGCCGCCCAGGATCAACGACAAGGTCAGGCTGCGCTGCTCGGACGTCTCATAAGGCGCGAGGTCCACCCGGACGACCACCATGACGTGGTGGCCGTCGACCGGGACCTGCCGCGCGTACAGCAGGGAGTCGCCGACGGTCGCGGTCTGCGAACGCCCCGAATCCGCCAGCTCCTCGACACGCCCGACCACGCTCGCCGGTACGTTCCCGTCGATCAGGCGGCCGTCGGCATACACCCAGGCGACCTCGTCCAACGCCTCACTGCCGTTCTCCGTGAGCACGACACGGCCGCCCTTGGCGCTGACGTTCGCCGCGACCGCCTCGGCGCGCGTACGGGCCAGATCGTGCGCGTCGGCGTCCGTCACCCTGCTCAGCAGCACGTGCGAGACCACGACCAGGATGGCGACCACGGCGGTGGCGATCAGCACCGTGAGCGCGACGACGCTTCTGCGGAATCCCGTCACTGCCATCGGTAGCCCACGCCGCGGACGGTCGCCAGACGCTCGGCCACACCCAGCGGACCGAGCTTGGTCCGCAGCCGGCGCACATAGGAGTCGAGGGTGTTGTCGCTGACCTGCGCTCCGTGCGGCCAGCCGGCGGCGACGAGGGCGTGGCGACGTACTGCGTCACCCTGCGAGGCGATCAGGCGGCCCAGTAGGCGGAACTCGGTCGGGGTCAGGCTCATGCTCACCGCGTCGTAGCTCACCATGTGCTTCGCCGGATCGAGGACGACCTCGTGCGATGCGCGCGCCACGGTGGCCCGGCGCAGCAGCGCCCGGACGCGGACCAGCAGTTCCGGGATGTCGAAGGGTTTGGTCATGTAGTCGTCGGCGCCCGCCTCGAAGCCGTCCACCTTGTGATGCAGACCGTCCAGGGCGGTGAGCATCAGCACCGGCACGTCGACGCCGCGAGCCCTCAGGGCCAGGCAGACATCGCGGCCGTCGGCGTCCGGCAGCCCGAGATCCAGGACGACCAGCTGGGGCGCCGGTGTGAGCTGCCGCAGCAGGCTGTCGGCCGTGGCGGCGACGGAAACGGTGTGGCCGTCGTGCTCCAGGGCACGCCTGAGGATGCCGCGGACCGCCGCGTCGTCTTCGCACACCAGGATGAAAGCCACGTGCCGACCCTAGATGCTGACATCTCAATACTCCATCTGCCCCGGCCAGGTACTTGACACCGGGGCCCGGCCGACCGAGGCAACCAGCGCGACTGCACAGTCCTCCAGGCCGCCGTCGGTTTCGCGCGCCGCGTCCGTCGGCGTCAGCCGCAAACGCACTGTGCGTGACGTGGCGCGGCGTAGCGACCCCGGGCCACGGCTCTCGCCTGCGCGGCCCCCTTCAGGGGAGTCGTGGCCGTCCTGTCCGTGACGGTGCCCCGCAGCCGAGCACCGTCCAGGATGGCGGACATGGCGATGACTCCGACGCGACCACGGCGGTCGCCACCAGGCCGTAGCGAGGGCCGCCAACGGCCTCGCCGAGCAAGGCGCAGCGATGGGTCGGCACCAGGAGTACACCAGAACGACGGAGCTGATCAGGACCTGGAGGACCTGGGTGCCGATTTCACGGAACCCGCGACGGAGCCGGTATGCCGAGGCCACGACCGCATGGGCCTTCTCACAATTCGGGCCGGAATGGGTTCGAAGTGACGGGGGCCACTTCACCTCGCGCGCGTTATCTCTACCTTTGCCATGCGGTTTCCCTTTGTCGACCCACTGCGAGGCCTGCCCGACCATGTCCCGCCCGCGCTCCATACCGTATTCGAAGACCTCAGCCAGGCGCCGTGGAAGCCGCGTCGGCGCCTGCACCGGTGTGCTCCTGGCCTCGGTGACGACCCTCTTCTCCCTTGGCGCCCTGCACACGGCACCCGCGGCCGCCACGCCCACGCTGTCGGCCCCCACCCAGGCCACGGCCGGCGTCAACGCCGCGATGCAGCCTCAGAGCAAGGCACGCGTGACAGCGGCCGTGCTCCGCCTCGACGGTGGGAGCCGGAAGCCGTCGCTGTACGGCCCGGACGCCCTGTACGACACCGCCAGCATCATCAAGGTCGACATCCTCGCGACACTGCTGCTGCAGGCTCAGGACGCGGGCCGACATCTCACCGCCCATGAACGCGCTCTGGCCGAACCGATGATCCGCAACAGCGACAACGCGGCGGCGAACCTCCTGTGGCGCGAGATCGGCCGGGCACCGGGCCTGGAGGCGGCCAACAAACGTCTGGGACTGACCTCGACCAAGGGTGGTCACGGCCCGAAGTGGGGGCTGACGCGGACGACGGCGAGTGACCAGATCAGGCTCCTGCTCTCCGTGTTCGACGGCGCTGCGACGTCGAAGACCGGCTCCCCGCTCAACAAAGAGTCCCGGACCTACGTCCAATCCTTGATGAGCCGTATCGTGAGCGATCAGGCGTGGGGGGTCTCGACGGCCTCCGGCGCGGAGTACGCGTTGAAGAACGGCTGGCTGCAGCGCAACACCACCGGACTCTGGGACGTCAACAGCGTCGGCCGGGTGACGGTGGACGGACACCGCTACCTCGTCACCGTGCTGTCGGACGGCAGCGCGTCGATGAGCGACGGCATCTCACTGGTGGAGCGGGCGGCCCGGCAGGCCGTGACCGCGACCGCCCGGACCTGATGGGCAGACCCGTCCTCACCTGTCCGCACGCATCACGCCTGAGTCGGTCGCCGACTGGGCTCAACGCCCTCCTGTGCACAGCTTCGGAGGCCGTTCATGAGCGACCTCGCGCCCCCTGCCGCAGGGCTTCTGCACCAAAAAACCGGCGCTCCAACTCCAGGAGAGCCGGCGCACCTTCGCGGACTACCGCGACACCTTCACCTTCCAGTAACGCCGGACGACGTGTTGGAAGTGGCGTCATTTTGATGCCGCACTTCCCGCGAGCAGCCGCTCAGGAGATCCGACGCATCAAGGAGGAAGAAACTGATGCTTTTGCGGACCGTCACCCCTCCACAAGGTCCTGGCCTTCGACGGCCTCGCCGCCGCGGTCATCGCATTGCGCGAGACGGTGCGCCACAGGCGCTCTGAGCGCGACGGGCCGCGGCGGCCCGACGGTGGCCGCCTGCCTGTGGTCGTACGGGCTCGGTGGTCACCCGGGTTCGGGGGCGGTGACGGCCGGGGCGACGCCGAGGAGGCCGAGGAGGGTCTCGCGGTGGAGGTCCGCGATCGGGCCGAGGAAGTCCGGGTGGCGCAGCAGGGGGGCCGCGCGGTGGTCGCGCGGGCTGGGGATGGTCAGCCGGCGCGCGTCGCCCACGCTGTCGGGGCCGTGGTGGGTGGCGGCCAGGCAGGCGGCGGCCAGGGCGGCGAGGTCGGCGTCGGCCAGCAGGCAGGCCGCCCAGCTGACGACGGTCTCGTCGACCTGGGTGCGCCAGGCGTAGGTGGCGCCCGTCAGCGGGGGCGCGTCGGCGCCGGTGACGAAGTCCAGCCGGCCGGAGCCGCCGGGGCCGAGCAGGTCCAGCAGTTCGACGTCCAGCGCGGTGGGGTAGCGCAGGGCGGCGGCGATAGTGGCCGCATGGCCTGCCTGGGCTTCGGCCAGGGCCTGGTTCAGCGGGCCGGTGGCCGGGGGGAAGGCCGCCAGCAGCCAGCGTGCGGAGGCGGCGATGACGGGCGAGAGCGCGGTGGGCATGGTGGACCGTCCTGTGCGTATACCCGCCTGTCCTGGTGTTCCGGGGTGGGTGATCCGGTCGCGGGCACTGCGCGCCCGGGCGGGGAGGTGCGGACAACGGTACGGCGGCCTCCCCCGGGGGCGACAGGAGCTGCGTCACAGCCGGGGACCACCCCCTGGCCTTCGGCACTGGCTCCCCACTCCTTCCCTGGGGACGCCCGGGTCAGCCGGGCGCAGGTGACCACCAGGCCAGGTCGTAGGAATGCCGGTAAGTCTGGGCATACTGCCGGGCCAGCTCGGTCTTGCCGACGCCGCCCAGGCCATGCACCACCACAACCGGGATGCCGACGCCGTCGGCGCGTCGGAGCAGCTCGGTCCGGATTTCGGCCAGCTCCCCCGCCCGGCCGGTGAAGGTCGCCTTCGGAGGGGCGCAGGTCGGACTCGCCGCAGGCCTCGGTTTCGGCAGCCCAACGGATCGCCGTCGGCGGGAGCTGCGTGACACGGGGGATTATCGGGCCGTGGTTGTCCCCGACGCCACCTACCGCCCCAGTACCGTCGACCAGCCTGCCTAACTCTCGGTCTGGCCCTGAGGTCGTCTCCGGTGCTGGAACAGGCTTGCCGACCGCAGTGCGTTGCAAGTCCAGCAGTTCCTGTGTCTGCTCCTTCGACAACGCCAGCCCGCCCGCGATCGCGGCGACCGTCCTCGCCGTCGGCACGGGAGCGCCGGGCCGAAGTGCCTCGAAGAAGGTACTGCGGCTTACTGCCCCGACCCTGGTCCTCATGCGGCCGACGAGCTGGTCCACGTCCAGCCCGGAGAGAGCCACGGCGTCCTTCAGGCGGGCACGCGACTCGGCCAGTGCCGCTGCCTCACGCCCACCGGCGTCCCTCTCCACATGCCCCCCGAGGCCCGCACATCCGAAGAAGTCCATCTTTGTCCAGCCGGACCGGGGCGGACACCTGTTCCGTGAATTTGGGGCGGGTCAGCATCCGCCCTCTTCGGGGAGATCGCCGTGAACCACGTCCTGCTCAGCATCGGTCTGGTTGTCGTACTCGCACTCCTCGCGGCCACGGCAGCGGCCGTGCTCACCCGCCTGGACGGCGCCACCTGTCCCACCGCCTTGATGCGCGTCGCAGCCACCTTCGCTGCCGTCCTCACACTGGCCATCGCCCTCACCGGCGTGCTCGCCCAGGTGCTCTCCTGACAGGCTCCACATCGCGGAAAGTCCCGCCGGACGAGGAACACCATCACTCGTCCTCCGCTTGCGAGAGGCGGCGGCCCGGTCTCGAAAGGGGAGAGTAGAGGACAGGAGACTCCACCGCCCCTCTACTGCCAGTAGAGGGAAGCAGTAGAGTGAGGAGCATGGCAGCAGACGAGACGAGTATCAAGGTGAGCACGGCCGCGCGTGACCGGCTCGCCCAGCTGGCCGCCGAGCACGGCACCACCATCCGCAGTCTGGTCGAGGACCTCGCGCAGAGCACGCCCACGCAGGCCGAGTACGCCGAGCGCGCCGAGCTGGCCCGCGCCGAGCTCGCCTCCGCCCTCGGCAGCGCACCGAGCCCCGAGGCGGAGGAGAAGGCCCGGGCGCTGCTGGAGCGCCTGGGCGGCGCCGCGCACGGTCCGCGGGCAGCCGCGTAGTGGCACCGATCGCGGTCGTCCTGGACCACACGACCGCGGGAGCGCTGTACGACCCGAAGGACCCGTTCAACGAGGCAGTCGCCGCCTTCTACGTCCAGGCCTCCGGCGGGCTCGGTGACCTGTATGCGCCGGTGCTCTCGCTGACGGCCGGCGACGCCGAGCGACCTGGGTTGCTGGGCTACATCAAGGGGCTGCGGTTCATCCGGATCGAGGCCTTCGACACCGACGCCGCGGTCACCGCCACCGAACTGCTCCGGTTCGGACACTCCTGGGCCGCCGTCCATGCCATCCACGCCGCCCGCCCCTCCCCCGTCCACCCCGCCGGCCGGTACCTGCTCACCCTCACACCGAAGGCCTACGCCGGCACCGGCATCCAAGCCGTCCACCCCGACCAGTAACCGCCCAGCCGCCCTGCCACAAGAGCTGAGGCGCGAGGTGCGGGAACTGCGCCGGGCGAACGAGGTCAGCTCGACCCGGCCCGGCCTAGGTGACCGCTCACCGTTACCTGAGCCTTCATCGTCAGCGGGTACATATGGGCACTGCGACATCCTTCCGGCCCGCCTCCGGCCGGTGGCGCCGCCCCGCACGCCTGCACCGTGCCCGCCTTGACCTCACCCCCGGCGACGTCCCCCGCATGACGACGCCGCCGCGCTGACGCCCGAGCTCGACTGCGGCCACGTCGCGCGCGACACCCAGACAGTTCATCGGGCCGATCGAGGGATGGCAGGTGGGCCCAGCTCCTCACCCAGGCGGAAACGTCGGCATGAACCGGGACCATCCACGCAGAGCCCAACGAGCGGGAACTCGGGCAGATCTGACCGCCCCTTGGCTGGCCTGGGCGCCCAGCACGCGACGACATATGGCGTAGGCGATTGTCGGCGACGGCTGAAAAGTGGACCAGCGGCGACGCTTGAAAGTTGACCCCCTCCAGGGGCTTGGCTCGTTGAGTCAGGCCGGGAGGAGTGGTG
>NZ_JBHTWG010000026.1:0-106702 GCF_042792555.1 Streptomyces sp. NPDC056628
CCCGACGTGATCTTCCTGGCGGAGGCGTTCACGCGGCCGGCGATGATGCACACGCTGGCCCAGATCGGCTTCCAGCAGTCGTACACCTACTTCACCTGGCGTACCGGCAAGCAGGAGCTGACGGAGTACCTGACCGAGCTGTCGGGGGAGGCGGCCGCCTACATGCGGCCCAACTTCTTCGTCAACACCCCCGACATCCTGCACGCCTACCTCCAGCACGGGCACCGGCCCGCCTTCGAGGTCCGCGCCGTGCTCGCCGCGACCCTCTCCCCCACCTGGGGCGTCTACAGCGGCTACGAACTGTGCGAGAACACCCCCCTGCGCGAGGGCAGCGAGGAGTACCTCCACAGCGAGAAGTACCAGCTGCGCCGGCGGGACTGGGAGACCGCCGAACGCGAGGGCCGCACCATCACCCCCCTCATCACCCGGCTCAACACCGTCCGGAGGGAGAATCCGGCCCTGCGGCAGCTGCGTGACCTGCACTTCCACGACACGGACAAGGATGCGGTGATCGCCTACTCGAAGCGCAGCGGTTCGAACACTGTTCTGGTGGTCGCCAACCTCGACCCTCACCACACCCAGGAGGCCACGGTCTCGTTGGACATGCCGCAACTCGGCCTGGAGTGGCACGAGTCGGTGCCGGTGCGCGACGAGCTCACCGGCGAGACCTATCACTGGGGCAGAGCGAACTATGTGCGCCTCCTGCCCGGCGGCGCGCATGTGCTCGTCGTCGGCCAGGAGCCCGGGGGGCGTCCCCGGGACGCGCGCGGCCAGGTTTTGCGACCGTCCACCCCGCAGATCGGAGGGTCACCCGCCATATGATCGTCAACGAGCCCGTCCCGGACACCTTCGAGGACACCCCCGCCAACGACCGTGATCCCGACTGGTTCAAACGCGCCGTCTTCTACGAGGTCCTGGTCCGCTCCTTCCAGGACAGCAACGGCGACGGCGTGGGCGACCTCAAGGGCCTGACCGCAAAGCTCGACTACCTGCAATGGCTGGGCGTGGACTGCCTGTGGCTGCCGCCCTTCTTCAAATCCCCCCTGCGCGACGGCGGTTACGACGTCTCCGACTACACCTCCGTCCTCCCCGAGTTCGGCGACCTCGCGGACTTCGTGGAGTTCGTGGACGCCGCCCACCAGCGCGGCATGCGGGTCATCATCGACTTCGTCATGAACCACACCAGCGACCAGCACCCGTGGTTCCAGGAGTCCCGCAAGGACCCCGAAGGCCCCTACGGCGACTACTACATGTGGGCCGACGACGACAAGGCCTACCCCGACGCCCGCATCATCTTCGTCGACACCGAGGCGTCCAACTGGACCTTCGACCCCGTCCGCAAGCAGTACTTCTTCCACCGCTTCTTCTCCCACCAGCCCGACCTCAACTACGAGAACCCGGCCGTGCAGGAGGAGATCCTCTCCGCCCTGAAGTTCTGGCTCGACCTCGGCATCGACGGCTTCCGCCTCGACGCCGTCCCCTACCTCTACGCCGAGGAAGGCACGAACTGCGAGAACCTGCCCGCCACCCACGAGTTCCTCAAGCGGGTCCGCAAGGAGATCGACGCGCAGTACCCCGACACCGTCCTGCTGGCCGAGGCGAACCAGTGGCCCGAGGACGTGGTCGACTACTTCGGGGACTACGCCTCCGGCGGCGACGAGTGCCACATGGCGTTCCACTTCCCCGTCATGCCCCGCATCTTCATGGCCGTACGCCGCGAGTCCCGCTACCCCGTCTCCGAGATCCTGGCGAAGACCCCGGCGATCCCCTCGGGCTGCCAGTGGGGAATCTTCCTGCGCAACCACGACGAGCTCACCCTCGAAATGGTCACCGACGAGGAACGCGACTACATGTGGGCCGAGTACGCCAAGGACCCCCGCATGCGCGCCAACATCGGCATCCGGCGCAGGCTGGCACCCCTGCTGGACAACGACCGGAACCAGATCGAGCTGTTCACCGCGCTGCTGCTGTCCCTGCCGGGCTCGCCGATCCTCTACTACGGCGACGAGATCGGCATGGGCGACAACATCTGGCTCGGCGACCGCGACGCCGTACGCACACCGATGCAGTGGACGCCGGACCGCAATGCCGGTTTCTCGTCGAGCGACCCGGGACGGCTGTTCCTGCCGACGATCATGGACCCGGTCTACGGCTACCAGGTCACCAACGTCGAGGCGTCGATGTCCTCGCCGTCCTCGCTGCTGCACTGGACCCGGCGCATGATCGAGATCCGCAAGCAGAACCCCGCCTTCGGACTCGGCTCCTACACCGAGCTCCAGTCGTCGAACCCGGCGGTGATCGCGTTCCTGCGCGAGTACGAGGACGACCTCGTGCTCTGCGTGAACAACTTCTCGCGGTTCGCGCAGCCCACGGAACTGGACCTCAGCCCGTTCACCGGGCGCCATCCGGTCGAGCTGTTCGGCGGGGTGCGATTCCCGGCCATCGGTGATCTGCCGTACTTGCTGACGCTCGGGGGCCACGGCTTCTACTGGTTCCGGCTGCGCAAGGACGCCGCCTGAGACCCGGGCGGGGCGGTTTCCACCGCCCCGCCCGGGGCACGCAGAAGTATCACCCCGACCGTCCGGGGAAAGGACGCGACGTCATGTCGGAAGCCGTCACCCGTAGCACCCTCGTCACCCCGCCCGGCCTCCTCGCGTCACTGGACCCCCTGCTCAGAGACTGGCTGCCACGGCAGCGCTGGTTCGCCGGCAAGGGACGTCCGGTCACGGGCTTCTCGCTGGTCGCGGCGACGGAACTGCTGCCGCCCGGAGGCAAGCGCGGCCTGTACCACCTGCTGGTGCGCGCCCATCAGCCGCTCACACCGGCGCGGGGCGCGCCGGAGCAGCCGGCCGACTGCTACCAGTTGCTCGTCGGGGACCGTGAGGCGCTGCCGCCCCGGCTGGCGCCCGCGCTGATCGGGCATGTCACCGAGGGCCCCCTCGCGGGGCGCACCGTGTACGACGCGCTGTACGACCCCCGGCCCTGCGAACTCCTGCTGGAGGCTCTGCGCAGCGGGGCACGCATCGGCGCCCTCCGCTTCGAACGGGACCCGGGCGCCGAGATCCGGTCGGCGCTGGTGCCCCGCCTGGTCACCTCGGAGCAGTCCAACTCGTCCGTCGTATACGGCGATACGTTCATCCTGAAGCTGCTGCGCCGGGTGGTGCCCGGCGTCAACCCCGACCTGGAGCTGCCGCTGGCGCTGGCCCGCGAGGGCTGCGACCGGGTGCCCGCGCCGACGGCGTGGATGCGGGCGGAGCTGTCGGGTGAGCCGTATGTGCTGGGTGTGCTCCAGCCGTTCGTGCAGGGCGCGGGGGACGGCTGGGACCTGGCGCTGCGCGGGCTCGCCAAGGGCGAGGACTTCACCTCCGCGGCCCGGGCCCTCGGGCGCGCGACCGCCGAGGTGCACATGGCGCTGGCCCGTGCCCTGCCGACCGTCACGCTCGGGCACATCCAGGTGCGGCAGCAGGTCGAGGGCATGGCCGGACGGCTCGACGCGGCCGCCCAGGCGGTGCCCGCGCTGCGGCCGTACGCCCCCGCCCTGCGCTCGGCCTTCGACGCGCTGGCCGATCTCGCCGCCGAGGGATGCACCTGGACGGCCCAGCGCGTCCACGGCGATCTGCACCTCGGGCAGTGCCTGCGCTCGCCCGCCGGGCGGTGGTGGCTGATCGACTTCGAGGGCGAGCCGTCGAAGCCGCTCGCCGAGCGGCGGATGCCGCAGCCTCCGGTGCGGGACGTGGCCGGTATGCTGCGCTCCTTCGACTACGCCGCCCACTCCGCCGAGCACCCCGCACCGGGCTGGGCGGACGCCTGCCGGGCCGCCTACTGCTCCGGGTACGCCGAGGCCGGTGGCGCCGACCCGCGGACCGATCCGGTGCTGCTGCGGGCGTACGAGACCGACAAGGCGATCTACGAGGTCGTCTACGAGGCGCGGCACCGGCCCGACTGGCTGCCGGTGCCGCTGGCGGCGATACGCCGCCTCGCCGCCGACGCCCCGCCCGCACCTCCCTCCACCCCCGTGTCCCCCCCTTCGCCGAGGAGGCCCCGCCCGTGACCCCCCGCACCACTCCCTCCAGCGATCCGGACCCGCAGACACCGGCCGGGACGACGGCCGAGCCCACGCCGGCCGTGAAGAAGGCGACGGCGAAGAAGGCCGAACCGGCCGGGAAGACCAAGCCCGCGAAGGCCCTCGAGAAGGCCGTGGCGTCGATGCGGAGGGGGGTGGCGAAGAAGGTCACACCTACGGCGGCGGCGAAGAAGACGGCCGCGAAGAAGGCCCCGGTGACGGCTGCCGCCAAGAAGGCGGCTCCCGAGGAGGCCGCCGTGGAGAAAGATCCGGCGAAGAAGGCTCCGCCGAAGAAGCCCGCGGCCAAGAGGACCGCCGCCAAGAAGGCTCCGGCCGAGAAGGCCGTGACGAAGAAGGCCGTGGCGAAGCAGGCGGTTGGCAAGAGGGCCGCGGCCGACGCTTCGGTCCCGGGGAAGGCCCCGGTCGAGGAGGCCGTGGCGAAGAAGGCCGTCTCCAAGAAGGCCGCGGCCAAGAAGACGGCCGCGACCGCCAAGACCGTCGCCAAGAAGACCACCGCGAAGAAGACCGTGGCCCGGCAGGCCACCGCCAGGACGCCTGCCAAGGCCGCCGCGGGCAAGGGGGCCGCCGCGGTCGCGCCGGCCGGGGGCGCGGACGCGAAGAAGGCCGGGGGCCGGAAGATCCCCGCCCAGCAGGCCCCCCGGAAGAAGATCCCGGCCCAGCAGGCGTCCGGGGGCACCGCCGGACCCGGTACCCCCGCCGAGCAGCCGGCTCCCGTCACAGCCGCCGGCTCCGCCGCCCTCGACGCCGCCGACCGCGACCGGCTGCTCTCCGGCACGCACCACGACCCGCACTCCGTGCTCGGGGCGCATCCCGTCCCCGGCGGTGTCGCCTTCCGCGCCTTCCGGCCGTTCGCCCTGTCGGTGACGGTCGTCGCCGGTGCCGTGCGGGCCGAACTCCACGACGACGGGGACGGGTTCTTCACGGGGCTGCTGCCGCTGCGGGACGCACCGCAGGACTACCGGCTCCTCGTGGCGTACGAGGGGACGGTGCAGGAGACCGAGGACGCCTACCGCTTCCTGCCCGCGCTCGGCGAGCTCGACCTGCATCTGATCGGTGAGGGCCGGCACGAGGAGCTGTGGCGGGCGCTCGGCGCCCAGCCGATGACCCACCAGGGTGTGACCGGCACCCGCTTCACCGTGTGGGCGCCGAACGCGCGCGGCGTCTCCCTCGCCGGCACCTTCAACTACTGGGACGGCACCGGCTTCCCCCTGCGCTCGCTCGGCGGCACCGGCGTGTGGGAGCTGTTCGTGCCCGGCATCGGCGAGGGCGAGCTGTACAAGTTCGAGATCACCCGGCCGGACGGTTCGAAGACGCTGCGCGCGGACCCGATGGCCCGCCGGACGGAGGCTCCGCCGAACACCTCCTCCATCGTGCACGCCTCGGGGTACGAGTGGGGTGACGCGGACTGGCTGGAGCGGCGCGGCACCCCGGCCCCGCACGAGGCGCCGTTCTCCGTGTACGAGGTCCACCTGGCGTCCTGGCGGCCGGGGCTGACGTACCGGCAGCTCGCCGAGCAGCTGCCCGCCTACGTCAAGGACCTCGGGTTCACGCACGTGGAGCTGATGCCGGTGGCCGAGCACCCGTTCGGGGGCTCGTGGGGCTATCAGGTCACCGGGTTCTACGCGCCGACGGCCCGGCTCGGCACCCCCGACGACTTCAAATACCTCGTGGACCGGTTGCACCAGGCCGGCATCGGGGTGCTGATGGACTGGGTGCCGGCGCACTTCCCGCGCGACGACTGGGCGCTGGCCGAGTTCGACGGGCGCCCCCTGTACGAGCACGAGGACCCGCTGCGCTCCGCGCACCCCGACTGGGGGACGCTGGAGTTCGACTTCGGGCGGCGCGAGGTGCGCAACTTCCTGGTCGCCAACGCGGTGTACTGGTGCGAGGAGTTCCACATCGACGGGCTGCGGGTGGACGCCGTCGCCTCGATGCTCTACCTGGACTACTCGCGCGAGCCGGGCCAGTGGGTGCCGAACGAGCACGGCGGCCGGGAGAACCTGGACGCGGTGGCGTTCCTGCAGGAGATGAACGCGACCGTGTACCGGCGCAACCCGGGGGTCGTCACCATCGCGGAGGAGTCGACCGCCTGGGACGGGGTGACCCGTCCGACGCACGTGACCGGGCCGGGCGGCTTCGGCGGGCTGGGCTTCGGGCTGAAGTGGAACATGGGCTGGATGCACGACTCGCTGGAGTACATGGCGAAGGAGCCGGTCCACCGCAGGCACCACCACGACGAGATGACCTTCTCGATGGTGTACGCCTACAGCGAGAACTACGTCCTGCCCATCTCGCACGACGAGGTGGTCCACGGCAAGCGGTCCCTGGTGTCGAAGATGCCCGGCGACTGGTGGCGGCAGCGGGCCAACCTGCGGGCCTACCTGGGCTTCATGTGGGCGCACCCCGGCAAGCAACTGCTCTTCATGGGCCAGGAGTTCGCGCAGGGCGCGGAGTGGTCGGAGGCGCACGGCCCGGACTGGTGGCTGCTGGACCCGGCGTACGGGGCGGAGGCGGACCACCGGGGCGTGCGCGACCTGGTGCGCGACCTGAACACGGTCTACCGCCACACGCCGGCGCTCTGGCAGCGGGACACCGACCCGTCCGGCTTCCGGTGGGTGGTGGGGGACGCGGCCGACGACAACGTCTTCGCGTTCCTGCGGTACGACGCCGAGGGCGTGCCACTGCTGGCGGTGTCGAACATGGCGCCGGTCGTCCGCGACGACTACCGGCTGGGCGTCCCGGACGACGTTCCGGCCTGGCACGAGGCGGTGAACACGGACGCGGCCCGCTACGGCGGCGGCGACGTCACCAACCCCGACCCCGTCAAGCCGGAGCCGCAGAGCTGGCACGGATGCCCGGCGAGCATCCGGCTGACGCTGCCACCGCTGGCCACGGTGTGGCTGCGCCCGGCTTAGGTCCCGCGGCTCCGCCCCGGATCCCGCTCCTCGGACGCCGGAGGGGCTGACTTCTCAGCCCTTCCGGCGTTGTTCAGTTCGTGGCCAGCGCCTTCGGCAGGCGGCCCGTGTGCAGGACGCCGAGCCGCTGCGTCGCCCGGGTCAGCGCCACGTACAGGTCGCTGGTGCCGTACAGCCCCGGCTCGACCACCAGCACCGAGTCGAACTCCAGCCCCTTGGCCTGGCGCGGGTCGAGCAGGACGACCGTGCGGGTGAGGTCGGGCTGCCCGCCCGCCGTCACGCCGTCCAGCCGGGCCGCGAGCCTGCGGTGCAGATGGCGGGGCGCGATGACCGCGAGGCGTCCCTCGGCCGGCGTGAGCTTCTCGACGGCCTTCGCCACCGCGCCGGGCAGATCGTCGGTGGCCCGGACCCAGGGACGCACACCCGTGGACCGTACGGAACTCGGCGGTTCGAAGTCCGGGTCCTCCGCCCTGACGACGGCCGCCGCCAGCTCCATGATCTCGGCGGGCGTGCGGTAGTTGACGCCCAGCCGGGTGTGCTCCCAGCGGTCCTCGACGTACGGCTGGAGGATCTTCGCCCAGGAACCGACGCCGGCCGGCTCCGCGGTCTGCGCCGGGTCGCCGACCAGGGTCATCGACCGCGTGGGGACACGTCGCATGAGCAGCCGCCAGGCCATCGGGGACAGCTCCTGCGCCTCGTCGACGATGATGTGCCCGAACGCCCAGGTGCGGTCGGCCGCCGCGCGCTCGGCGGCGCTGCGGTGGTCGTCCTCCTCCTGACGCTCGGCGAACCGCTCGGCGTCGATGATGTCGTGCGCGGAGAGGACCTCGCTGTCCTGCTCGTCCTTGTCCTCGAACTCGTAGGTCCGGGACGCGTACGACACGTCCAGCACGCCCTGCGCGTAGGCGATCTGCGTCTCGCGCTCGCGTTCGGCCCGGGCCCGGGCGAGACGGTCGTCCTCGCCGAGCAGTTCGGCGGCCTCGTCGAGCAGCGGTACGTCCGACACGGTCCACGCCCGGGTCACGGGCCGCCGGATCGCGGCCGCGTCCTCGTCGGGGAGGTAGCCGACGGGGTCGGCGAGGAAGTCGGCGACCAGGCGCTGCGGGGTGAGTCGCGGCCAGAGCTGGTCGATGGCCGCCCACACCTCGGGGTTCTCGGCGATCTCGTCGCGGATCTGGGTGATGTCGCTGGGGTCGAGGAGGCTGGTGCCGTCGAAGGGGTCGGTGCCGACCCGCTCGGCGTACAGCTCGGTGAGGGTGTTGAGGATGTGCCCCTCGAAGTGCTCGCGGGCCGCGTTGTGCGGCAGCCGGGCGGCGCGGGTCTTCTCCCGGGCCACGTTCACGAGTCCGTCGTCGAGCATCAGGACCTCGCGGTCGTGCTCGATGGCGATGACCGGATCGGGCAGCGCCTGCCAGTCCCGGACGACCTCGGCGAGGACGTCCGCCATGTCGGCGCGGCCCTTCACGGCCGCCGCCTCGCGGGTGTCGGCCGCGGTCGCCTTCACGCCGGGGAACAGTTCGCCGACGGTGGCCAGCAGCACCCCGGTCTCGCCGAGGGAGGGCAGGACCTCGCCGATGTAGCCGAGGAAGGCGGGGTTGGGGCCGACGATCAGGACGGCGCGCTTGGCGAGCAGCTCGCGGTGCTCGTAGAGCAGGTAGGCGGCGCGGTGCAGGGCGACGGCGGTCTTGCCGGTGCCGGGGCCGCCCTCGACGACGAGGACGCCGCGGTGCGGTGCCCGGATGATCTCGTCCTGCTCGGCCTGGATGGTCTGCACGATGTCGTGCATGCGGCCGGTGCGGGCGGCGTCGAGCGCGGCGAGCAGGACGGCGTCGCCGGTGGGGTCCTCGTGGCCGGTGCGCTCGCGGTCGCCGAGGTCGAGGATCTCGTCGTGCAGGGCGGTGACGGTACGCCCCTCGGTGGTGATGTGCCGCCTGCGCCGCAGCCCCATCGGGGTGTGGCCGGTGGCCAGGTAGAAGGGGCGGGCGACGTCGGCCCGCCAGTCGATGAGGATCGGGGTGTGCTCGGCGTCGTCGGCGCGCAGCCCGATCCGGCCGATGTGGTGGGCCGCGCCCGAGGAGAGGTCGATCCGGCCGAAGCACAGGGAGCCGTCCACCGCGTTCAGCGCGGCGAGCAGCCCGGAGCGTTCGGCGACGAGGATGTCCCGCTCCAGGCGGGCCTGCAGGGGCTTGTCGCCCTGGGCGAGCGCGTCCGAGACTCCGGCCTCGGTGTCGCCGCGCAGGGCGTCGACGCGTGCGTACAGGCCGTCGATGAATTCCTGCTCGCGTCGCAATTCACCGTCTTGGAATTCGGTGTTTGACAATTCCGCTCCCGCCCGGATATACTGTGCTCACTGAACTTCTCCGCGCCTTCGCTATTCGAAGTCGCGAACCATTGAATATACGCAAAGAAATCCCCCGGGCGCAATTGCCCCGGGGGATTTCTGCTGTGCGTGGCGCGGTGGGCGCGGTGCTCAGAGCACGTCGGCCAGCTCCTGCAGGAGCCGCCGCTTGGCCCGTGCCCCGACCATCGCCTTCACCGGCTCGCCGTCGCGGAACACGATGAAGGTCGGCATGGACAGCACCTTGTAGGCGTTGGTCGTCAGCGGATTGGTGTCCACGTCGAGCTGGACCACCTTCAGCCGCTCCCCCTCCTGCGCGGCCAGCGCGCCGAGCACCGGTCCCATCTGCCGGCACGGCGGGCACCAGTCGGCGGTGAACTCCACCAGCACCGGCAGCCGCGCCCCGATCACCTCCGCCTCGAAGTCCGCGTCCGTCACCTCGGTCACGCCCGCTGTTTCGGTCACAGGTCCCGCCCTCCCAGTTCGCACAACGGTGGCTCGCTCTCGGCCAGCGCCAGCCGCAGCCCGATCTTGGCGCGTACGGCCCGCAATTCACCGATCAGCGCGTCCAGCTCGTCCAGCTTGCGCCGGTACACCGCGAGCGAGGCCGGACAGGTGTCGCCCTCCGGATGCCCGGCCCGCAGGCACTCCACGAACGGCCGGGTCTCCTCCAGGTCGAACCCGAAGTCCTGCAGCGTCCTGATCTGCCGGAGCAACCGGAGATCGCCCTCGTCGTACACCCGGTGCCCGTTGACGCCGCGCCGAGCGGGCAGCAGCCCGCGCGACTCGTAGTAGCGCAGGGTGCGCGTCGTGGTCCCGGCCCGTGCGGCCAGCTCGCCGATTCGCATGGGGTCGAACGTAGTCCTTGACGCCGACGTCAGGGCAAGGGCCGCACACGGCCGGACGCCCGGCCCCGGTTCAGGCGGGGCCGGGCGTCCGGTGCGAAGGGGCCGGTCAGGGCGGTCAGGCCTTCGCGAGCTCCTTCTCGCCGTCCTGTCCCGGCGCCGCGGCCGGCACGGGCTCGCCCTCGTGGCCGTGGTCGTCGAGCAGGGTCTTCTCGTCGAAGGGGATCTCGCCGGCGAGGACCTGGTCGACCCGCTCGCGGTCGATCTCCTTCGTCCAGGTGCCGATGAGCACCGTGGCGACGGCGTTGCCCGCGAAGTTCGTCAGGGCGCGGGCCTCGCTCATGAAGCGGTCGATGCCGACGATCAGGCCGATGCCGTCCACCAGGGCCGGCTTGTGCGACTGCAGACCGCCCGCCAGGGTGGCGAGGCCGGCGCCGGTGACACCGGCGGCGCCCTTGGAGGCGACCAGCAGGAAGAGCAGCAGCGGGATCTGCTCGCCGATCGACATCGGGGTGCCCATGGCGTCGGCGATGAACAGGGACGCCATGGTCATGTAGATCATGGTGCCGTCGAGGTTGAAGGAGTAGCCGGTCGGGACGGTGATGCCGACGACGGGCTTGCTGATGCCGAGGTGCTCCATCTTCGCGATGAGGCGAGGCAGGGCCGACTCCGAGGACGACGTCGACAGGATCAGCAGGAACTCGCGGCCCAGGTACTTGCAGAGCGTGAAGATGTTGAGGCCGGCGACGATCCGCAGCAGCGCGCCGAGCACGAGGAAGACGAACAGGAAGCAGGTGACGTAGAAGCCGAGCATCAGCACGGCGAGGCTCTTGAGCGCGTCCACTCCGGCGGAGCCGGTGACGGCGGCGATGGCACCGAAGGCACCGATCGGCGCGGCCCACATCACCATGGCGAGGATGCGGAAGACGAGCCGCTGGATGTGCTGCACCCCGCGCAGGACCGGCTCCCCGGCCGAGCCCATGGCCTGCAGGGCGAAACCGGCGAGCAGCGCGATCAGGAGGGTCTGCAGGACCGACTCGGAGGTGAAGGCGGAGACCATCGTGGTGGGGATGATGCCGAGCAGGAACTCGGTGGTGTCCTTGGCCTCGGCGTCCACCTGCGCATGGCCGACGTCCTTGACCGCGTCGGTGACCGCGAGACCGGAGCCGGGCTCCAGGATGTTGCCGACGACGAGCCCGATGGCGAGGGCGATCAGCGACATCACCAGGAAGTAGCCCAGCGCGATACCGCCGACCGCGCCGACCTTGGCGGCCTTCCGCACGGAGCCGATGCCCAGCACGATCGTGCAGAAGATGATCGGCGAGATCATCATCTTGATCAGCGCGACGAAGCCGGTCCCGATGGGCTTCAGCTCCACGGCGAAGTCGGGCGCGGCCAGGCCCACGGCGATGCCGAGGGCCACCGCGATGATCACCGCGATGTAGAGGTAGTGCGTGCGGTCCCGCTTGGTGACGGGTGCGGCAGGTGCCGTATCGGGGGAACTGGCGGCGGCCACGGCTGCCCTCCTTGACGTCTTCGTCGGTTGTCACCGGCGTGCGGCTCACGTCCGGGGTGGGGGTTCGCTGGTGGACAAGCGCGCCCCTGGGGACGGGGGTCGTGTGCAGCGATGCGGTGACTATCTCCCGGTGTGTGAGGGCGGTCACCCTTCCGTTCATTTAGTTCACCGGGAAACGTGCGGGCAGACTGGCGGCATGCGTATCCCCGTCCCGAGCCCGCGCAGCCTGGCAGGGCAGCTCTTCGCCATGCAGGCCGTGCTGATCGCGGTGCTGTTCTCCGGGTACGCGGTCTTCACCTACCTCAGCGACCGCGGCCAGGCCGAGGACGCCGCGGGCCGGCAGGCCGCGGCGGTGGCGCAGTCCATCGCCGGCGCCCCGTCCACGCGGGACGCCATCCGCACCGACGACCCGACGGCCGCGCTCCAGCCGTACGCGCTGCGCGTGCAGCGGGACGCCGAGGTCGACTTCGTCACGATCATGGATCCGCGCGGGATCCGCTGGACCCACCCCGACGAGCGGCAGATAGGCCAGCACTTCCGCGGGCACACCGAGCGCGCGCTGCGCGGGGAGCCGTTCACGGAGACCTACACCGGCACCCTCGGCCCGTCGGTGCGGGCGGTGGTGCCGATCTACGACGGCGGCACCGGCCGGGAGCACATCGTGGGCCTGGTCAGCGCGGGCATCCGGGTGGAGGAGATCAGCAAGCGGGTGCAGGAGCAGCTGACCGCCCTGATCGGCGGGGCGGCGGGCGCGCTGACGCTGGGCGCGGTCGGCACCTACGTGATCAACGCCCGGCTGCGCCGGCACACCCACGGGATGAACGCGGCCGAGCTCAGCCGGATGCACGACTACCACCAGGCCGCCCTGCACGCCGTGCGGGAGGGGCTGCTGATGCTGGACGGGCAGTTCCGGGTGGCGCTGATCAACGACGGGGGCCGGGAGCTGCTCGGGGTGGGCGACGTGGTGGGCCGGTCCGTGGCGGAGCTGGGGCTGCCGGCGCCGCTGACGGGGACGCTGCTCGCGACCGAGCCCCGGGTGGACGAGGTGCACCTGACCGCGGAGCGAGTGCTGGTGGTGAACACCTCCCCGGTGTCCGGCGGCGAGCGGCGCGGCACGGTGGTGACGCTGCGCGACGTGACCGAGCTGCAGTCGCTGATGGGCGAGCTGGACTCGGAGCGGGGCTTCACGCAGGCGCTGCGCTCGCAGGCGCACGAGGCGGCGAACCGGCTGCACACGGTGGTGTCGCTGATCGAGCTCGGGCGGGCCGAGGATGCGGTGGAGTTCGCCACCGCCGAGCTGGAGCTGGCGCAGGCGCTGACGGACCAGGTGGTCGCGGCGGTGAGCGAGCCGGTGCTGGCGGCGCTGCTGCTGGGCAAGACCGCGCAGGCCAACGAGCGGGGCGTGGAACTCGTCGTGTCGGAGGACAGCCGGCTCGACGACGGGCTGCTGAGCGAGGCGCTGCCCGCCCGGGACCTGGTGACGGTGCTGGGCAATCTGATCGACAACGCCGTGGACGCGGCACAGGGAAGTGTGGGTGCGCGGGTGACGGTGACGGCGTACGCCGAGGACGGCGAGCTGGTGCTGCGGGTGACGGACACCGGCACCGGGGTGGACCCCGCCCACGCCGAGGCGGTGTTCCGGCGCGGGTTCTCCACCAAGCCGGCCGGTCCGGGCGGCCGGGGCCTGGGCCTCGCGCTGGTCCGGCAGGTCGTGACCCGGCACCAGGGAGAGCTGGCGGTGACCCGGGCCGAGGGCGGCGGGGCGGCCTTCGAGGCGCGGCTGCGCCTGGCGGACGGCGACGCCGGGGACCCGGGCGCCCGGGCTGGAGCCGTGCCCGCGCAGGGCTCCCCCGCCGGGGACGCCGTGGCCGTGAGAGGTGACGTATGACCGCGGGCGCCGCGCAGGCGATCCGGGTGCTGGTGGTGGAGGACGACCCGGTCGCGGCGGACGCGCACGTGATGTACGTCGGCCGGGTGCCGGGATTCGTGGCGGTCGGCAAGGCGCACACCGGTGCGGAGGCGCGCTGGGCGCTGGAGCGCACACCGGTGGATCTGCTGCTGCTCGATCTGCACCTGCCGGATGTGCACGGGCTGCAGCTGGCCCGGTCGCTGCGGACCGCCGGGCATCACGCGGACGTGATCGCGGTCACGTCCGCCCGGGATCTGGCGGTGGTGCGCGAAGGCGTGTCGCTGGGCGTCGTGCAGTACGTGCTGAAGCCGTTCACCTTCGCCACGCTGCGGGACCGGCTGGTGCGGTACGCGGAGTTCCACGCGGCCGTGGGCGAGGCGAGCGGCCAGGACGAGGTGGACCGGGCGCTCGCGGCGCTGCGGGCACCGGGCCCCGCCGCACTGCCGAAGGGCCTGAGCGGTCCGACGCTGGAGCGGGTGACCGGTGCGGTGCGGGACGCGGACGGGGGGCTGACGGCGGCCGGGGTCGCCGAGGCCGTCGGGATCTCCCGGATCACGGCCCGCCGCTATCTGGAGCACCTGGTGGACGCGGGGCGGGCCGAACGCAGGCCGGTGTACGGGCAGGTGGGGCGACCGGAGCTGGTGTACCGGTGGGTTCCGGGGCCCGGGGCGGGCCGCTAGGTCGGGTCCGTGAAGCCGCCTCGTCCGCCCGTGGGGCGGGCCCGGCGGCGTCCGGCACGACCTCCTCAACCGCTTTCCCCCGCACATGCATTGACCTGACTAGACCACTCCTCTTAGGTTCACCGGGCAGCCGTCCAGCGCCACAACGTCGTGCGCCCGCAGGAGGTCATGCCCGTGCGCCCCACCGCCGCCCTCCCCCCGCTCCTCGCCACCGCCCTCGCCGCCGCCACGCTCACCGCGTGCGGCGGCGGTTCCGGCAGCGACCCGGACACCGTGAAGGTCTCGTTCAAGCAGTCCACGGACAACTCCGTGAAGGTGATGGACACCTATCTCGCGGACATCAAGAAGCAGTTCGAGAAGGCGAACCCCGGCAAGAAGGTGGAGTTCGTCCCCATCAAGGCCCCGGACTCGGAGTACTACACCAAGCTCCAGCAGATGCTCCGCTCCCCCAAGACCGCTCCCGACCTGGTCTACGAGGACACCTTCCTCATCAACTCGGACATCACCAGCGGGTATTTGAAGCCGCTCGACCCCTATCTCGCCAAGTGGCGGGACTGGGACCAGTTCATCGACACCGCGAAGGCCGCCGCCAAGGGCGAGGACGGCAAGACGTACGGCGTCCCGGACGGCACCGACACCCGGGGCCTGTGGTTCGACAAGGGCGTCTTCGCCAAGGCGGGCCTCCCCTCCGACTGGCAGCCGAGGACCTGGGACGACGTCCTCGACGCGGCCCGCACGATCAAGAAGAAGGTCCCCGGCGTCACCCCCCTCAACGTCTACACCGGCAAGCCCGCCGGCGAGGCCGCCACCATGCAGGGCTTCGAGATGCTGCTGTACGGCACGAACGACGGCGCCTCGGACCCGCTCTACGACAAGGCGTCCAAGAAGTGGATCACCGGCGGCAAGGGTTTCCGTGACGCCCTGGCGTTCGTGGAGACCGTCTACAAGGAGAAGCTGGGACCGGACGTCTCGGACGCCCTGGACCCCAACTTCGGCACCCGGGTGCGCGGTGAGCTGCTTCCCGAGGGCAAGCTCGGCATCGACCTCGACGGCTCCTGGCTGCCGCAGGACTGGCTGGAGGGCAGCGGGCACGAGTGGCCCGAGTGGTCCGAGAAGCTGGGCCTCGCCCCCATGCCCACCCAGAACGGGCAGGCGCCCGGCAAGGTGAGCATGTCCGGCGGCTGGACGTGGGCGATCCCCGCCAAGGCGGGCAACCCCGATCTCGCCTTCGAGTTCGTGAAGACGATGCAGACCAAGGCGAACGCGCAGAAGTGGTACATCGCCAACTCCGGCATCGCGGTCCGCAAGGACGTCGCCGCCGACCCCGCGTACGTCGACGCCCAGCCCGGCATCGAGTTCTTCACCGACCTGGTGGCCTCGACCCACTACCGGCCCGCCTACCCGGCGTACCCGAAGGTCTCCACCGCGATCCAGGAGGCGATGGAGGGCGTGACGACGGGTGACGTGTCGGTGGAGGACGCGGCGAAGGCGTACGACGAGGAGCTGAAGTCGGCGACGGACGGCCAGGTGATCGAGAAGTGAGCCACCGCTCATGAAGACCGCCACCGACCCCGGCCTCGCGAAGGGGCCGGGTCCGGCCGCCGTGCCGCCCCGCCCGGGTACCCGGCCGCGTCGCGTCCCGCTGCTGCGGGTCCTGCCGCTGGCCCCGGCGGTCGTCCTGCTGCTGCTGTTCCTGGCCGGTCCGATCGCGTACTGCGCCTACATCGCGTTCACCGACCTCCAGCTCACCGGACAGGCCGAGGACTCGTTCGTCGGCTTCGAGAACTTCACCACCGCCTTCGGCGACGACGCGTTCCTGAACGCCGTCTGGCTCACCCTGGTCTTCACGGTGATCTCGGCCCTGGTCGGCCAGAACACCCTGGGGCTGGCACTGGCGATGCTGATGCGGCGCGCCTCGAAGCCGGTGCGCACGCTGGTCGGCGGGATCGTCATCACGGCGTGGGTGCTGCCGGAGGTCGTCGCCGGATTCCTGCTGTACGCCTTCTTCCGCCGCGAGGGCACCCTGAACGCCGTACTGGACTGGCTGCGTCTGCCCACCCAGAACTGGCTGTTCACCCTCCCGATCCTCGCGGTGTCCTTCGCGAACGTCTGGCGGGGCACGGCCTTCTCGATGCTGGTGTACTCGGCGGCCCTCAACGAGATCCCGAAGGAGATCACCGAGGCCGCCGAGGTCGACGGGGCCGGCGGCCGGCGCCGGCTGTGGCACATCACGCTGCCGATGATCCGGCGCTCCATCGGCACCAACCTGATGCTCATCACCCTGCAGACGCTGTCCGTGTTCGGGCTGATCTGGGTGATGACCCGGGGCGGTCCGGGCGGCCGCAGCCAGACGCTGCCGCTGTTCATGTACGAGGAGGCGTTCCAGAAGAGCATGATCGGCTACGGCACCGCGGTCGCCCTGCTGCTGCTCGTGGTGGGCTCGCTGTTCTCGGTGGTCTATCTGCGTCTGCTGCGGACGGAGGTCTGAGCCATGCCGCGCACGCTCTCGTCCCGCAGGGCCTCGCACCGGCTGGCCGCCGACGCCGGACTGCTCGTGGTGGCCGCCGCGTTCGTGCTCCCGCTGGCCTGGGTGGTGCTGTCCGCCCTGGACCCGCACGCCGATCTGCGGGTGAAGCTCCCGGACGGACTGACCCTGGACAACTTCGACGCCGTCATGACCCCGGACATCACCTTCACCCCGCTGCTGAACAGCCTGCTGCTGTGCGGCGGCGGGACGCTGCTGACGGTGGCGTGCGCGGCGCTGGCCGCCTATCCGCTGTCGCGGTTCCGGTCCCGTTTCAACCGGCCGTTCCTGCTGACGGTCCTGTTCGCGACGAGCCTGCCGATCACCGCGATCATGGTGCCGGTGTACGCGCTGTTCGTGCAGGTGAACCTGATCGACACCGTGGAAGGCACGATCTTCTTCTTCGCCGCGTCCCAACTGCCGTTCGCCATCTGGCTGATGAAGAACTTCATGGACGGGGTGCCGAAGGAGCTGGAGGAGGCGGCCTGGACGGACGGGGCGTCGTCGCTGCAGTCGCTGGTGCGGATCGTGCTGCCGCTGATGGGGCCGGGCGTGGCGGTGGTGACCGTGTTCTCCTTCGTGATGATGTGGGGGAACTTCTTCGTCCCGTTCATGCTGCTGCTCACCCCCGACCAGATGCCGGCGGCGGTGAGCATCAACGAGTTCTTCGGCAACCGGGGCACGGTGGTCTACGGGCAGCTGGCGGCGTTCTCGATCCTCTACTCGACCCCGGTGATCCTGCTGTACGTGCTGGTGGCGCGCCGGCTGGGCGGCGGGTTCGCGCTGGGCGGGGCAGTCAAGGGGTAGCGGGCGGGGCGGGCGTCGGATTCGAGCCGCCTCCCCGGGTGCCGCGGGCGGTCCACCGTACGGCGGCGGGCCGCACTCCTCTTCGAGTTCCGGGTGTGCGCGCGACCGCGACGGGGGTGTGCCGTCGCCGGGCCCGACCCCGCACACGGGAGCGAATATGCCGCCTGAGCTTGCCGTTCCCTCGGCCCCAGCACCCGGAGGGCGGTGCGGGGCCCGGCCGCACGGCGTCTCACCGCGGGCGGCACCGCCACCCTCCAGAGACCGAACCCGCCGGTAGCCGTATCTTCATACGATCCGTGATCCTGGCCGAACAGACCGTAGTCACCGCATTCCGGCCGTCCTACGGTGTGGGCCGTGCGCCGACCGCCAGCTCAGCCGAACCAGCCGCCCCGCCGTTCCAGCCTCCGCAATCCGCCCACCCCGCCGTTCGACGCCCCGGCCGCCCGCCGTCTGAGAGCCGGCCTCAACATGGGGCCCGAGCACGTCGCCTACGGCATCCGGGTCTCCTACGGCCTCCCCCATGTCACCGGGGACCTCGTCCTCGCCTGGGAACGCGAACTCGTCGCGCCGGACAACGGCGAACTCACCGCCCTCGCGGGCGTGCTGTGGTGCTCGCCGGGCGAACTGCTCGGCAGACCCCGGACGTTGCGCGAGCACCGCGTCGCCCGGGGTCTCGCGCCCGAGGACGTGGCCCGTGCCGTCGGGCACGACCTGCACGCCTATCTGCGGATGGAGGACCACGACGACTGGCACGGCACCGACCGCCAGTCCGCCGCGCTCGCCGAGGTGCTCGGGCTGTCGCTCCCGGACTTCATCACCGTCACGGGCCGCGACGCGCGCCTGGCCGACCTGCTGCGCAGCGCGGTGACGACGCGCTGGCAGGCGTACGTCCGCCCGGTGGCCGCGATGGCACCGCTGGACCGGCGGCTGATCCAGCACGCCCTGCGGGAGCTGCACCAGGAGTACCAGGGGCAGATGACCGCCACCCTCAGCTGGGGCGCGGCCAGCGGTGACCACAGCGCGGCGGGCCGTGCGTTCCTGGACGGGATCGTGGAGCGCTTCTGGACGGCGGTGCGGGGCGGTACGCCCTGACGCCGGGTCGCGCCGCGCCCTAGAAGACCGACTCCGCCTCGTCCATGCGGTCCTTGGGGACCGTCTTCAGCTCGGTGACGGCCTCCGCGAGCGGGACCATCACGATGTCCGTGCCGCGCAGGGCCGTCATCCTGCCGAACTCGCCGCGGTGCGCGGCCTCGACGGCGTGCCAGCCGAAACGGGTGGCGAGGACGCGGTCGTACGCGGTGGGCACGCCGCCGCGCTGGACGTGGCCGAGGATGACCGGCTTGGCCTCCTTGCCGAGGCGGCGCTCCAGCTCGAAGGCGAGGGCGGTGCCGATGCCCTGGAAACGCTCGTGGCCGTACTGGTCGATCTCCCCCTTGCCGTAGTCCATGCTGCCGTCGGCGGGGTGGGCGCCCTCGGCGACGCAGATCACCGCGAACTTCTTGCCGCGGGCGAAGCGCTCCTCGACCATCTTGACGAGGTCGGCGGGGTCGAACGGGCGCTCCGGGAGGCAGATGCCGTGCGCGCCGGCCGCCATGCCGGACTCCAGGGCGATCCAGCCCGCGTGCCGCCCCATGACCTCGACGACCATGACGCGCTGGTGCGACTCGGCGGTGGTCTTCAGGCGGTCCATGGCCTCGGTGGCGACGCCGACGGCGGTGTCGAAGCCGAAGGTGCGGTCCGTCGAGGAGATGTCGTTGTCGATCGTCTTGGGCACACCGACCACCGGCAGGCCCGCGTCCGACAGCATCCGGGCGGCCGTCAGGGTGCCCTCGCCGCCGATCGGGATGAGCGCGTCGATGCCGAAGTCACGGGCGATGTCCGGGGCGTTCTCGCAGGCCTCGCGCAGCCGGGTGCGCTCCAGCCGGGACGAGCCGAGGATGGTGCCGCCGCGGGCCAGGATGCCGCTGACGGCCTCCAGGTCGAGGGTGCGGTAGTGGCCGTCGAGCAGACCCGCGAAGCCGTCCTCGAAGCCGATCACCTCGTCGCCGTAGTGGGTCACGGCCCGGTGCACGACCGACCGGATCACGGCGTTCAGGCCGGGGCAGTCGCCGCCTGCGGTGAGAACTCCGATGCGCATCGTGCTGTGTCTCCTGCTCGCTGTCGTGATGCCGGTGAGCCGATCCGATTGTTTCATGTCCCCGAGAGGCCTGTCGCTTGCGTCCGTTCCGTCACGTTTCCGCCCCGTTCCGGGCCGCGCCGAGGCCTCCCGCGCCCCGCGCGTACCCCCCGCCGCGCCCCTCATCCTGGCGGGCGCCTTAACGAGCGCCAAGGGTAGTGTCAAGAGGGTTTCACTGCCTCACCGGGTGATGTCGCGGCCCGCTGTGGGACCCGGGGACGGGCGACGGACGAGACGGCGACAGAGGAAACGGAGATCACGCGTGACGCGCAGCGTGTACGTGACCGGCATCGACCGCGGCGACGGCCGGCAGGTCGTCGAGCTGGGGGTGATGGAGCTCCTGACCCGCCAGGTCGACCGGGTCGGAGTGTTCCGGCCGCTGGTCCACCACTCCCCCGACCGCATGTTCGAACTGCTGCGCGCCCGGTACCGCCTCTCCCAGGACCCGGCGACGGTCTACGGCATGGACTACCACGAGGCGTCCGCCCTGCAGGCCGAGCGCGGCACCGACGAGCTGGTGTCCACGCTCGTCGACCGCTTCCACGCGGTCACCCGCGACTACGACGTCGTCCTGGTGCTCGGCACCGACTTCGCCGACACCCAGCTCCCGGACGAGCTGTCCCTCAACGCCCGGCTCGCCAACGAGTTCGGCGCCTCCGTCCTCCCGGTCGTCGGCGGGCGCGGGCAGACCGCCGAGTCGGTGCTCGCCGAGACGCGCAACGCCTACCGGGCATACGAGAATCTGGGCTGCGACGTGCTGGCCATGGTGGCCAACCGGGTGGCCCGCGAGGACCGGGACGAGATCGCCGAGCGGCTGGCCTCCCGGCTGCCCGTACCCTGCTACGTCCTGCCCGACGAACCCGCCCTGTCCGCGCCGACTGTGGCGCAGATCGTCCAGGCGCTGGACGCGAAGGTCCTGCTCGGCGACGACTCGGGACTCGCGCGCGACGCCCTGGACTTCGTGTTCGGCGGCGCGATGCTGCCGAACTTCCTGACCGCCCTGACGCCGGGCTGCCTGGTCGTCACGCCGGGAGACCGCGCCGACCTGGTCGTCGGCTCGCTGGCCGCGCACAGCGCGGGCACCCCGCCGATCGCCGGGGTGCTGCTCACCCTCGACGAGCGGCCGGGCGACGAGATCCTCACCCTGGCCGCGCGCCTCGCCCCCGGCACCCCGGTGCTGTCCGTGCCCGGCTACAGCTTCTCGACCGCCGAGCGGTTGTCGTCGCTGGAGGGCAAGTTGAGCGCGGCCACCCCGCGCAAGGCGGAGACCGCGCTCGGCCTGTTCGAGCGGTACGTCGACACCGGGGAGCTGGTGGGGCGGGTCTCGGCCCCGGACTCCGACCGCGTGACGCCGATGATGTTCGAGCACAAGCTGCTGGAGCAGGCCCGCTCGGACATCCGGCGCATCGTGCTGCCGGAGGGCACCGAGCCGCGCGTCCTGCAGGCCGCCGAGGTGCTGCTGCGGCGCCACGTCTGCGACCTCACCCTCCTCGGGCCGGCCGACCGCATCCGCAAGACGGCCGCCGACCTCGGCATCGACCTCGGCGACACCCAGCTGATCGACCCGGAGACCAGCGAGCTGCGCGACTCCTTCGCGGAGAAGTACGCCCGGCTCCGCGCCCACAAGGGGGTCACCGTCGAGCTGGCGTACGACGTGGTGAGCGACGTCAACTACTTCGGGACGCTGATGGTGCAGGAGGGGCTCGCCGACGGCATGGTGTCGGGGTCGGTGCACTCCACGGCCGCGACCATCCGGCCCGCCTTCGAGATCATCAAGACGCAGCCGGACGCCGGCATCGTCTCCTCGGTGTTCTTCATGTGCCTCGCCGACAGGGTGCTCGTCTACGGCGACTGCGCGGTGAACCCTGACCCGGACGCCGAGCAGCTGGCCGACATCGCCGTCCAGTCGGCGGCCACGGCCGCGCGGTTCGGGGTCGAGCCGCGGATCGCGATGCTGTCGTACTCCACGGGCACCTCGGGCTCGGGCGCCGACGTCGACAAGGTGCGCGCGGCGACCGAGCTGGTGCGCTCGCGCCGCCCCGACCTGCGGATCGAGGGCCCCATCCAGTACGACGCCGCGGTGGAGCCGTCGGTCGCCGCGACCAAGCTCCCGGAGTCCGACGTGGCCGGGCAGGCGACGGTGCTGATCTTCCCGGACCTCAACACGGGAAACAACACCTACAAGGCCGTGCAGCGCTCGGCCGGAGCCATCGCCGTCGGCCCGGTCCTGCAGGGCCTGCGCAAGCCGGTCAACGACCTGTCCCGGGGCGCCCTCGTCTCGGACATCGTCAACACCGTCGCCATCACGGCGATCCAGTCCCAGTCCCCCGCCCCGTCCTCCGAGCGGAAGGCCGCCGCCCCGTGACCGCCACCCGCGTCCTCGTCCTCAACTCCGGCTCGTCGTCGCTGAAGTACCAGCTGCTCGACATGCGCGAGCGCGCCCGGCTCGCCACGGGGCTCGTCGAGCGCATCGGCGAGCGGACCTCCCGGCTGAAGCACACCCCGCTCACGGGCGGCGGCGAGAGCCGTGAGCGCGGCGGCCCGATCGCCGACCACGACGCGGCCCTGAAAGCGGTGGCGGCCGAGCTCGCCCAGGACGGCCTAGGGCTCGACTCGCCGGAGCTGGCCGCGATCGGCCACCGGGTGGTGCACGGCGGCAAGCGATTCACCGATCCGACGGTCGTGGACGAGGCCGTGCTCGCCGAGATCGAGCGGCTCATCCCGGTGGCGCCCCTGCACAACCCGGCCAACCTCACCGGTATCCGCACGGCGCGCTCGCTGCGCCCCGACCTGCCGCAGGTCGCCGTCTTCGACACGGCCTTCCACGCCACGATGCCGGAGTCCGCCGCCCGCTACGCCATCGACGTCGAGACCGCGGACCGGCACCGCGTCCGCCGCTACGGCTTCCACGGCACCTCGCACGCGTACGTCTCGCGGGCCACCGCCGAGCTGCTGGGCAAGGCCCCCGAAGAGGTGAACGTCATCGTGCTGCACCTCGGCAACGGCGCCTCGGCGTCCGCGGTGCGGGGCGGCAGGTGCGTGGACACCTCCATGGGGCTGACGCCCTTGGAGGGACTCGTGATGGGTACGCGATCGGGTGACATCGATCCCGCCGTCATCTTCCATTTGGCGCGGGTCGCCGAAATGTCCATTGCGGAAATCGACGACCTGCTCAACAAGAAGAGCGGATTGGTCGGGCTCTGCGGCGACAACGACATGCGGGAGATCCGGCGCCGGATCGACGAGGGGGACGAGCGCGCGCAATTGGCCTTCGACGTCTACATTCACCGGTTGAAGAAGTACATAGGCGCCTATTGCGCGGTCCTCGGCCGGGTCGACGCCGTCGTGTTCACCGCCGGGGTCGGGGAGAACGCGGCACCGGTCCGCGAGGCCGCCATGGCGGGCCTGGAGCAGCTGGGCCTCGCCGTGGACCCGGAGCTGAACGCCGCGCGCGGGGGCGGGGCACGCCTGATCTCACCGGTGGGCGCGCGGGTCGCGGTCGCGGTGGTGCCGACCGACGAGGAACTGGAGATCGCGACGCAGACCTACGCTCTGGTCGTCGGGGGCGGCGACTGAGTGACGGCAACGGAGGTAAACGGCCCGGTAACACGGCTGAGCAAAGCGCAGCTCATTTGTATTTTCCACCAGACGGAATATTCCGCGGCGAAACAAACCGATAGGATCGTCCCATGCGCCGTTCGAAAATCGTTTGCACTCTCGGCCCCGCGGTCGACTCCCATGAACAGCTCGTGTCGCTGATCCAAGTCGGCATGAACGTGGCCCGCTTCAACTTCAGCCACGGCACCCACGAGGACCACCAGGGGCGGTACGAGCGCCTGCGGGCCGCCGCCGAGGAGACCGGCCGCGCCATCGGCGTGCTGGCCGACCTCCAGGGGCCGAAGATCCGTCTGGGGACCTTCGCCGAGGGCCCGGTCGAGCTGGAGCGCGGCGACGAGTTCATCATCACCACCGAGGACGTCCCGGGCAACAAGTCCATCTGCGGGACGACCTACAAGGGCCTGCCCGGTGACGTCGGCAAGGGCGACCAGATCCTCATCAACGACGGCAACGTCGAGCTGAGGGTCGTCGAGGTCGAGGGCCCGCGGGTGCGGACCATCGTCATCGAGGGCGGCGTCGTCTCCGACCACAAGGGCATCAACCTCCCGGGCGCGGCGGTGAACGTGCCGGCGCTGTCCGAGAAGGACGTCGAGGACCTGCGCTTCGCACTGCGCATGGGCTGCGACATGGTCGCCCTGTCCTTCGTGCGGGACGCCGACGACGTGCAGGACGTGCACAAGGTCATGGACGAGGTCGGCCGCCGCGTCCCGGTCATCGCCAAGGTGGAGAAGCCGCAGGCGGTCGCCAACATGGAGGACGTCGTGATGGCGTTCGACGGCGTGATGGTCGCGCGCGGCGACCTGGCCGTCGAGTACCCGCTCGAGAAGGTCCCGATCGTGCAGAAGCGCCTCATCGAGCTCTGCCGGCGCAACGCCAAGCCGGTGATCGTGGCGACCCAGATGATGGAGTCGATGATCACCAACTCCCGTCCGACCCGCGCCGAGGCCTCCGACGTGGCCAACGCGATCCTGGACGGCGCCGACGCGGTCATGCTGTCGGCGGAGTCCTCGGTCGGCGCCTACCCGATCGAGACGGTCCGGACGATGTCGAAGATCGTCACAGCGGCCGAGCAGGAACTGCTCTCGAAGGGCCTCCAGCCGCTGGTGCCGGGCAAGAAGCCCCGCACCCAGGGCGGTTCGGTCGCCCGCGCGGCCTGCGAGATCGCCGACTTCCTCGGCGGCAGGGGCCTGGTCGCCTTCACCCAGTCCGGCGACACCGCCCGCCGCCTGAGCCGCTACCGGGCGGCGCAGCAGATCATCGCGTTCACGACGGACGAGTCCACGCGCAACCAGATGACCCTCAGCTGGGGTGTCGAGCCGCACGTCGTGCCGTTCGTGAACAGCACCGACGAGATGGTCGACCTGGTCGACCAGGAGATCGTCAAGCTGGGCCTGTTCCACGAGGGCGACATCGTGGTCATCACGGCCGGCTCCCCGCCCGGGGTGCCGGGGACGACGAACATGGTGCGGGTGCACCACCTGGGCGGTCCCGTCCGGGACTGACCCCTGGACGTCTTGGAGGGCGCCCCTCGCCTTGCGGCGGGGGGCGCCCTCAGTGTTCCACGCGCTGCCAGAGCGTGTCGGTGACCAGGTGCTCCCGGAGTCCGGGAGGGTCGGCGGACTCGGCCACCGCGTCCGGTGAGGGCGAAGGGCGGGCAGGGGCGACGTCGCCCCGGACACGGCTGTGGCCCGGTCCTCGGGTGAGGACCGGGCCACAGCCGGTGTGCGGCTCCCGAACGGGCTCGTGTCGGCGTCAGGACGACGCCCGGCTCAGTCGGTCGTGAAGTTGTGCAGTCCCGGCACGTGCAGGGTGCCGCCGAACTGGGCGGCCTGCGTGACCTTGACCTTGGTGAAGTAGATCAGCGGGATGTTCAGCGGCGGCGGGTTGTCCGGGTCGAAGGTGACCGGGATCAGGCCGAGCAGGTTGCCGGAGATGCTCTCCGTGTACATCACCGTCTTGCCACCGCGGATGGTCGACGTCGAGCCCTTGGCCGCCTGCACGTGGTAGGTCTTGCCGGACTGCTTGTCGTTCACCGTCTGGTGCAGGTCACCGATGTCGGTGCCGTCGGATATGACGTACTTGAGCACCTTCTTCTTCTTGCCGCCGGCCGTCCTCACCTCGACGACGCCCTGGTAGTCGGCGCCCTTCAGCAGCAGCGAGCTGGCGTTCAGGTACCACGGGTCGTCCGGCACCGGGACGGTGTTGTCGACACCGCCCTCGTCGTCGGTGGCGACCGGGCAGCCGTCCGGGTCGGCGTCGGCGCTCTCGGACGGGCTCGGCGTGGCGGTGGCCTCGTCGGCCGTCTCCCGCACCGCGTCGGAGGGGTCCTTCGCCGCGTCGGACGCCTTGTCGCCGGCGTCCTCGCCGGTCTCCTTGACCGTGTCGGTGACCTTGTCGGTGGTCTCCTTCACGGGGTCGGACGCCGCGGAGGACTCCTTCGCGGCGGGCTCCTCGGTGCCGGACGACGCCTCCTCGGGGGCGCTCGCCGAGGGCGACGGGGTGGGGCTCGCGCTCTCGTCGGCCTTCGCACCGCCCGTGAGGATGCCCTCGACGGCGTCGCCGATGTCCTCCAGCAGGTTGCCGCCGCCCTCGGACGGCGAGGGGGACGGCGTGGCCGCCTGGCCGGACGGGGACTCGCTCGTCCTGCTCGGGGACGGCTCCGGCGCGGGCTCGGCATCGTCGGAACCTGAATCCGACGAGGACGAACCGCCCGCGGACTGCGAGGAGTCCGAGGAGCCGGAGGAGTCCGAGGGGTCGCCGGAGTCCGATGCCGAGGGGGCCGGCTCGGCCGTCTCCTCCTCGTCGGCCGACGCGCTGGCGCTCGGGGACGGGGACGCCGAGGCGTCGTCCTCCAGTGCGGCCACGCAGTCCTTGTACTCGTCGGCCGTCAGGCTGTTGGCCGTGGGCTTGGTGTCGCTGTCGGCCTGCGCGAGCGTGGGCGTGAAGCCCATGCCCATCAGGACCGCCGTCGGCATCGCCGCCAGGGCTATCGCCTTGCCCGCCGGCATGTGGAATCTGGTGAACAGCGGCTTCTTGGGCGCCGCGTGACGCGGCCCGGTTCTCACACGGGACGTGTCCACCTCAGTCCCGTGGGTCACCTCGTCAGCCGGCACTGTGCCTCCCGTTCGCCCCGTTCGCCGGGCTCGTTCCTGACAGATCGTTCGGCTCGCCCACCACGGGCTTGAGGATGGCGGTGTCGGAGTCGGCGGCACCCTCGGGTGCGTCGCCCTCGCCCGTCGCGTCCGTCTTCGCCGGAGTTGCGTCGGCGTCCCCGCCGGGCACCCACGCAACGGCCATCGCCCCGCCCACGAGGGCGAAGAGGAAGCCGATGAGGAAGCCGCCGAGGTTGGACAGCGGGATGGACACCAGTGCCAGCAGGATCGCCGCGATGCCCGCGAAGGTGCGGACATGCTTCTGGAACCAGAGCGTGAAGCCGAGGACCACGAGCAGCACACCGATGATCAGGGAGCTGGAGCCCCCCGCGGTCTGCATCGCCAGCGTCAGGTGGCCGATCTGGAGGTTCGCGTAAGGGAAGTAGGCGATGGGCAGTCCGCCGAGCATGACGAACAGACCGGCCCAGAAGGGCCGCTCACCGCGCCAGGCGCGGAAGTTGCGCCGAAATACCCGGAGGTAGTGCTCGTCATGGCCGGGCGCGGCAGGAGTCTCGGCGCTCATCGAAAACAGCTCCCTGGTACGGCATTGCTGTGGTGGTGGTGCGATGGTGATGCGGTGATGTGTCGCGGCCCTGTGGCCACTTGTGAAGAAGGCGGGCGGAGAGTGGACGGGCGGGGGCGCCATCGGCTCCCCCGCCCGTCAGAGAGTGCTTAGTAGCACTCCTTGACACCCGTCGACAGCGACATCTTCAGACCACTGAGCTTGAAGGTTCCGGCGGTGGTCGCCCACGCCGTCTGCTTCACGTTGCTCAGCGTGGCCTTGTCGGCCTGCTGGGCGAAGCCGAAGGGGTTGGCCTGCTCGCCGCCACCCTTCATGCCCGGGCCCTTGCTGGCGTCCTTGGCGGCAACACCGATGTCGATGTTCTCGAAGGTCGCGTCGGCCTCGAGGTCGGCGACGTCGATGTAGAGGTTCTTGGCCTCGACCGGCTTGCTCGGGTCCTCGCCCGCCCGCAGGATCAGGCTGACGTTCCCGAGGATCGGGATGTCGGGCGTGACCACGGACTGACACATGTTGCTGATCGTCGCGGACTTGAAACCCGAGACGGCGACGGGGTGAACCGTCTTCTTGCCGGAGAGCGTGTAGCCCTCGTCAAGGGCGCCGTACTGCGAGAAGCCCGAACCGACGAGCTTGTCGGTCGTCACCTTGAACGACTGACCGGAAACGCTGAACGACGCGGCCAGAGCGCCCTGCGCGAGGGCGACACCTATCGCTGCCGTGGCGGCGACGCTGGGCACCATCACCACAGCGAACCGCTTCCATCTGGTCCCGCCACGCACCTGGGACTCCATATTTCCTCCTTCTCGGACGTACATCTCCTGGCCCTGACTGGCACTGTCGGATCGACGGCTCAGCCGGGCAGGGATGGGAGAAGTGCTACGTCCTCGGGAAGGAGAGCGCCCGCGCTCGGTGGCGCGAGAACCGCGCCCGAATCACCGGCGATCACCCCCGAGCGACAACCACTGGTCGCGCCTGACACGCATCACGCACAACCTTGCTGGACAGGCTTCGCCTGACGGACGAAGACCCCCCTGCCCAAGAGCCGGCGCCACTGCCGCCGGCTCTGCTCGGTGGGGACCCAGGAACTCCCACGACCCGACTGGCTGGCGGGCGAAGGGAACAGGACCGAGCGTGGCCGATCGTGGTGCATTCTCGCCGCCCGCACAAGGGGCTTCGTTACTCGGTAGTAACGGCGGGATAACCGAACAACGACCCGCCGGTCTCGGTCAGCGACACAGGGTGGTCCTGGACGACCGGAAAAATCCACGAATGGGCAGACGAAAGCCGACAGAACGACGCCTGCGACTTACCCGCAGTAACGGCGGCCGCGATTACCAAGTTTTGGTAAAACGCGGCCGCCTTGATGCTCTGTCGGCCATTCCCTTCACTGCCGCACCACGGGGCGGGGACCGGAACCGGTTCCTCGCCCCGCTCGCGGCCCCCCTCAGAACAACGCGCGCGCCAGCGCCCTGCGGGCCGCCGCCACCCGCGGGTCGTCGGCGCCCACGACCTCGAACAGCTCCAGCAGCCGCAGCCGAACGGCGTCCCGGTCGTCGCCCGCCGTGCGCCCCACCGCCTCGATGAGCCGGCCGAAGGCGTCCTCGACGTGCCCGCCCACCAGGTCCAGGTCGGCGGCGGCGATCTGCGCCTGCACGTCGGCGGGCTTGTCCGCGGCGTCCTTGCGCACCTGCTGCGGGTCGAGGCCCTGCACCCGCTGGAGCAACTCGGCCTGGGCGAGCCCGAGCTTGGCCTCGCTGTTCGCCGGGTCCTCGGCCAGCACGCTCTTGTAGGCCTGGACGGCACCGGTCAGATCGCCCGCGTCCAGGGCCTGCACGGCGGCCTCCAGCAGGGCGTCGTACGGGCCGGCGGCCGGCCCGGAGGCGGCCTGGGCGCCGCCGGGCTCGGCGTCCGGGTCGACGGTGAGACCGGTGAGCCCGAAGCGCTCCTCGGCCACCGCGACGAGCTGGTCCAGCGTCTGACGGATCTGCGCCTCGCCGGCCGCGCCCTGGAAGAGGGGCAGCGCCTGGCCGGCGACGACCGCGAAGACAGCAGGGATGCCCTGCACGCCGAACTGCTGCATCAGCATCTGGTTGGCGTCGACATCGATCTTGGCGAGGAGGAAACGGCCGTTGTACTCGACGGCGAGCCGCTCCAGCAGCGGGCTGAGCTGCTTGCACGGCTCGCACCACTCGGCCCAGAAGTCGATGACGACCGGCACCTCGGCGGAGCGCTGGAGGACGTCGCGCTCGAAGCCCGCCTCGTCCACGTCGATGACGAGGTCGGCGGGTGACACGGCTCCCGGCCCGCCCTGCCGGGCGGCCTCGGCTCGCGCCTGCTCCGCCTTCGCCTTGGCCTCCTGGGCCGCCTTCACCGCGGCGAGGTCGACGACCCCGCTCATGGACATGTTCCGTGGCTGCATGCGTCTATCCTCCCCCGTTCTGCGCGCGCTGTGAAAAGCGGCAGGAAAACCGGCCTGGACCGGTGTGGTTCGACGCCGGGTCCCCACCCGCGTCAGCGTGGTCAAGCGTGGTCATCGCTTTCGCTACGAGTCGTAGCGTAATGGCAACGGGGGCCTCCGGAACACCCCCCGCCCGTGATCTCCCTCACCAGGCGCACGACATCCGCACGGATAGGGTCGAACCATGCAGAGCCAGCCCGTTCCCGCCCGCCCGGGACGCCCGCGCAGCGCCGCCGCGGACGCCGCGATCCTGGCGGCCACCCGGGAGGCACTGGTCGAGCTGGGCTGGTCGAAACTCACCCTGGGGGACGTGGCCACCCGGGCCGGGGTCGCGAAGACGACGCTCTACCGCCGCTGGGCCGGCAAACACGAACTCGTGGTGGACGCGGTCGCCGAGCTCTTCGACGCGCTGCGTCTGCCCGACCGGGGCAGCCTGGCCGCCGACATCGAGGGCGTCGTGCTCCAGTTCGCGGCGATCCTGGCCCGGCCGGAGGCGAAGAGCGGTCTGATGGCGGTCGTGGCGGAGTCCACCCGGGACGAGGCGCTGCGCGACCGTATCCGCACCTCGATCGTCGACCGGCAGAAGCGGCTGGTGCTGGAGGGCCGGGCGCGCGCCCAGGGCCGGGGGGAGCTGCCGCCGCAGTCCGACCCGGCGGAGTCGGACCGTACGGCCGACCTGATCTTCGACATGGTGGCGGGAGCCGTGGTGCACCGGACGCTGGTCAGCGGGCATCCGGCGGACGAGGAGTGGGTGCGCGGCTTCACCCAGGTGCTGCTGCTGGGACTGGCGGGAGCGGCCGCGACCGGTGACTGAGGGGCGGGGAGGACGGGCCGGCCGCCCTCCCCGCGGGGCTCAGAAGCCCGCCGGCTCGGTGTAGACGCCCCACTCGTCGCGCAGGGCGTCGCAGATCTCGCCCAGGGTCGCCTCGGCGCGTACGGCGTCCAGCATCGGCTCGATCATGTTGGCGCCGCTGCGGGCGGCGTCCAGCATCGCGTCCAGCGCGGTGCGCACGGCGGCGTCGTCGCGGGCGGCCTTGCGGCCGGCCAGCACCCGCACCTGCTCGCGCTCCACCTCGTGGCTGACCCGCAGGATCTCCAGGTCGCCGGTGACCGAGCCGGTGTGGACGTTGACGCCGACGACCTTCTTGTCGCCCTTCTCCAGGGAGCGCTGGTACTGGAAGGCGGACTCGGCGATCTCGCCGGTGAACCAGCCGTCCTCGATGCCGCGCAGGATGCCGGAGGTGATCGGCCCGATGGGGTGCTTGCCGTCCGGGTGGGCCCGCAGGCCCCGCTCCTTGATCTGCTCGAAGATCTTCTCGGCGTCGGCCTCGATCCGGTCGGTGAGCTGTTCGACGTACCAGGAGCCGCCCAGCGGGTCGGCGACGTTGCCGACGCCGGTCTCCTCCATGAGGACCTGCTGGGTGCGCAGCGCGATCTCCGCGGCCTGCTCGGAGGGCAGGGCGAGGGTCTCGTCGAGGGCGTTGGTGTGCAGCGAGTTGGTCCCGCCGAGCACGGCGGCGAGCGCCTCCACGGCGGTGCGCACCACGTTGTTGTACGGCTGCTGCGCGGTCAGCGAGACACCGGCGGTCTGGGTGTGGAAGCGCAGCCACTGGGCCTTGTCGGTCCGGGCGCCGTACACGTCCCGCATCCAGCGCGCCCAGATCCGGCGGGCGGCCCGGAACTTGGCGATCTCCTCGAAGAAGTCGACGTGCGCGTCGAAGAAGAAGGACAGGCCCGGGGCGAAGAGGTCCACGTCCAGGCCGCGGCTGAGGCCCAGCTCGACGTACCCGAAGCCGTCGGCGAGGGTGTACGCCAGCTCCTGCGCGGCCGTCGCCCCGGCCTCGCGGATGTGGTAGCCGGAGACGGACAGCGGCTTGTAGGCGGGGATGCCGGCCGCGCAGTGCTCCATCAGGTCGCCGATGAGGCGCAGGTGCGGCTCGGGCTGGAAGAGCCACTCCTTCTGCGCGATGTACTCCTTGAAGATGTCGGTCTGGAGGGTGCCGTTGAGCACGGCCGGGTCGACGCCCTGGCGCTCGGCGGCCACCAGGTACATGCAGAAGACGGGCACGGCGGGCCCGCTGATGGTCATCGACGTGGTGACGTCGCCGAGGGGGATGTCCTTGAACAGGACCTCCATGTCGGCGGCCGAGTCGATGGCGACGCCGCAGTGCCCGACCTCACCGAGGGAGCGCGGGTCGTCGGAGTCGCGGCCCATGAGCGTCGGCATGTCGAAGGCGACGGAGAGGCCGCCTCCGCCGTTGCCGAGGATCATCTTGTAGCGCTCGTTGGTCTGCTCGGCGTTGCCGAACCCGGCGAACTGCCGGATGGTCCACGTCCGCCCTCGGTAGCCCGTCGGGTACAGCCCGCGGGTGAAGGGGTACTCCCCGGGCCAGCCGATCCGCTCGAAGCCCTCGTACCTGTCTCCCGGCCGGGGCCCGTACACCGGCTCCACGGGGTCCCCGGAGAGCGTGGTGAAGTCTGCGTCGCGCTTGCGCGCGGCGTCGTACCGGGCCTGCCAGCGTCGGCGGCCCTCCTCGATGGCGTCAGCGTCCATACCCACGAATTTACTAGGACGTCCAAGTAAATGTCGATGGGAGAACCGCCGCACCCGGGGCGCGGCGGTCGTATCAGGCCTTGGCGACGGCCGGTTCCACCCCGCTGACCAGCGGTTCCACCGCGCGCGTGACCTTGCGCTCGACGAAGAAGGCGGCGAGGGGGATCGTGCCGGAGAGGAGCACCCAGAGCAGCTTGCCGAACGGCCACTTCGCCTTGGACCCGAGATCGAACGCGAAGATCAGGTAGACGATGTAGAGGAAGCCGTGGACCTGGGAGACGGCGAAGGTGACGTCCTCGCCCATGTCGAAGCCGTACTTGAACACCATGCAGGTGCACAGCACGAGCAGCATGACGGCGGTGACGTAGGCCATCACCCGGTAGCGGGTCAGGACGCTCTTCTTCATGGGAAAGAGCGTAACCATCCGTTCCGGGAGATCTCGGCCGGGGTCAGCTCTCCTCGAAGTCGTGTGCCGCGACCCGCAGCGGGCGCAGCATCGCGAAGATCTCCGCGCACTCCTCGGCGTCGTACGCGCCGAGACCGAAGTCCATCGCCATCAGGTCGCGGGTCGCCGCCTCGACGACCTGGCGGCCCTTGTCGGTGATGGAGGCGAGGGTGCCGCGCCCGTCGTTGGGGTTGGGGCGCTTGGCCACCAGGCCGGACCTGACCAGCCGGTCGACGGTGTTCGTCACCGAGGTGGGGTGCACCATCAGCCGCTCGCCGATCTTGGACATCGGCAGTTCGCCGGCCTTGGAGAAGTTCAGCAGGACCAGGGCCTCGTAGCGGGCGAACGTCAGCCCGTAGGGCTTGACCACCGCGTCGACCTCGGCGAGCAGGATCTGCTGGGCCCGCATGATCGAGGTGATGGCGGCCATGGACGGCACGCTTCCCCAGCGCTGCTTCCAGAGTTCGTCGGCGCGGGCGATGGGGTCGAAGGGAAGACTGAGCGGCTTCGGCACGCGCACGACCTTACCGGCCGGTCACATGCTGGTCAGCCCTGTCTCGCTCTTCGGTCGCACTCCCCGGCGCCCGCGCCGGCCGCTCACGCGGACGTGGTCTCCCTGACCTCGAAGACCGCCGTCCAGCGGTCGTCGTGCAGACAGGCGTTCATCGGCTCGACCAGGGCCCGGTGCGCGGAGCCGGTCCGCCAGCGCCGGACCGCCTCGAAGCTCTCCCACTCGCTGGTGAGCAGCCACTGGGCGGGGTCGTCCAGGGAGCGGCACAGCTGTTCCCCGAGATGTCCGGGGACGGCCGTCGAGCCCCGGCGGACCTCGTCGTACGACGTGACGAAGTCCGCCTCCATCCCCTCGCGCACGCGCAGCAGCCGCACCACGCGCACGCGCCCCGGGGCACCGCCCGTCATGACGGGTCGAGGACGACGGGGAGTTCGGCCAGACCGCGGAAGGCGGGGAACGGCACGGTCATCCAGCGCGCGTCCTCGGGCTTCTGAGCGAGGGCCATCCCGGGGTGCCGTGCGAAGAGCGTGCCCAGCGCGATCTGCATCTCCAGCCGGGCGAGCGGGGCGCCGACGCAGTAGTGCGGGCCGTAGCCGAAGGCGAGGTGCGTGGCCTGGACGTTCGGGCGCCGGACGTCCATCTCGTCGGGGGCGGTGAACATCTCCGGGTCGCGGTTGGCGCCGGTGATCGAGATCTGGACCAGGGCGCCCTTGGGGATGAGGGTGTCCCGGATGACCACGTCCTCCTTGGCGTAGCGGAACGTGGAGTTCTCCACGGAGGTCTCGAACCGGAAGACCTCCTCGATGGCCGCGGCCAGCGAGCTCGCGTCCCGCAGCGCCAGCTCCTTCTGCTCCGGCCGGCTGAGCAGGTGGTAGACCGCGTTCCCGATCTGGTACGCCGTCGACTTGTGCCCGGCGAAGAGCAGCACCCAGGCCGTGGAGACGAGTTCGCCGTCGGTGAGGGCGCCCTCCTGGTCCTGGGCGGTGACGAGGGCGCTGAGCAGGCCGCTGTCCGGCTCCCTGCGCTTGCGCGCGCACAGGTCCACGAGATAGTCGCGCAGATTTCCCTCGGCGATCTCCAGTTTCGCCCGCGCCTCCGGGCCGAATCCGGTCTGCGCGACGGTGGCGGACCATTCCTGAGCCTGTTTCCGCTCGTTCTGCGGAACGCCGAGGAGTTCACAGATGACGTGCAGCGGAAGGGGGAAACAGAATTCCGGGAGGAGATTCACCGTCTCGGTCGTCGGGCACGCGTCGAGCAGGTCGTCGGTGATCTGCTGGACCCGCGCCCGCAGGGATTCCACGCGCTTCGGGGTGAAGGTGCTGCCGACGATGCGCCGCAGCCGGGTGTGCTTCGGCGGGTCGGAGAAGAGCATGTTGTCGTCGAGGGCGATCGACGAGTCGCCGAAGATGCGGTGGTAGGCGTCGATGGCGCCGTACATGTCCTTGCTCAGCCGGGGGTCGGCGAGGGCGGCGCGGGCGTCGTCATAACGCGTGATGAGGTACGTCTCCACGCCGTGCGGCGGGGACAGGGGGCAGACCGGCGCCGACTCCCTGAGGGCGGCGTACACGGGGTGCGGGTCGGCGCGGAACTCCCGGCTGCACGACGACGCCGCGGCCGCCGCCTCCTGTGCCGACAGTGCCTCGGATTCCTCGGATGCGAACGCTTGCGTCATGACTGATTCCCCGGGGTTGGCGTGAATGTCCGTGGTCGAAGCCACAGTTCCCCGGGGCGCGGGACGCCGCAAACAGCGCTGCGCCATATGGGTTCGCTCGATGGAGCACGTGTGGCTCGCAGGCCGTCCTGGTAAACATCGACGACGTGAGCGGACACGAAGCGGAATCTGTACCAGTTCTCGTCGTCGGCGGTTCCCTGGTGGGTCTTTCCACTTCGGTCTTCCTGGGACGCCTCGGAATTCAGCACCTCGTCGTGGAACGGCATGCCGGGACGTCCACGCACCCGCGGGGCCGTGGCAACAACGTGCGCACGATGGAGATCTACCGGACCGCCGGCGTGGAACAGCGGATCCGCGAGGCGGCGCGCGTGCTGTCCGGCAACGACGGGATCCTCCAGGTGGACACCCTCACCGGGTCCCGGCGCCGCTGGATCATCGGGGACATCTCCGGCGGCATGGACATCTCCCGGGTGAGCTCGTCGGACTGGTGCCTGTGCAGCCAGAACGACCTGGAGCCCGTTCTGCTGGAGTACGCGCGGGAGTTGGGCGCCGACATCCGCTTCGGCTCCGAGGTGCTCTCCTTCACCCAGGACGGGGACGGCGTACGGGCCGAGATCCTGGACCGGGCGTCCGGCACGACCCGGGTGGTGCACGCCGACTACCTGGTGGCGGCCGACGGCCCGCGCAGTCCGGTGCGCACCCGCCTGCGGATCGGCCAGTCCGGGCCGGGCGAGCTGTTCCACAACGTCAGCGTCACCTTCCGCAGCCGGAAGCTGAAGGACCACGTCGGCGAGAAACGTTTCGTCGTCTGCTACGTCACCACCCCCGACGGTGAGGGCGCCCTGCTCCCGGTCGACAACCAGGAACGCTGGGTCATCCACGTCCCCTGGTATCCGGCACGGGGCGAGACCCTCGAGGACTTCACCGACGAGCGGCTCGCCGCGCACATCCGCGCCGCGGTCGGCGTCACGGACATCGACGTCGAGATCACCGGCCGGGCGCCCTGGCACGCCTCGAAACGGGTCGCGGACGCCTACGGCCAGGGACGTGTCTTCCTCGCCGGCGACTCCGCCCACGAGATGCCGCCCACCGGGGCGTTCGGCTCCAACACCGGGATCCAGGACGCCCACAACCTCGCCTGGAAGCTGGCGGCCGTGCTGCGCGGCTGGGCGGGGCCGGCGCTGCTGGACACCTACGAGCTCGAACGGCGCCCGGTGGCCCTGGCCACCGGCACCCGCGCCTGCGTCCAGGCCGCCGACGAGCAGCACCCCGGCTTCAGCCCCGCCGCGGGACGCAACGACGACCCGTCGGACCTGATGACCGTCGCCCTGTGCTACCGCTACGCCTCCCGGGCCGTCGTGGACGCCCCCGCGCAGCGCCCGGTCGTGCCCGACACCTTCGAGCTCGGCGGTGAACCGGGAAGCCGCGCGCCCCACCTGTGGGTCACCCGCGACGGCGCCCGGATCTCCAGCCTGGACCTGTACGAGCGCTCCTTCGTGCTGCTCGCCGGGTCGGGCGGGCAGAAGTGGCGGACCGCCGTGGAGAAGGCGTCGGCGAACCTGGGCGTGCCCGTCGAGGCACACCTCGTGGGCACCGGACCCGACCACGACCTGGCCCCGGAGGTGGGCGTCGACTGGGCCGAACTGCACGGCACGGCCGAGGACGGCGCGGTGCTGGTGCGGCCCGACGGCTTCGTCGCCTGGCGGGCCGACGCGCCGATGCCGGACGCCGACCGGGTGCTGACGAACGTGCTGCAGAGCATCCTCTGCCGCGACTGATCCGCGCTTGCCTGCGCTGTACCAACCCAACGAGGACCGAGGACGGTGCCATGCCCCCTCTCGCCGGACGTATCGACGTCCACCACCACTTCACCGCCCCGGCCTGGCTGGACTGGGCGGAGCGACGCGGCGTCGTCGACCGGGAGAGACTGCCCTGGTGGACCCGCTGGGACCGCGACGCGGCCCTGGAGATCATGGACAAGACGGGCATCGGCACCGCGGTGATGACCGTGGCCATGCTCGGCCGGTTCCAGGAGCGTGCCGAGCGGCAGGAGAGCGCCCGGGTCGCGCTGCGGGCGGCGGCCGACGTCGTCGAGGCCGACCCGAAGCGCTTCGCCTTCTTCACCCCGGTCTTCCTGGACGACCTGGAGCTGTCCTCCTGGAGCGTGCGGCACGGCCTCGACGAGCTCGGGGCGGTCGGGGTGAGCACCCGGACCAGCATGGGCGGGGTCTTCCTCGGCGACCCGGCGCACGACCGGCTGCTGCGGGAGCTGGACGAGCGCTCCGCGGTCGTCAGCACGCACCCCATGGAGGTGCCGGCCGGCAAGGACGGCAACGGTGGGCTGCCCGGGATGCCGCCCTTCGTGTGCGACTTCCTGATGGACACGACCCGCGCGGCCGTGAACCTCATCCGCAACGGCACGCTGGACCGCTACCCGAACCTGAGCTTCATCCTGCCGCACGGCGGCGGCTTCCTCCCCTACATGGCCACCCGGCTGGAGCTGTTCGGCGGTTCCGTGGAGCCGGGCATCGAGCCGGAGCGGGTCCGTGACTACCTGCACCGCTTCTACTTCGACACGGCCGGGCCGATGTCGCCGTCGGCGACGCCGACGCTGATGGCCACCGTCGACCCGGACCGCATCCTCTTCGGCACCGACTGGCCGCCCACGCCCGCCCACGTCATCGCCGACCGGGTGACCCCGGCCCTGGACAGCGACCCGTTCCTGTCCGGGGAGCAGCTCCAGCGCATCAACCGGGACAACGCGCTGCGCCTGATGCCGGCGCTCGACCGGTCGTAGCCGGTCGTAGCCGGACCACGGCGGAGGTGAAAGGCCGCCGCCCGCACTCGGGGGGTGCGGGCGGCGGCCTTCGTCGTGGGGGCCGTCAGTCCTTGCGCCACTGGTAGAAGCAGCGGGCCATGGCGTCCTTAGGGCTCCGCCAGGTCTGCGGGTCGTAGGGGCTGACGAACGCCTCGAGCCGGCGGCTGATGTCGACGAACTCGGGGTGCCCGGTCACCTTCGCGATGGCGGGGGCCGGGTCCTGCTCGGCCTCGATGAAATGCATGTAGACGTCGCCGAACTGGAACAGCGAGCGCTGGGTGACGCCCACGAGATGGGGCAGTTCACCGCGGTCGGAGTCGGCGAAGACACCGGCGATGTCCTTGGCCGCGCCCGGCTCCATGCGGGCGACGATCAGCGCGTGGTGCATGCCGCCTCCACACGGTCGCGGATGAGGGCCATCTGGATGGGCGAGTTGCGGTTGATGATCTCCGTCATCCCGGCGTCGTCCACGGGGGCGTCGGGCTTCATCGCGAAGTCCTGCGTCCAGTGCATCCGGGTGCCGTCCGGGGTCTCCTCGTACTCCCACACGATGTTCATGTAGGCGAAGGGACCGGTCTCGATCCGGCGGGCGCGCACGACGAGCTTCTCGCGGTCGGCGACGCGCTCGGAGACCCAGCTCCAGACCTTGCCGTTCTCGTCGGGGTGCATGGTGAGGCGGAACCTCACCGTGTCGCCCTCGCGGGACAGCACCTCGCAGGAGGCGTACTCGCTGAACAGCTCGGGCCAGCGCTCCAGGTCGTTCGTCATGTTCCAGACGAGGTCGACGGGAGCGGCGATCATGATCTCGTTCTCGGTGTGCCCGGCCATGTCAGGCTCCCGTCGCGAGCGAGCCGTTGACCAGGTCGAGGAAGGCGCGCGGGCTCTTGCAGCGCTCGGCGTCGGTGGGCAGCGCCCGGCCGTGGCGGTTCTCCAGCTCGCCCACGATGCCGAGCAGGCCGAGCGAGTCCAGCCCGAACTCGGCGAACGGGGTGTCCGCCCTGCGCTCCAGCTCGTGCGCGTCGACGGTCACACCGGCGGCCTGCTTCATGAGTGTCGCCAGTTCCTTGAAGGTCACCTGGGTCACTTGCGTGGTCATAGACGTTCTCCTTGTCGTTCTAGACGGCGGACGCGTCGCCCCGGCGCAGGACGAGCGCCGCGTTGGAGCCCATGAGTCCCCGGCTGAGGACGAGGGCGGTGCGCAGGTCGGCCGGGCGGGCCGAGGACGTCACGAGGTCGATGTCGTGGCAGATGTCGAAGACGCCCGGCGTCGGCGGGATCAGCCCGTGCTCCATGGCCTGCACCGCGGCCACGACGTCGAGCATGGGGGCGCCGCAGTAGGAGCGCCCGATGCCGGTCTTGGGGGCGGTGACCGGCACGCGGGTGCCGTGTGTGCCGAGGGCGTCGGCGAGGGCGAGCGCCTCGGCCCGGTCGGCCTCCGGGACGCCCAGCGCGTCGGCGAAGACCACGTCGATCTCCTCCGGTGCGCAGCCGGCCTCGTCGAGGGCGCCGCGGATGGCCTGCGCGAGCCCCTCCCGGGAGCGGTCCCAGCGCGAGGCGCCGGTGAAGGTCGCGGCGTGCCCGGCGACGGTGGCCCGTATGTCCGCGTCCCGGCGCCGCGCGCGGTCCAGGTTCTCCACGACCAGCACGGCACCGCCCTCGGCGGGCACGAATCCGCAGGCCGCCGGGGTGAACGGGCGGTAGGCGCGGGTGGGGTCGGCCTCGGTGCTGAGCTCGGGGTAACCGAGCTGGCAGACGCCCGAGTAGGGGGCGAGGGGTGCCTCGGCCGCCCCGACCACGACGACGTCCGTGCCGCGGTGCACGGCCCGGGCGGCGTGCGCGACGGCGTCGAGGCCGCCCGCCTCGTCGCCGGCCACCACCGAGCAGGGGCCCTTGAAGCCCTTGCGGATGGATATCTGGCCGGTGCTGGCCGCGTAGAACCAGGCGATGGACTGGTAGGGCCCGACGAACCGGGAGCCCTTGCCCCACAGTTTCTGCAGTTCGCGCTGGCCGAACTCGCCGCCGCCGGACCCGGCGGCGGTGACGACGCCGACGGAGTACGGCGTCTCGGCCCAGGCGGCCTGGCTCAGGCCGGCGTCCTGGAGGGCGGCGTCGGCGGCCGCGAGCGCGAAGTGGGTGAACTTGTCGGTCTGGACGAGGAAGGTCTCCTCGATCAGCGCGGAGGCGTCGAAGCCGCGGACCTCGCCGGCGACGCGGAGCGGCAGGTGTTCGCAGCCCTCCCGGGTGACCCGGTCGAGGACGCTGGTGCCGTCCTTGACGTTCTTCCAGTACGTGTCCGCGTGCAGCCCGTTGGGCGCCACCACTCCGATGCCCGTGACGGCCGTGTGCCGGGCGGTTCGACCGCTCATCGTCGTCTCCTCCCTTGGGGGCCCGTCAGGAGCACCGCGGACTGGAACCCGCCGAAGCCGCTGCCCACGGACAGGACGTTGTCCAGCCGGCGGGGGCGTGCGGTGCGCGGGACGTAGTCCAGGTCGCACTCGGGGTCCGGGGTCTCGTAGTTGGCCGTCGGCGGCACCACCTGGCGGGCCAGCGCGAGGACGCAGGCGACGACCTCGATCGCGCCGATCGCGCCGAGCGAGTGGCCCACCATGGACTTGATGGAGCTCATGGGGGTGTCGTAGGCGTGCGAGCCCAGCGACTTCTTGACGGCGGCGGTCTCGTGCCGGTCGTTCTGGCGGGTGCCGGAGCCGTGCGCGTTGACGTAGTCGATCTCCGTGGGGTTCACCCGCGCGTGGTCGAGCGCCTCGTCGATGGCCCGGGCCATCTCCAGGCCCTCACTGGTCAGACCGGTCATGTGGTAGGCGTTGCCGAAGGTGGCGTAGCCGCCTATCTCGCAGTAGACGTGCGCTCCGCGGGCCCGGGCGTGCTCCAGTTCCTCCAGGACGAGGACGGCGGCGCCCTCGCCCATGACGAAGCCGTCGCGGTGGGCGTCGAAGGGCCGTGAGGCGTGGGCCGGGTCGTCGTTGTTCGGCGAGGTGGCCTTGATGGCGTCGAAGCAGGCCATGGTGATCGGGGAGATCGGGGAGTCCGAGGCCCCGGCGAGGCAGATGTCGGCGCGGCCCTCCTCGATGGTGTGGAAGGCGTAGCCGACGGCGTCGAGGCCGGAGGTGCAGCCGGTGGACACGGTCTGCACGGGCCCCTGGGCGCCGAAGCGTTCGGCGACGTCGGCGGCGAGCGTGCTGGGCGAGAACGCCCGGTGCAGCTCGGGTCCGGCGGCCCGGTGGTCGACGTCCCAGCGCTCGCCGTGCGCGCTGACCAGCACGTAGTCGTGCTCCAGTCGGGTGGTGCCGCCGACCGCGCTGCCGAGGGACACGGCCACGCGCCAGGGGTTCTCGGCGGCGAGGTCGACCCCGCTGTCGGTCACGGCCTCGTGGGCGGCGACCAGGGCGAACTGGATGTAGCGGTCGGCGCGTTCGCCGATGGCGGGGTCGAGACCGTGCTGGACGGGGTCGAAGTCGCACTCGGCGGCTATCCGGGAGCGCAGCCCTTCAGGGTCGAAGAGGGTGATCCCGCGGGTCGCCGTACGGCCGCTGGACAGCAGGTCCCAGAAGGCGGGGACGCCTATGCCGCCGGGGGCGACCACGCCTATGCCGGTCACCGCCACACGCCGGGTCATGACAACACCCCGGGCCTGGTGGGGCTCGCTCCCTCTTCCTGGACGAGCGGGTAGGGCTTGATGTCGTCGCTGATCTCCGGGGCCTCGGTGTCGACGTGACCGAGGCTCGGCTTGGGGGCCAGCGGGCCGAGGTGGAAGACCATCCGGGCCTCCTCGTCACCGACGTTGCGGAAGCGGTGCCGCATGTCGATGGGAATCATGAGGCTCTGGTCGGCCCGGAGGGAAAACGTTTCTCCGTCCAGGTCCACCTCCAGCCGGCCCTCCACGACGTACACGAACTCCTCCGAGTACGGGTGGTAGTGCTCACTGATGCGTTCGCCGGGCCGCATGATGGCCAGGCCCATGAAACCGCTCGTGGCGCCCACCGTGACGGGGGTGAGCAGGGTCCGCAGGTCGCCGCCGCGCTTGCGGTTCGGCTCGATCTCGTTGAGGTCCACGACGCGCGGGCGCATCTTGTCCATGGTCTGTCTCCAGGTCGTTCGGTGAGGTGTCGGTCCCCGCGCCGTCAGGACTGCGCGGCCCTGCGGTCGGTGATCAGCGTCATGCCGGCGTGGGCGAGGAGGCGGGTGGCCCCGCGCTCGCCCGGGAGCGGTCCCGGCAGGCCGAGCGCCTCGCCGTCGAGCAGGCGGGCGAGGACGGCGGCCTTGCGCGGGCCTTGGAGGCCGAGCGTCCTGACCGGGTCGGTCTCGGGGTCGCCCCGGAGGTCGATCAGGCGGACGACGATGTCCTCGCGCTGGAAGACGGTGCTGCGGTGGACGGGGGACGCCGGGTCGGCGGCGGCCGCCTCGTCCTGACGTGCCAGCAGTTCGGCGAGCGCCAGTCCGCAGCCCGGGCGGGCCGGGTGGTAGAGGGCGTGCCGGGTGATGCCGTCGGGTTCCGGGCCGCCGCGCCCCACGTGGTGGACGGGCGGCATCGCGGCGCGGATGAAGAAGGTGCGGGCCGACTCGGGGTCGGCGAGGTCCCGGTGCTGCTCCAGGTGCGGGTTGAGCGCCTCTTCCACGGCCCGGATCTCGGGCTGGCGGGAGACGTGGCGCAGCGCCTTGGTCAGATCGCCCTCCACCTCGACGGTGCGCACGACGCGGTTGCCGTGCATGAAGAGGGTGGTGCGGCGCAGCCGCGTGGTGTCGTCGACGCGGGCCTCCGGCGGGGTGTAACCGGCGAGGATCTCCGCGACCTTGGACTCGGAACCGGGCTTGACGGTGAAGGTGAGGGCGTGTCGGATCACGCCGTCGCCCGTCCGCGGGGCCGTCTGGAGCCCACCGGTGGGACGGTGCCGTCCGCCGGTCTCGCGGACGACGCCGAAGCGCGTCGAGCGGAGCTCACGGACGCAGTTCTGCAGCGGCCGGACCGTCTCGATGTGGTCCTCGCTGTTGACCCAGGCGAGGTAGGGCGGAGCCGTGGCCCACTCACTGGTGATGATCCACTGGGAGGGGTTCTCCACGGACTGGCAGAGCTGGTCACCGAGGTGACCCGGTATCGACGCGACGCGGTCGCGCATCTGCTCGTAGGCGTCCAGGAACTCCTGCTGCGCGCCTTCCTTGAGGTCGACGAACAGGAGGACGCGCATCCTGGAGCCGTCGAACGCCGACTGCGACGTATAGGGCGAAGTGGCCATCCGGCGGACCCTTCCTTCGCGGGAGCAAGCGGCGGCCGTACCCTCGTCCACCAGCGCGAACGCGGGTCCCGGCCCTGAGCCTTCATCGTGGGTCAGCGCCTTGGGGACCGCGAGCCGCGCGGGCCATCTGAGGGATCCGCCCACGCCCGGGAACGCCGCGAGGCGCCCCCGTGGCCGAGGGCGCCTCGAAGTCCCCCTGCCGGCAGGGGGGTTGTGCGATGCCGGAGCTCACCGGCCGCCGGTCACCCGGCCAGGTGCCGCTCCACGGTCGCCACCTTGGAGGTGAGCCCGTCGGTCACGCCGGGCCGGATGTCCGCCTTCAGCACGAGCGACACGCGGGGCGCCCGCGCCTCGACGGCCGCGACGGCGCGCTTGACGACGTCCATGACCTCGTCCCAGCTCTCGCCCTCGACGGAGGTGAACATCGCGTCGGTGCGGTGGGGCAGACCCGACTCGCGGACGACCCGGACGGCGTCGGCGACGTACTCCCCCACGTCCTCGCCGACACCGAGCGGGGTCACGGAGAACGCGACGATCATGCTTGCACGATCCCTTCCCGACGGGCGCGGGACGCGATCACCGCGTCCTCGGCCTCCCGCTTGAGCCGGCGGTCGGCGAAGAACCCGCCGGTCGGCAGGACGGCCAGCACGAGGTAGAGGGCGGCGGTGCCCAGCGGCCACCTGGCGCGGTTCCAGGCGTCCGCCCAGAAGACCAGGTACAGGACCACCAGCACTCCGTGGACCGCGCCCATCACGGGCACCGCGTTGAAGTCCGTGGTCCGCTTCAGCACCGAGCAGACGAGCAGGATCAGGAACGACACCGCCTCGGGGGTCGAGACGAGACGAAGGCGGCGCAGCGCGCCGGCGGTCTTGAGGTCCACGGGTCACCTTCGGGTGGAGTCGGCGGGAGAGACGGCGAGCGGCCCGGCTCAGCTTGTGAACGCAAGCACAAACGCCTCGGCCATTGTGGCAAACCCTGGAGGCTCCCGGGGCGCGGGGGTCGGCGGCGCCCGCGCACACGTGCGGCCCAGGGTCCCGTCAGGGGTGAAGTCCGTCGCAGGTATCTGTCCGCCGGGGGCGCCTGCGGTTACCTTCGCTGCGTGGCGATGTTCCGACTTCAGGGCAGCAAGGTGCTCGCCGTCGACATGACCGGGGACGCCGTGAGGGCGAAGAACGGCTCGATGGTCGCGTACGACGGGCAGATGGCCTTCAAGAAGATGAGCGGCGGTGGTGAGGGCATCCGGGGCATGGTGACCCGGCGCCTCACCGGTGAGCAGATGACGGTGATGGAGGTGAAGGGGCACGGGACGTGCTGGTTCGCGGACCGGGCCTCCGAGATCAACCTGGTCGGCCTCCAGGGCGACACGCTGTACGTCGAGTCGAGCAACCTGCTCGCGACGGACGCGGCGCTGCGGACCGGCACGTCCTTCACGGGCCTGCGCGGCGCCTCCCAGGGCAACGGGCTGTTCACGACCACGGTCGAGGGGCACGGGCAGGCGGCGATCATGTCGGACGGCCCGGCCGTGGTGCTGCGGGTCAGCGCGCAGTACCCGCTGACCGTCGACCCGGGGGCCTATGTGGCGCACCAGGGGAACCTGCGGCAGTCCTTCCAGTCGGGTGTGACGTTCCGCACGCTCCTGGGCGAGGGCGGCGGGGAGGCCTTCCAGATCCGCTTCGAGGGGGACGGGCTGGTGTACGTGCAGCCGAGTGAGCGCAACACGATCGCGGGGGACGTCTGAGATGGCCTTCCGCGAGATCAACTCCAAGATGATCGAGGCGACCGTCGTCCCGGGGCAGCGGCTGTTCAGTCAGCGCGGCGCGATGCTCGCCTACAAGGGCGACGTGTCCTTCACCCCGAACATGGCCGGCGGCCAGGGCGGGATCATGTCGATGATCGGGCGCCGGATGGCGAACGAGGACACTCCGCTGATGACCGTCGAGGGCAGCGGCACGGTGCTGTTCGGGCACGGCGGCCACCACATCCAGGTGATCCACCTCGCCGGGGACACCCTGTGCGTCGAGGCCGATCGGCTGCTCGCCTTCGAGGGCACCCTCCAGCAGGGCACGCTGTTCCTCGGCTCGCAGGGCGGGGTGATGGGCATGGTGCGCGGGCAGATCAGCGGGCAGGGCCTGTTCACCACGACCCTCAAGGGGCACGGGTCGGTGGCGGTCATGGCGCACGGCGGGGTCTTCGAGGTCCCGATCACCCCGCAGCGCCCGGTCCACGTCGACCCGCAGGCGTACGTCGCCCACCACGGCGACGTGCGCAACAAGCTGTCGACGGCGCTGGGCTGGCGGGACATGGTGGGCCGGGGCTCCGGCGAGGCGTTCCAGCTGGAGCTCAGCGGCAGTGGTGCGGTGTACGTGCAGGCGTCGGAGGAGAAGCTGTGAGCCACTACCCGGGCGCGGGTCCCACCGTGTACGACCCCATGACGCTGCCCAGCGACGACAACGTCGACTCGTACACCTTCTGCGTGGAGCTCAAGGGGAGCCAGTGGTTCCTGCAGAAGGGCAAGATGATCGCCTACTACGGCTCGATGGAGTTCAACGGCATCGGGCACGGGCGTCTGGACCGCCTTGTCCGTACGTCCTTTCATTCGCCACTGCACGCGAGCGACTGGGTCGTGGCGGAGGGCTCGGGCAAGATGCTGCTGGCCGACCGGGCTTTCGACGTCAATTCCTACGACCTCGACGACGGCAACCTGACCATTCGCTCGGGCAACCTGCTCGCTTTTCAGCCAAGTCTTGCCCTCAAGCAATCGATCGTGCCGGGTTTTCTCACACTGCTCGGAACCGGAAAGTTCGTGGCCGCATCTAACGGGCCGGTGGTGTTCATGGAACCCCCGATCCGGGTGGACCCCCAGGCGCTCGTCGGCTGGGCCGACTGCCCGTCGCCGTGCCACCACTACGACCATGGCTACATGACCGGCGTAATGGGCGGTCTACGTGCACTGACGGGCCTCGGAGGGGCCTCCGGGGAGGAGCATCAGTTCGAGTTCGCCGGCGCCGGCACGGTACTGCTCCAATCGAGCGAGACCCTCATGGCCGAGCAGGCCACGGGGGTGCTGCCACCGGACGCCGGAGTCCCCGGTTCCGGCGGGGCGCACACAGGCCCTTCACAAGCGGGTGGGACACCGCGCCTTCCCGGACAGCTGGGAGACCTCCAGCGTCGCTTCGGGCTGTGAGCGGTAGTCTGCGGAGTGTGACATCGAACGTGTGCGCACACGGGTGACCGTCACACCACACCCCTCACTAGTTCGCCTTTCAACATTTTAGGTAGACTTCATTCATGGAGACCGAGACGGCCACCCCCTGGCTGACCAATGCGGAGCAGTGCGCCTGGCGCACCCACCTGGAGGTCAACAGGCTGTTGACGTACCAGCTCGAGAAGGACCTCCAGCCGTTCGGCCTGACAATGAACGACTACGAGATCCTGGTGAACCTGTCCGAGGCGGAGGACGTACGGATGCGGATGAGTGACCTCGCGTCGGCCACCCTCCAGTCCAAGAGCCGGCTCTCCCACCAGATCACCCGGATGGAGAACGCGGACCTGGTCCGGCGCGAGAACTGCGAATCCGACCGGCGCGGGCTCTACGCGGTCCTCACCGAGCACGGCATGGAGACGATGAAGAAGGTCGCGCCGCATCACGTGGCGTCCGTGCGCCGGCACTTCATCGACCTGCTCTCCCCCGAGGCGCTGACCGAACTCGACAAGGCCCTCAAGCCGGTCGCCGAGCACCTGCGCAGCCAGCGCGGGCGCCCCTGACCCGGACGGCGCCTACCGATCCCGCGGCAGGCGGAGCTCGAACAGAGCTCCGCCCGCGGGCGCCCGGCCCACGGTCAGCGTGCCCCCGTGCCGTACGGCGACGTCACGGGCGATGGCCAGGCCGAGCCCGGCCCCGCCGTCGTCCCGGCTGCGCGCCTCGTCCAGCCGGACGAACCGTTCGAAGATCCGCTCCCGGTCGGCCTCCGGCACCCCGTCCCCGTCGTCGGCGACGGACACGACCGCCCACTCCCCCCGCGCCCGCACGCTCACGGTGACCTCCGAACGGGAGTGCCGCCGCGCGTTGTCCAGCAGGTTGGTGAGCACCCGCCCCACCTGCGCCCGTGACCCGGCCACCGGCACGGCGTCCGCCGTCACCGTCACCCCGGCCCGCCCCTCGGCGTGCTCGCGGGCCACCGCGCCCAGGTCGAAGCGCGTGTCCCCCGGCCGCTCCCCCGCGTCCAGCCGGGCGAGCAGCAACAGGTCGGCGGCGAGCGTCTGCAGCCGTACGGTGTCCGCCACCGCTCCGTCCAGGTCGAGCAGGCCCGGGTGCGCGGCGCCCACCTCCAGCTGGGTGCGCAGCGAGGCGATGGGGCTGCGCAGCTCGTGCGAGGCGTCGGCGACGAACCGGCGCTGACGCTCCACGGAGCTCTCCAGCGCGGCCAGCGTCTCATTGGTCGTCAGGGCCAGCCGGGCCACCTCGTCGTGGGTGGCCGGGACCGGTACGCGGCGGGCCAGGTCCTCGCTGGCGGTGATGGCCGCCATCTCCCGCCGGATGCCCTCGACCGGGCTCAGGGCGCGCCGGGTGACCAGCCAGGTGGCGCCGGCGACGACCGCGAGCAGCAGCGGGAAGCCGATCAGCATGGCGGAGGTCGCGGTGCCGACGGCGCTGCGCTCCGCGGCGAGCGGGGCCCCGGCGTACACGGTGAACTTCCCCCGGTCCTCGAACTCGACCTCGACGGACGCGAAACGGTAGTCCGCGGTGGTGCCGTCGATGGTCGCCGTGCCGGTGCTGTGGTCGGTGCCGGAGTCGACCTCGCCGCTCCGGGGCGCGCGGTCGTCGTCCCGGCCGCCGGAGCCCTTCGCGTCGTCCGAGTCGTCCTCGGCGTCCCCGCCCTCCCGTCCGTCCGTGTCCTCCCGGGGCCGTACGGTGTCGACACCGGTGCCGGTGACCCGCTCCAGGTCCTCGCTCGCCGCGACCAGCCTGCCGCGTTCGTCGACGATCTGGACGGGCCGGTCGTCCTCGTCGAGGCCGGTCAGCCTGTCGTAGGGCCGGCCGTCGGACAGTTCGACGGCGACGGCCCGCGCCGCGCTCGCCGCCTCGGCCTGCGCCTGCCCGGTCAGGTCGGAGCGCAGCGACAGCAGGACGGCCGTCCCGGCGGCAAGCAGGGCCACCGCGACCACGAGTGTGGCGGCGAGCGTCGCCCGGGACCGGACGGAACCGAACAGACGGCGCGTCACGGCGTCGTCTCCCGCCGCTCGAGCCGGTACCCGGCGCCCCGGACGGTCCGGATGAGCTCCGGCCGCAGCTTGCGCCGCAGCGCGCTGACATAGACCTCGACGATGTTCGGGTCGCCGTCGTAGGCGAAGTCCCAGACGTGGTCCAGGATCTCCGGCTTGGACACCACCTCGCCGGGCCGCGTCACGAGGGTCTCCAGCACCGAGAACTCCCGCGTGGTCAGCGGCACCTCGTCGGCGCCGAGGAAGACCCGGCGGGCGGCCGTGTCGACCCTGAGGTCGCCGAGGACGTGGACGGGCGAGGCGCCCGCGCCCTGGCGGCCGCGCCGCAGCAGCGCCTTCACCCGGGCGACCAGGACGACGTAGGAGAACGGTTTGGTGAGGTAGTCGTCGGCGCCGGTGTCCAGTCCCTCGGCCTCGTCGTACTCCCCGTCCTTCGCGGTGAGCATGAGGATGGGCACCTCGTGGCCAGCGGCGCGCAGGGCGGCGCAGACGCGGTAGCCGTTCATGCCGGGCAGCATGATGTCGAGGATCACGAGGTCGTACGTCCCCTCGCCGGCCAGGTGCAGCCCCTCGAGGCCGTCGTGGACGACGTCCACGGCGTGGCCCTCGGCGGTCAGGCCCCTGGCGAGGGACCGGGCCAGGCGTCTTTCGTCCTCCACGATCAGCAGGCGCATGCGTACAGCCTGGCAAAACCCACCTGAAGACGTCTTCAGGGTCCTTCAGCTTCCTCTCAGCATCGGCCGGGCACATTGGGTCACGTCGAAAGGCACGAGCCGGAATGTTCGGCAGGAAACGGGAGGAACCCCATGAAGCGCAACCTCGTCCTCGCCACCGTCGCCGCCGCGGCCCTGATCGGCGGCGGCACGGTCGCGGCCTACGCGGGCAGCGGTGACGACGGCGCGTCGCCGCGGCAGTCGGACGTCCGGGTCACCGACGACCGCGACGACACGCCGAAGGACGACGACGGCCGGGACGACGACCGTGACCGGGACGACCGCGACGAGGCCCGCTCACAGGCCGGCCGCACCGGCGTCACCGCCGCCGAGGCGATCGCGGCGGCGCTGGAGCGGACGCCGGGCACGGCCGTCTCCGCCGAGCTGGACGACGACGGCTCACGCGTCTGGGAGGTCACCGTCGTCAAGGGCGACGGCACCGAGCACGACGTGCGGGTGTCCGCGGGCGACGGCAAGGTCCTCGGCGACCGGCGCGACGACGATGACGACCGCGAGGGCCGCGCGGACCTCGCCGCGCTGAAGGGTGCGGACGTCGACGCCCGTGAGGCCGCCGAGGCGGCGGCCGCCAAGGGCACCGTCGTCGAGATCGACCTGGACGACGACGGTCCGGCCGCCTGGAAGGCCGAGACCACGAAGGGCGAGTGGACCGTCGACCCGAAGAGCGGCGCGGTGACCCCGCACCACGACGACGCGGGCCAGGACGACGACCACGAGGACCGCGACGACGACTGACGTCAGGGCGTCGTCGTCACACGATCCCCGTCCCCCACGGGTCGAGGGGCGTCACCCCGCCGGGTGGCGCCCCTCACCGCTGTCGCCGCCACGAGCAGCGTCGCCGCGCCGGTCGCCGCCAGACACCCGCCCGTGGGGAGCAGCCCGGCCAGCACCCCGGCGGCCGCCGTGCCGGCCGTACTCCCCGCGTTGACCGCCGTGTTGACCCAGGCGCCCGCCCGCACCCGGGCCCCGGACGGCGCCGCCTCGTCCGCGAGGAGGTAGGCCGTGGTGAGGGCGGGCGACACGAAGAACCCGGCGGCCGCCATGACCGCCGTGAGCGTGCCGAGGCCGGTCGCCAGGCCCGCGAGGAGCACGGCGAGGCCGAGCCCGGCCGTCAGCAGCGGCAGCCGTACGCCCGCCGGCGTGCGCCAGGACACCGCCCCGTTGAGCAGTCCGCCGACGGCGCTCCCGGCGGACAGGGCGGCCAGCGGCCAGGCGGCGCCCCCGCCGCCCGGGCCGTGGTCCTCGGCGAACGCGACGACGAGCAGGTCGGCGGCGCCCAGCGCGAGCCCGACGCCCAGCGCGGCGATCACGGGCCGCCGGATCGCCCTCAGGACCCGGCCGCGGGCACCGTCGTGCGCCGTCGCCCCCGCGCGCCCGGGCCGTACCGACCGCACCACGGGAGACCTCACGAAGCCGGCCGCACCGGCCGCGATCAGCACCGCTCCGGCCACGATGCCCACGGCCGGCGGGGCGACGGCCACGACGAGGCCGACCAGCAACGGGCCCGAGACGAACAGCAGTTCCTCGGCGACGGCGTCCAGGCTGTAGGCGCGCCGCAGCAGGTCCGGGTCGGCGGCGATCCTGCCCCACACGGCCCGCATGGCCGGGCCGAGCGGCGGGGTGCAGGCGCCCGCGGCGGCGGCCACGGCGCCCAGGACCAGCGGCGAGGCGGCGCCCGGCCGCCAGACGACGGCCGCCAGCAGCGCGAGCAGCCCGGTGTAGGCGGCGGTCATCGGCACGAGCGCCCGGCGCGGCCCGAGCCGGTCGACCAGGGCGGCCCGGGCGGGCGACAGGAAGACGCTGGTCCCGGAGAACAGCGCCATCACGGCGCCCGCCACCGTGTAGGACCCGCGGGCCCGGGTGACGGCGAGCATCACGGACAGGGGCACGATCCCGTACGACAGCCGGCCCAGCAGGGCGGCGGCGAAGGTGGTGCGGGCATGGGGCAGGCGCAGCACGTGCGCGTAGGAGGCAGGCATGACGAGTCCTCGCGGTGGCGTGGGAGAAGGGGGCACCGAGGAGCCACGGGAGCCCGGGGGCTCGGACCGCGGCCCGGTGCGCGCCTACGCCAAGGAGAGGAACATGCGGATCAAGGTAGCAGCGCCCGCGCGGGGGCGGACAGCCCTCAGGTGCGGGTCAGGCCCGCCACGAGTTCGTCGGCCGCGCGGTACGGGTCGAGCTCGCCGGCGGTGATCCGCTCCGCGAGGGCGCCGAGACGGCGGTCGCCGTGCAGGTCGGCGATGCGTTCGCGCAGCGCGGTGACGGCGATGGTCTCGACCTCGCGGGCGGCGCGGGCGCGCCGGCGCTCGGACAGGACGCCCCGCTCCTCCATCCAGGCCCGGTGCTTCTCCAGGGCCTCCACGACCTCGTCGACGCCCTCGGCGCGGGCGGCGACCGTCTTGACGATGGGCGGGCGCCAGTCGCCGGGGCCGCGGGACTCGCCGAGGCCGAGCATGTGATTGAGCTCGCGGGCGGTGGCGTCGGCGCCGTCGCGGTCCGCCTTGTTGACGACGTAGACGTCGCCGATCTCCAGGATGCCCGCCTTCGCGGCCTGGATGCCGTCGCCCATGCCGGGGGCGAGGAGCACGACGGAGGTGTCGGCCTGGGAGGCGATCTCCACCTCCGACTGGCCCACGCCGACGGTCTCCACCAGGATCACGTCGCAGCCGGCCGCGTCCAGGACGCGGATGGCCTGCGGGGCGGCCCACGCGAGGCCACCCAGATGGCCCCGGGTCGCCATGGACCGGATGTAGACGCCGGGGTCGGAGGCGTGGTCCGACATCCGGACCCGGTCGCCGAGCAGGGCGCCTCCGGAGAAGGGCGAGGACGGGTCGACGGCCAGGACGCCGACCCGCTTCCCCTGCTTGCGGTAGGCCGTCACGAGCGCGGACGTGGACGTCGACTTGCCCACGCCCGGCGAGCCGGTCAGGCCGACGACGTAGGCGTTGCCCGTGAGCGGCGCCAGCGCCGCCATGACCTCCCGCAGCTGCGGGGACGCCCCCTCCACGAGGGAGATCAGCCGGGCCACGGCCCGCGGCCGGCCTTCCCTGGCCTGGGCCACCAGGGTGGAGACGTCCTGCATCACAGCTCCGTTCACAGATCGTTCGCTACTGCGTCCTCCGGAAAGGACTTCAGGCCTTCGGTACCCGCACGATCAGCGCGTCACCCTGACCGCCGCCACCGCACAGCGCGGCCGCGCCGACGCCGCCGCCCCGCCGCTTGAGCTCCAGGGCCAGGTGCAGCACGAGACGGGCGCCCGACATGCCGATCGGGTGGCCCAGGGCGATGGCTCCACCGTTGACGTTCACCTTTTCCGATGACACGCCGAGGTCCTTCATTGACTGCACCGCGACGGCGGCGAAGGCCTCGTTGATCTCGATGAGGTCGAGGTCGGAGACCTCCAGGCCCTCCTTCTTCAGGGCGTGCCGGATGGCGTTCGACGGCTGCGACTGCAGCGAGTTGTCGGGGCCCGCGACATTGCCGTGCGCGCCGATCTCGGCGATCCAGTCCAGCCCGAGCTCCTGGGCCTTGGCCTTGCTCATGACGACGACCGCGGCGGCGCCGTCGGAGATCTGGGAGCTGGAGCCGGCCGTGATCGTGCCGTCCTTGGCGAACGCCGGGCGCAGCTTGCCCAGCGACTCGGCGGTGGTGTCGCCCCGGATGCCCTCGTCCTTGCTGAACAGGACCGGGTCGCCCTTGCGCTGCGGGATCTCGACCGGGGTGATCTCGGCCTCGAAGAGCCCGTTCTTCTGGGCGGCGGCGGCGCGCTGGTGGGACAGGGCGGCGATCTCGTCCTGCTCGGGGCGCGCGATGCCGAGGCGGGTGTTGTGCTTCTCCGTGGACTCGCCCATGGCGACGTTCTCGAAGGAGTCGGTCAGGCCGTCGTGCGCCATCGCGTCGAGCACCTGCACGGAGCCGTACTTGTAGCCCTCACGGGACTTCGGCAGCAGGTGGGGCGCGTTGGTCATGGACTCCTGACCGCCGGCGACGATCACGTCGAACTCGCCGGCGCGGATCAGCTGGTCCGCCAGGGCGATGGCGTCGAGACCGGACAGGCACACCTTGTTGATGGTGAGCGCCGGGACGTTCATGGGGATGCCGGCCTTGACCGCGGCCTGGCGCGCCGGGATCTGCCCTGCCCCGGCCTGGAGCACCTGGCCCATGATCACGTACTGGACCTGGTCGCCACCGATCCCCGCACGGTCGAGGGCGGCCTTGATCGCGAAGCCGCCGAGGTCGGCTCCGGAGAACGACTTCAGCGAGCCCAGAAGCCGTCCCATCGGGGTGCGGGCACCCGCGACGATGACGGACGTCGTGCCGTTTGCAGTAGACATGAGGTGAGATCCCCTTCCAGCCTGCACAGCCGAGGAGTGAACGAGGGTTTACTTCGAATGTACTGAGTGGCACTCCGTGCCGTCACCCGGCCGTCGGTGTGATCGCGCGCACGTTGCGTAACCACCCCGTGCGCGCTCCACTGAATCCATGCTGACGCGAATCGACCACATCGGAATCGCCTGCTTCGATCTCGACAAGACCGTCGAGTTCTACCGGGCCACCTACGGCTTCGAGGTCTTCCACTCCGAGGTCAACGAGGAGCAGGGCGTCCGCGAGGCCATGCTCAAGATCAACGACACCTCCGACGGCGGTGCCTCCTACCTGCAGCTTCTCGAGCCGACCCGCCCGGACTCCACCGTGGCGAAGTGGCTCGACAAGAACGGCGAGGGCGTCCACCACATCGCCTTCGGCACCGCGGACGTGGACGGCGACGCCGCCGCGATCAAGGACAAGGGCGTGCGCGTCCTGTACGAAGAGCCGCGGCGCGGCTCCATGGGGTCACGCATCACGTTCCTCCACCCGAAGGATTGTCACGGTGTTCTGACAGAACTGGTCACTTCGGCGCCTGTTGAGTCACCTGAGCACTGACCCTCGTACATAGGGGCCGGTAGGGTTGGGGGCGGTCGCTCTCTGAACCGAGGTGACCGCATGCCGGGGTCCGGGTTTCGGGGGGCGAGCGTCGGGGCAGCAGCCCATGCTCCGCCGTTGATCTGACACCATTCCCCGGGGGCACCGTCCGTCGGACGGACGGGGCTCGTATGGCCAGGGATGCGACCAGGGGACGGATGGGACCGCGCAGTGCGGGGCTACGAACGCCAGGAGCGAGAGCCGGCGGCTGACGTCGACCACCTCTCTCGGTTCGAGGCCGAGATGGATCGGCTGAAGACCGAGCGGGAGAAGGCGATCCAGCACGCCGAGGACCTCGGCTACCAGGTCGAGGTGCTGCGCGCCAAGCTGCACGAGGCGCGCCGCACCATCATGTCCCGGCCCGCCTTCGACGGCGGTGACATCGGCTACCAGGCCGAGCAGCTGCTGCGCAATGCCCAGGTGCAGGCCGACCAGCTGCGCCAGGAGGCCGAGCGCGAGCTGAGCCAGGCCAGAGCGCAGACGCAGCGCATCCTCCAGGAGCACGCCGAGCAGGCCGCCCGGCTCCAGGCCGAGCTGCACCAGGAGGCGGTCACCCGCCGCCAGCAGCTGGACCAGGAGCTGGCGGAGCGCCGGCAGACCGTCGAGTCGCACGTCAACGAGAACGTGGCGTGGGCGGAGCAGCTGCGCGCCCGCACCGAGCAGCAGGCCCGGCGCCTGCTGGACGAGTCGCGCGCCGAGGCCGAGCAGGCCCTGTCGGGCGCGCGCGCCGAGGCCGAGCGGCTGGCCGGCGAGGCGCGCCGCCGTCTGACGGACGCCGCCGAGGAGGCCCGCACCGAGGCGGATCAGATCCTGCGCCGGGCGCGCACCGACGCCGAGCGGCTGCTGAACGCCGCCTCCACGCAGGCCCAGGAGGCCACCGACCACGCCGAGCAGCTGCGCAGCTCCACGGTGAACGAGTCGGACGCGGCCCGCCGCCAGGCCTCCGAGCTCAGCCGGGCCGCCGAGCAGCGCATGGCCGAGGCCGAGGAGGCGCTGCGCAAGGCGCAGTCCGAGGCCGAGAAGCTGGTCACCGAGGCCAAGACGGCCGCCGAGAAGACGCTGGCCGGGGCCGAGTCGGCCAACGAGCAGCGCATGCGCACGGCCAAGGAGCAGGTCGCCCGGCTGGTCGAGGAGGCCACCAAGGAGGCCGAGAACACCAAGGCCGACGCCGAGCAGGTCGTCGCCGACGCCCGCGCCGAGGCCGAGAAGGTCCTCGCCGAGGCCGCCGAGAAGGCGCGCACGCTCACCGCCGAGGAGAGCGCGACCCAGCTGTCCAAGGCCGCCAAGACCGCCGAGGACGTGCTCAACAAGGCGCAGCAGGAGGCGCAGAGCACCACCAAGGCCGCCGTCGAGGAGGCCGAGCGCATCCGGCGGCAGGCCGAGGCCGAGGCGGACCGGCTGCGCGCGGAGGCGCACGACATCGCCGAGCAGCTCAAGGGCGCGGCGAAGGACGACACCAAGGAGTACCGGGCCAAGACGGTCGAGCTCCAGGAGGAGGCCCGCCGGCTGCGCGGCGAGGCCGAGCAGCTGCGCTCGGAGGCCGTCGCCGAGGGCGAGAAGATCCGCGCGGAGGCCCGCAAGGAGGCCGTCCAGCAGATCGAGGAGGCGGCCAAGACCGCCGAGGAACTGCTGGCGAAGGCCAAGCAGGACGCGGACGAGCTGCGCCAGAAGGCCACGACGGACAGCGAGAAGGTCCGCACCGAGGCCATCGAGCGGGCGACCACGCTGCGCCGGCAGGCCGAGGAGACGCTGCAGCGCACCCGGCAGGAGGCCGAGCGGCACCGCGAGGAGGTCGTCGAGCAGGCCGAGGGCATCAAGGCCGACGCCGAACGGGCCGCCCAGGAGCTGCGCGAGGAGACCGAGCGCGGGGTCGAGGCGCGCCGCGCGGAGGCCGCCGAGGAGCTGACGCGGCTTCACACCGAGGCGGACCAGCGGCTCGCGGCGGCCGAGCAGGCCCTCACCGACGCCCGCGAGGAGGCCTCCCGTATCCGCCGGGAGGCCGCCGAGGAGACCGACCGGCTGCGCACCGAGGCCGCCGAGCGGATCCGTACGCTCCAGCAGCAGGCCGAGGAGGACGCCGACCGGCTGCGCACCGAGGCCGCGTCGGACGCGTCGGCGTCCCGCGCCGAGAGCGAGGCCGTCGCCGTACGCCTGCGGTCGGAGGCCGCGGCCGAGGCCGAGCGGCTGAAGTCGGAGGCCCAGGACACCGCCGACCGGGTGCGGGCCGAGGCCCAGGCCGCCGCCGAGCGGCTGGCCACGGAGGCGTCGGAGACGCTGGCCGCCGCCCAGGAGGAGGCCGGCCGGCGCCGGCGCGAGGCCGAGGAACTGCTCGGTTCGGCGCGCCAGGAGGCCGACCAGGAGCGTGAGCGGGCCCGCGAGCAGAGCGAGGAGCTGCTGGCCTCCGCCCGCAACCGGGTCGAGGAGGCGCAGGCCGAGGCGGAGCGGCTGGTCGCCGAGGCCGACCGGCGCGCCACCGAGATGGTGTCGGCGGCCGAGCAGCACGCCCAGCAGGTGCGCGACTCCGTGACCGGACTGCACGAGCAGGCCCAGGAGGAGATCGCCGGGCTGCGCAGCGCCGCCGAGCACGCGGCGGAGCGGACGCGCCGGGAGGCCGAGGAGGAGGCGGACCGGGTCCGTACGGACGCCTACGCCGAGCGGGAGCGGGCCGGCGAGGACGCCGGGCGGCTGCGGCGCGAGGCCAAGGAGGAGACGGAGGCCGCCAAGGCGCTGGCCGAGCGCACGGTCGGGGAGGCCATCGCCGAGGCGGACCGGCTGCGCACGGAGGCCGCCGAGCACGCCCAGCGGCTGCGCACCGAGGCGTCCGACAAGATCGCGGAGGCGGACCAGGCGGCGTCCCGGACCCGGGCGGACGCCCGCGAGGACGCCAACCGCATGCGCTCGGACGCGGCGACGCAGGCCGACACCCTCATCACCGAGGCCCGTTCCGAGGCGGAGCGGCTGCAGTCGGAGACGATCGCCGAGGCCGACCGGATGCTGGCCGAGGCGCTCGCCAAGGCCGAGAAGCTGGTCGGTGACGCCACATCGGACGCGGAGCGGCTGCGCGCCGAGGCCGCGGAGGCGGTCGGGTCGGCGCAGCAGCACGCCGAGCGGGTCCGCGGCGAGTCGGCGCGGGTCCGCGCGGAGGCGGCCGCGGAGGCCGAGCGTCTGGTGGCCACGGCCCGCGAGGAGGCCGAGCGCACCCTGGACGAGGCCCGCAAGGACGCCAACAAGCGGCGTTCGGAGGCGGCCGAGCAGGTCGACACGCTGATCACGGAGACGACCGCCGAGGCGGACAAGCTCCTCACCGAGGCGCAGCAGCAGGCGCTCAAGACGACCGCGGACGCCGAGGCGCAGGCCGACACGATGGTCGGCGCGGCCCGCAAGGAGGCGGAGCGGCTGGTCGCCGAGGCGACGGTCGAGGGCAACACCACGGTGGAGAAGGCCCGTACGGACGCCGACGAGCTGCTGGTCGGGGCCCGCAGGGACGCCACCGCGATCCGGGAGCGGGCGGAGGGGCTGCGCGACCGCATCACGAGCGAGATCGAGGAGCTGCACGAGCGCGCCCGGCGGGAGGCCGCCGAGACGATGAAGTCGACCGGTGACCGCTGCGACGCGCTGATCAAGGCGTCCGAGGAGCAGCTGGCCAAGGCGCAGGCGAAGGCCAAGGAGCTGGTGTCGGAGGCCAACTCGGAGGCCGGCAAGGTCCGTATCGCCGCGGTGAAGAAGGCCGAGGGTCTGCTCAAGGAGGCCGAGCAGAAGCAGGCGCGGCTGATCCGGGAGGCCGAGGAGCTCAAGGCGGAGGCCATCCGCGAGGCCAAGGCCACGGTCGAGGAGGGCAAGCGTGAGCTGGAGGTCCTCGTCCGGCGCCGTGAGGACATCAACGCCGAGATCTCCCGGGTCCAGGACGTCCTGGAGGCACTGGAGTCCTTCGAGGCCCCCGGCGGGGCCAAGGACGGCGGGGTCAAGGCGGGGGCGACCGTGGGCGCTCCCCGATCGGGTGGCAAGTCATCAGACGGCTGACGGCCGATGCGGCTTCGGGTGACGTCTGGGGGCTTTGACCGGGTTTTTGGCAAGCCGTCCGACGGTTAGCCACTCAAAAGGGGTCTCATTCTCCAGATCAAACACGTATCCGCTCGATGACACACCGCTTCGGCCCCTAGGATTCCACTTATCACCTCACCGGTCTCATTCGACAGGAACCCCATGAGCGACACTTCCCCCTACGGCTTCGAGCTTGTGCGGCGTGGGTACGACCGCGCTCAGGTGGACGAACGGATCTCGAAGCTCGTCTCCGACCGTGACAGCGCTCTCACCCGTATCACCGCCCTGGAGAAGCGCATCGAGGAGCTCCACCTCGAGACGCAGAACGCCCAGGCGCAGGTGACCGACGCCGAGCCGTCGTACGCGGGCCTCGGCGCGCGGGTCGAGAAGATCCTCCGCCTCGCCGAAGAGGAGGCCAAGGATCTGCGCGAGGAGGCGCGCCGCGCGGCGGAGCAGCACCGCGAGCTCGCCGAATCGGCGGCCCAGCAGGTGCGCAACGACGCAGAATCGTTCGCCGCGGAGCGCAAGGCCAAGGCCGAGGACGACGGCGTCCGCATCGTCGAGAAGGCGAAGAGCGACGCCTCGCAGCTGCGTTCCGAGGCGCAGAAGGACGCTCAGTCCAAGCGCGAGGAGGCGGACGCCCTCTTCGAGGAGACCCGCGCCAAGGCCGCGCAGGCCGCCGCCGACTTCGAGACGAACCTCGCCAAGCGCCGGGAGCAGTCCGAGCGCGACCTGGCCTCGCGCCAGGCCAAGGCCGAGAAGCGCCTCGCCGAGATCGAGCACCGCGCCGAGCAGCTGCGCCTGGAGGCCGAGAAGCTGCGCACCGACGCCGAGCGCCGTGCCCGCCAGACGGTGGAGACCGCGCAGCGCCAGGCCGAGGACATCGTGGCCGACGCGAACGCCAAGGCCGACCGGATCCGTTCGGAATCCGAGCGCGAGCTGGCCGCTCTCACCAACCGCCGCGACAGCATCAACGCCCAGCTGACGAACGTCCGCGAGATGCTCGCGACGCTCACGGGCGCCGCGGTGGCCGCCGCCGGCACGCCGGCCGAGGACGAGCCGATCTCCCGCGGGGTCCCGGCGCAGCAGACCCGGTGACCGGCTGACGCCGTAGGACGACCGAGGCCCGTGCCCCTCCGTGGGGCGCGGGCCTTCGCCGTGCCCGGGCCCGTCCGGCGGACATCGCCCAGGGCTGTTTGCCTCGCCCGGGTGGCATCGGCCCAACCGGCCCCCTAGCGTGGCCGCATGATCGAGCTCTCGGGGCTGACCAAGCGGTACGGCGACAAGGTGGCGGTGAACAACCTCTCCTTCACCGTCAGACCGGGCATCGTCACGGGCTTCCTTGGGCCGAACGGCGCGGGCAAGTCGACGACCATGCGGATGGTGCTGGGCCTGGACCACCCGACGGCAGGCGACGTCCGGATCGACGGCCGGCACTACGAGGAGCTGAAGGACCCGCTGACGTACATCGGCGCCCTGCTGGAGGCGAAGGCGTGGCACGGCGGCCGCAGCGCCTACAACCATCTGCTGTGTCTCGCGCAGAGCAACGGCATCCCTGTCGCCCGGGTCCGCGAGGTGCTGGAGACGGTCGGCCTGACGGCGGTCGCGCGCAAGAAGACCAAGGGCTTCTCGATGGGCATGGGGCAGCGGCTGGGCATCGCGGCCGCGCTGCTCGGCGACCCCCGCATCCTGATGTTCGACGAACCGGTCAACGGCCTCGACCCCGAGGGCATCCACTGGATCCGCAACCTGATGAAGTCGCTGGCCGCGCAGGGCCGCACCGTCTTCGTCTCCTCCCACCTGATGAGCGAGATGGCGCTGACCGCCGACCACCTCGTCGTCATCGGGCAGGGCCGGCTGCTCGCCGACACCTCCATGGCCGACTTCATCGCCCGCAACTCCCGGTCGTACATCCGCGTCCGCAGCCCCCAGCCGGAGCAACTGCTCGACGTGCTGCGCGCGGCGGGCGTCACGCCGGTGGGGGCGGGCGACGGCGCGCTGGAGGTCGACGGCGGCACGCCCGCGCGGATCGGGGAGCTCGCGGCGCGCCACCGGATCGTGCTGCACGAGCTGAGCACGCAGCAGGCGTCCCTGGAGGAGGCCTTCATGCAGCTGACCGCGGAGTCGGTCGAGTACCACGCGCACACCGGGCAGGCCCCGGCCCCACCACAGCCGGCGTGGGGCGACGGCTGGAGGAGGAGCTGAGATGGCGACGACGCAGGTGCTCCGCTCGGAGTGGACCAAGATCCGCTCCGTGGCGTCCACCGTGTGGACGCTCTCCCTGGCGCTGGTCGTGACCGTGGCCCTGGGCGTGCTGATCTCGGCGCTGTCGAAGAACGAGTTCGGCACCATGGGCGAACGGGACCGGCTGGACTTCGACCCGACCTTCATCAGCTTCGCGGGGATGGGCCTCGGTCAGCTCGCGATGATCGTGTTCGGGGTGCTGGTCGTCTCGAACGAGTACAGCACCGGGATGATCCGCGTCTCCTTGGCCGCCGTGCCGCGCCGCGGCACCTTCCTGTTCAGCAAGATCGCGGTGGCGACCGGGCTGGCGCTGGCCGTCGGTCTGGCGACCAGCTTCCTCACCTTCTTCCTCGGGCAGGCGATGCTGGGCGACCACCGGGCGTCGATCGGTGACCCGGGGGTGCTGCGGGCGGTGTTCGGCGGCGGGCTGTACATGATGCTCATCGCGATGTTCTCGATGGGGATCGCGGCGATGCTGCGCTCGCCCATGCTGTCGCTGGGCATCCTGATGCCGTTCTTCTTCCTGGTCTCCAACATCCTCGGCAACGTCTCCGCCACCGAGAAGGTGGGCCGCTACCTGCCTGACCAGGCCGGCAGCGCCATCCTGCAGGTGGTCACCCCGGTCCACGACGCCCGTCCCTACGGCCCCTGGGGCGGGCTCGGCATCATGGCGCTGTGGGTGATCGCGGCCCTCGTGGGCGGGTATCTCACCCTGCGGAAGCGGGACGCCTAGCACGCGGGGCCAAAGGGGCCGGCGCGGCGAAGTTTTACCCGCCCTTGAGTGGAACCGTCAGCGCCCTTATATCCTCCTAACCCTTACGGGGGGCGTGCGCCCCGCTGTCCTGAACCTTTCGATGGGTGCGGAGCATGATCGAGGCAGTCGGCCTGACCAAGCGCTACGGCGACAAGACCGCTGTGTACAACCTGTCCTTCCAGGTGCGGCCCGGTGCCGTCACCGGCTTCCTGGGCCCGAACGGCTCCGGCAAGTCGACGACGATGCGGATGATCCTCGGTCTGGACAACCCGACCGCGGGCCATGTCACCATCGGCGGCTATCCGTACCGCAGGCTGCCGAACGCGCCCCGCCACGTCGGCGCGCTGCTGGACGCGAAGGCCGTCCACGGCGGCCGGTCGGCCCGCAACCACCTGCTGAGCCTCGCGCAGCTCGCCGGCATCCCGGCCCGGCGCGTGGACGAGGTGCTGGGCGTGGTCGGCCTGCAGGACGTCGCCGGGCGCCGCTCCAAGGGCTTCTCGCTCGGCATGGGCCAGCGCCTGGGCATCGCGGCGGCGCTGCTCGGCGACCCGCAGGTGCTCCTGTTCGACGAGCCGGTCAACGGCCTCGACCCCGAGGGCATCCACTGGGTGCGGAACCTGATGAAGTCGCTGGCGGCCGAGGGCCGTACCGTCTTCGTCTCCTCCCACCTGATGAGCGAGATGGCGCTGACCGCCGACCACCTCATCGTGATCGGGCGCGGCCAGCTGCTCGCCGACATGAGCGTGAAGGACTTCATCGCGGCGAACTCCGCCGGGTTCGCCCGGGTCCGCACCCCCGACACCGAGCCGCAGCTGCGCGAGAAGCTGGCCGGCGCGCTCACCGAGGCGGGCGGGCACGTACTGCCCGAGCAGGACGGCGCGCTGCGGGTGACCGGGCTGCCGCTCCCCCGCATCAGCGACGTCGCCCACGCATCCGACGTACGGCTGTGGGAGTTGTCGCCGCACCAGGCCTCGCTGGAGGAGGCGTACATGCGGATGACGCAGGGCGCCGTCGACTACCGCTCGACCGCCGACCAGAAGGCGGGGCTGCAGCAGCCGCTGCCGCCGGGCGCCCAGCCGCCGATGCCGGTGCCCGGTCAGGGCCAGCCCGGCTGGTACGCCCCGCCGCCGCCCCAGCAGGGCGCGCCCGGCTCCTACGGCGCGCCCGCGGGCCCGGGCGCCGCCCCGGCCAACCCGTACGCCCAGCCGGCCCCCCAGGCGCCGCAGGAGGCTCCCGCGAGCCAGGCGTCCGCGGCGCGGCCCGCCGAGGCGCCCGCGCCCACGCAGGCGCCCGCCCAGCCGCCCGCGCCGGCCTCCGCGCCGCAGGACGCCGCCCCCGCCGCCCCGACCAAGCCCGAGGAAGCCCGATGAGCACGCCCCAGCCCCCGATGCCGCAGACCGCCGCACCGACCTGGCAGGCGGCTCCCGGTGCGCCGTACCCCACGTACACCTCGCCGATCCCGGTGGTGCGCACCCACCTCGGGCACGCGCTCGCCTCGGAGTGGACGAAGATCCGCTCGGTGCGCTCCACGATGTGGACGCTCGGGGTGTTCGTGGTGCTCGTGGTCGGCATCGGCCTTGCGGTCGCCGCGCTGATCTCCGCCAACGCCGCGGAGGAGAGCATGTCGGGCGAGAGCCCCCTGTCCTTCGGGTTCTTCGGGCTGCTGCTCGGCAGCATCTGCGTCATCACGCTGGGTGTGCTGACGACGGCGTCGGAGTACGGCACCGGCATGATCCGGACCACGATGACGGCCTGCCCGAGCCGCGGCCGGGTGCTGGCGGCCAAGGCGATCGTGTTCTTCGCGGTGGCCTTCACGGTGACGCTGGTGTCGGCCCTGCTGGTCGCCCTCGCGGACGTGGCCATGCTGGACGGCGCCCGTGAGCCGTCCACCGAGGAGTGGCTGAAGGGCACCGTCGGCATCTCGCTCTACATCGCGCTGCTCGGGCTGCTCTCGCTCGTCGTCGGCTCGGTCATCCGGCACTCGGCGGGCGCGATCACGATCATGATCGGCCTGGTCCTGGCGCCGCTGGTGATCGCGCTCTTCATGTTCGCGGAGTCGCTGCAGGTCCTGCAGGAGGCCCTGTTCGAGTACTCCATCCCGAACCAGCTGAGCGTCTTCTACGCGCAGTCCCTGTCGGAGTCCGGGCCGCAGGGCTGGGACCCGCTGTGGATCATGCTCGGGGTGACGGCCGCCGCGTTCGCGGGCGCCTGGGCGCTCCTGGAGCGACGCGACGTGTAGCGCCGGTCTCAGAACCTCGGCGCGTTACGGGACCGCTGCACCCGCGTGGTGCGGCGGTCCTTCGCGTTCCAGCACGCCTTGTGCCAGTGCCGGCGGTCGTCGACGCCCGCGTGGTCCGGCCAGGCGACGACGTGCGGGACGCCGTCCGGGATCATCTGGTCGCAGCCCGGGCAGCGGTACGACTTGCCCTGCGCGCTCGATCCCGCGACGTGCCGTACGTTCCAGTCCTCGCCCTGCCAGGTCTCCGAGGACTGCCAGCCGCCGTAGCGGCCGGAGCGGTCCTCCCCGGCACCGCGGCCGGACGAACCGGCGCCCTTGGATCGGTTGCGACGCGGGGACACGGAACACCTCTCGGAGCTATACAGGACGGGGAGCCGTCTCCAGCCTACGCGGCGCGGACGGGGGTACCCGTACGGAACCAACCCCCACAAGTCCCCCACGCGGACCCGTGATTCTGCAGACAATCCGCAAATCCCCCCGCCAGGCCGTGTCCTCGGCACGTGTCAGACGGTTATGCCCGCTGGGGGAGCTCCGCGTCGGAGCCAAGGAAGCAGGAAGACAGCGATGCGCGTAGGTAGTTTCGTGTTGGCGGCCCGGTTCCCGGGCCAGGGCGACGGGGAGGCGCTGCACCGGGCGGTCCGCTCCGCGGAGGTCGCCGAGGAGGCGGGCCTCGACTCGGTCTGGCTGGCCGAACACCACTTCGTGCCGTACGGCACCTGTCCGTCCGCGGTCACCCTGGCCGCCCTGCTGCTCGGCCGCACCCGCCGGCTGCGCGTGGGCACCGCGGTCAGCGTGCTGCCGACCGCGCACCCGGTGGCCCTGGGCGAGCAGGCCGCCCTGCTGCACATCACCTCCGGCGGGCGGTTCTCGCTGGGCGTGGGGCGCGGCGGGCCCTGGGTCGACCTGGAGGTGTTCGGCTCGGGTCTGGGCGCCTACGAGGAGGGCTTCCCGGAATCACTCGACCTGCTGCTGCGCTGGCTGCGCGAACCGGCGGTCGGGGCCTCGGGCGAGCGGTTCGGCTTCCGCGAGGTGCCGGTCGTGCCCCGCCCCTCGGAGTGCCTGACCGAGACGGACGGCCCCGAGGTGGTCGTCGCCTGCACCTCGCCGCGCAGTGTGCGCCTCGCGGCCGAGCGCGGTCTGCCGATGCTGCTCGGCATGCACGTGGGCGACGAGGAGAAGGCCGAGATGGTCGCCCTGTGGCGGGAGCACGCGCGCGCCGCCGGGCGCCCGGAGGACGAGATCCGCGCGGCCGCCCATGTCTCCGCCGGGGTCTGCCAGATCGCCGACCGGCGCACGGACGCCGTCGAGACGCTCACGAAGGCGATGCCCGGGTGGCTCCGGCAGGGTCTGGAGGCCCATGTGACGGTGGACGGCCGCGCGCGGGCCATGCGCGACCCGCTCGCCTACACCGAACTGCTGTGTGGGCTGCACCCGGTGGGCACCCCGCGCCTCGCCGCCGACCGGCTCGCGGCGACCAGTGAGCGGACCGGGATCTCCCGTTTCGCCCTGCTGGTCGAGGGCTCGGGCGACTTGGCGGCCACCGAGGAGAACGTACGGCGGCTGGGCGCCGAAGTCCTCCCGCAGCTCGGCTGAATCGCGCGCGGGGAGGTCCCCCGCCGGTGGGCTTGCCGCCCCGGTACTGATGCACCTCCCACGTACGGAGCGGCAAGCAGGCGGCTCGCGTCAGCAGTCCCTGAACTCCGGGGACTGGTTGAGCACCTGACTGCGGACCGAGGTGAAGCGGGCCAGCGTCTGGTCGACCGAGGAGTCGACCGGGAACACCGCGACCCGGTGGCAGTTCTGGAAGGCCAGCCGCACCCCGAAGTGCCGCTGCAGGGCGCCGCGAATCGCGTCGCTCGCAAGGGCACGCAGCAACTGTCCCCGTGCCTGCTCGTCCGGCGGGGGCGTCTGGTTGTCGGCGAACTGACCGCCGTCGACCTTCAGCTGAGCCACCAGGGAGCTGATCATCTCCCATGCATAGGGCAGGGAGGTCCGGACGCAGTCGACGAATTCGGCTTCGTCGACCTCGCCTCGCTCGGCCTTCTCGAGTAGGGCCGGTGAGACGTCGAGCGACATGGGTTCTCCTCTCGCACCCCCGCCCGCGGCAGGGGTTGCCGGACAGATGAGGGAGTCCGCGCGACCGGACACGCTGTGTACACACCCCGCGACCTCCCGTTTAATACGGTAGGCAACAGACCGTGACGGCACCAGCAGAATGCGTACATGAGCCAGTCTCTTGAGGCTCACAATCGGCCAGAAACGAACAGGGGCAGTCCGGGGTCTTCCGGACTCCCCCAGGGCGGATCGCGTCGACCCAGGCCCGTCGAGTAGCGTTGCGGACCATGCGTCTCGTCATTGCCCGATGCTCCGTCGACTACGCGGGCCGGCTCACCGCCCACCTGCCCCCGGCGCCCCGTCTGATCCTGGTCAAGGCGGACGGCAGCGTCTCGATCCACGCGGACGACCGGGCCTACAAACCCCTGAACTGGATGTCGCCGCCCTGCACGCTGAAGGAGGGCGACGGCGAGCAGAAGGACGTCTGGACGGTCATCAACAAAGCGGGCGAGAAGCTGATCATCACGATGGAGGAGATCCTCCACGACTCCTCGCACGAACTGGGCGTGGACCCCGGTCTGATCAAAGACGGCGTGGAAGCGCACCTCCAGGAACTGCTCGCGGACCGCATCGAGACGCTCGGCGAGGGCTACACACTGATCCGGCGCGAGTACATGACGGCCATCGGCCCGGTGGACATCCTGTGCCGGGACGCCGAGGGTCGCACGGTCGCGGTCGAGATCAAGCGGCGCGGCGAGATCGACGGCGTGGAGCAGTTGACGCGCTATCTGGAGCTGCTGAACCGCGATCCCCATCTCGCCCCGGTGCGCGGCATCTTCGCCGCCCAGGAGATCAAGCCGCAGGCCCGGGTCCTCGCGACGGACCGCGGGATCGGCTGCCAGGTGCTGGACTACGACGCGCTGCGCGGCATCGAGGACGACAAACTGCGGCTGTTCTGACGCACCGCACGACAGCACAGGGCCGGCTCCGCTCGACGGAACCGGCCCTTTTGTGCTGATCGGACCGTCAGATGACGGTGTCGGTGCCGGTCGGCCCGGTGCCACCGGACTGCGACGCGCTCGCGGGACCGCTCGCGGGCGCGCTGGACGCCGGTCCGCTCGCCGAGTCCGAGGACTGCGGCTCGGACGGAGGCGGCTCACTGGTGGGCGGCTCGGACGTCGGGGGCTCGCTGGTGGGCGGCTCCGAGGTGGGCGGCCTGGTGGACGTCGGGGGCTTGGTCGTCGGCGGCTTCGTCGACGACGGCGGCCTGGTGGTCGACGGCGGCTTCGTCGTCCCGTCCGAGGAGCCACCGCCCGGCTTGTGGGTGCCGCTCGGGTCGTCCGACGGCTTCGCCGAGGTGGTGGGTGTCGGGTCGTCCGAGGTGCCGAGTGTGCCGTCGGGACCGGGGTCCGTCGGCCGGCTGGTCGCCGACCCGGTGTCGCCGGAGTCCTTGCCGTCGGCGCCCGCCGCCTCGTCCGCGCCGAGACTGTCGTCGCCGGCACCCTGGCTCGCGGACGGGTTGACGCCGACCCGCGTGGACGGGCTCCCGGGGTCGCCGTCGGAGGTCGCGCCGAGTGTCACGACCGTGCCGAGCACGGCCACCAGGACCGCGCCCGCGCCGGCCGCGACGAGGTTGCGCCGGGCGAAGCCGCGGATACTGCCCCGGCCCTTGTGGGTGGGCACCGGGGAGGCGGGCGCGGACGCCTGGTGGGTGACGAGCGTCGAGGTGTCGAGGACCGGCGGGAAGGGGGCGGGCACTCCCCCGGGCGGCGACTGGGACTCCTCGTACCGGGCGTCCGGGACCTCCTCGCCGGCCGTCGCGGTGAGGGAGACGAGTCCCGGCGCGGTGCCGCTGCGGTCGGCGACCAGGGCGAGCGCGCGGCGGCCCGCGACCGTGCCGCGCTTGTCGGCGAGGGCGCCGCGCAGGCCGATCGCGGTCTCCAGCTCGGTGCGGGCCCGGTCCAGCCGGCCGTCGCACAGCGCGAGGACGCCCAACTCGTGGTGGAAGTAGGCCTGTTCGGTGACGTCACCGGCCGCCCGGGCCGCCTCGGCGCCCGCGCGCAGCGCGCGCTCCCAGGCGCTCCAGTGCAGACCGGCCGCGAACGCGGGCGCCGCCGCGCGGGCCAGCTCGACGGCGGGGTCGGTCGCGTCCTCCTCGGTGCCGGAGGAGTCGGCGGCCGGGGCCGGGGAGGCCACGAGCACGCCCAGTGCGGCGAGCACGGCGTCCGCCTCGGCGCTGACGCGCTCCGGGGTGACCGAGGGGTGGCCGGCCCACCAGGTGTAGTGCCGGGCGGCGCTGAGGGCGGTCTCCTCGACGTCGTCGGCGTAGCCGGCGGCCTCCAGCTGGATCTGCACCCCGGCGGCGAGCCGGTAGCGGGTGCCGATCGGCGAGACGAGCCCGCAGCCGGTCAGTTCGCCCAGGGCGGCGTCCGCGTGCGTGTCGCCGACCAGGGCGGGCAGATGGGCCTGGTGCGGCATCTCGCCGCCCAGCGCGACGGCGAACCGCAGGGCGGCCCGGGCGGAGGGGCTGAGCCGTGAGGCGAGCAGCCGGGCCGGCGCGGCGGCCTCCCCCAGGGACGGCAGCGGCACCTCCTCGCGGTCGCGGACGCTCTCGGTGTCGACGGCGTCGGCGGGCGGGGCGTCCTCGAAGACGCCGTACTCGTCGACCGCCTCGGCCTCGGCCCGCAGCCGGTCGCGCTGCCGCAGCAGCGCCCCCGCCTGGACGAACCGCAGCGGCAGGCCCTCCGACTCGAACCAGAGGTCACCCGCCCAGTTCCGCTCGTCCTCGGTGAGGTCCCGGCCGACCACGTGCTCCAGCAGCTCCATGCCGGCGGCGCGGTCCAGGCCGCCGAGCGCGACCTCCTCGACGTCGGACTCGGCGGACGGGGCGGGCACGTCGGGCGTGGCGCCGATCAGGAAGGCGCACTCGGGGGTCGCGTCGAGGAGCTGGTCGAGGGCGGTGCCGCCGAACTCGATGTCGTCGAGGACGACGACCGCTCCGATGTCCCGTACGCACGCGAGCAGTTCGTCCTGTTCCGGACGGTGCAGCGGGGCGTCGTGAACGGCGCGGAAGAGGTCGTGCAGGAGATCGTCCGGGGTGCGGCGGAAGCCGGTGAGCCGGACCACCCCGTCGGGCGCGAGGTCCGCGCAGTCGTCGGCGACGAGGTCGAGGAGGCTGGTGCGGCCGGCGCCTCGGGGGCCGACCAGGCGTACGGAGCGGCCGCGCGCGAGCAGCCGGACCAGTTGCTCGCGTTCGTCCTGGCGGGCCAGCAGGGGCGGGGCGGGGCGCGTCGGCCCGGGCGGCACGGGCGGCCGCGCGGCCCGGTCGGCCTCGGCGCGGTCGGCCGCGGAGAGTTTCTCGGGACGGGACGGCCGCTCGGCGGGCGGGCAGGGTTCTATCTCGCTGCCGTCGACCGGGTTGACGGTGAGCAGGAGGTCGCCCGAGACCAGTTGCACGGTGCGGGCGAGCGTCGGCGCGTGCTGTCCGAAGTCGGATGTCAGGGGATCCCTGGGCGGCCGCGGACGCGACGACTCGTCGTCGGCGTCATGGCCGTACCCCTCGGGTCCCCGGGTGTTCGGGTCCATAGGTTCCAAGCCCCCCAAAAGCGTCGTGTGCGTATGCCAAGCCCCTCCCGGCCTTGCTGCACACCGCGCTGTCGCTTCTGGTCCGGGCCCGCTCGAAGGGAAACGTCTAGCCAGCGGGCAGCCGAACCCTAAACCTTCGCACAGTATCTACGACAGCCCGGGGTCCCGCGCCGTCCGAGACATCACAGTCTCGTGAGGATTGTGCGCGGTGTGCGCTTCGCAGACGGAACGCCCGACTGTCCCGCCCCACCCGTGCCGGGGGGTCACACGCGGGGCAGGGACTCCACCCCGATGCCGCCCTCGATCGCCAGGATCCGGTGCAGCCGGGTGGCCACCAGCAGGCGCTGCATCTGCAGCGGCACGCCGCGCAGCACCAGGCGCCGGCCGCAGCGGCCGGCCCGCCGGTGGGCCCCCATGATCACCCCGAGTCCGGTGGCGTCCCAGGAGTCCAGCTCGGACAGGTCGAGCACCAGATCGCCGACTCCGTCGTCGACGGCCGAGTGCAGGACCGTACGGGCGTCCGCCGCGCTGCGGACGTCGAGGCGGCCCCCGACGACCAGCTCGGCGTGGTCGCCCCTGATGTGCATAGCGCTCCCCTAAGCGTGCGTTCGTGCTCCGCGGTGTGTGGTCTGCGTACGTGCGTGGATCTGTCTTTGCTACGAGTCTTCGCGATGGCCGGTGATGCAACCTCTGACTGTGTTCAGCGGCCAGAGGTTGCCGTCTGTAGGCGAACCGATACCGAATTCACCCCATCGCGTGACTCGTACGGGGGCTGTGCGGTGGTGTACGAGACCTCAGTAGCTGTAAAAGCCTTGCCCGCTCTTGCGGCCGATGTCACCCGCGTCCACCATCCGGCGCATCAGCTCCGGCGGCGCGAACTTCTCGTCCTGGGACTCGGTGTAGATGTTGCTGGTGGCGTGCAGCAGGATGTCGACGCCGGTGAGGTCGGCCGTGGCGAGGGGGCCCATGGCGTGGCCGAAGCCCAGCTTGCAGGCCAGGTCGATGTCCTCGGCGGTGGCGACGCCCGACTCGTACAGCTTGGCCGCCTCGACGACGAGCGCCGAGATCAGCCGGGTGGTGACGAAGCCGGCGACGTCCCGGTTGACGACGATGCAGGTCTTGCCGACGGACTCGGCGAACTCACGGGCGGAGGCGAGGGTTTCGTCGCTGGTCTTGTAGCCGCGCACCAGCTCGACGAGCTGCATCATCGGCACCGGCGAGAAGAAGTGCACGCCGACGACCCGCTCGGGGTGCTCGGTGGCCGCCGCGATCTTGGTGATCGGGATGGCGGAGGTGTTGGAGGCGAGCACCGCGTCCGGGCGGACGATCTTGTCCAGCGCGCGGAAGATCTCGTGCTTGACCTCGAGCTTCTCGAAGACCGCCTCGACGACGACGTCCGCGTCGGCGGCGGCGTCCAGGTCGGTGGTCGCGGTGATCCGGGCCAGGGCGGCGTCGGCGTCGTGCGCCTCCATCCTGCCCTTGCTCACGAACTTGCCGTACGAGGCCTTGATGCCGTCCGTGCCGCGCTTGAGCGCCTCGTCCGTGACGTCTCGCAGGACGACGTCCCAGCCCGCCTGCGCGGAGACCTGGGCGATCCCGGAACCCATCAAGCCGGCGCCGATGACGGCAAGCTTCCGTGCCACTGTTGCGACTCCCCTTAGAAACGCCTAACACCCTGTTGAGGTTGCTCTTCGGCGGACCTTAGCGGCAGTGAGGCAGTGTGTGACCGGTTAGTAACGCGAGTCACGTCTCATCTGACGGACATCACACCGGCACGGCTCATTGCGCGCTCCGCACGGCGTAGTTGAGCACCTTCTCGCTCAACAGCTCCTCGACGTCGTCGAGAAGCGCCAGCGTCTCACGGGACACTTCGCCCGGTTTGCGCCCCTTGACCATCTCCCGGCCGACGGCCTCGAAGACGGTCTGGCGGATCCATGCGAGCTGACCGGCGATCAGCCCCGGCAGCGGGTCGCCGGCGGCGGCGCCGGTCTCCTCGCGCAGGGTCGCCTCCAGGTCGTCGTGGACCTCCTGCTGGAGGCTCCAGAGCCGGGAGCGCAGCGGCGGTGCCTCCTGGATGCAGCGCATGAAGCGGTCGTAGCCCTCCATGAGCCCGACGCGGGGCGAGACCGCCTCGACCTCGGCGCGCAGCTCGCGCAGCACGGCGCGGGCGGCCGACTCCCCCTCCGGCCGCGCCCGCACCCAGCGGGACAGCTGGTCGACGACCCCGGAGGAGCGGTCGAAGAACAGGTCCTCCTTGGCCGGGAAGTAGTTGTAGACGGTGTTCACGGAGACGTCCGCGGCCTCCGCCACCTCCGCGACGGTCACGGTCACGAAGCCGTGCTCCAGGAACAGCCCGGTGGCGATGTCCGAGATCCGCTGCCGCGTCTCGCGCTTCTTGCGCTCCCTGAGCCCTTCCGTCATGCCCCCATCCTAACTTCGATGGACTCTCTTGAATTTTGGTGACATTGCAAAATTTCAGTGACTCTGTTTTTCTGTGCGCATGCCTGTCATCAGTGCGGCCGGACTGGCCCGTACCTTCCAGACCAAGCGCGGCCCCGTGGAGGCCGTGCGCTCCGTCGACCTGACCGTCCAGGAGGGCGAGATCCTCGGCTTCCTCGGCCCGAACGGCGCCGGCAAGACGACGACCCTGCGGATGCTGACGACCCTGCTGGCGCCCACCGGCGGCGCGGCCACCGTGGCGGGCCACGACCTCGCGACCGACCCCGCCGGGGTGCGCCGCGCGAGTGGCTACGTGGCCCAGTCGGGCGGGGTGGACCCGCAGATCACCGTGCGGGAGGAGCTGGTGACCCAGGGCCGGCTGTACCGCCTGCCGAAGGCGCGGGCCGTCGAACGCGCCGCGGAACTGGCCCACGACCTCGGCCTGACCGGGCTGCTCGACCGCAAGGCCGGCGCCCTCTCCGGGGGCCAGCGCAGGCGCCTGGACATCGCGATGGCGCTCACCCACCGCCCGAAGGTGCTCTTCCTCGACGAGCCGACGACCGGCCTCGACCCCGGCAGCCGTGCCGACCTGTGGGACCTGGTGCGGCGCCTGCGCGACGAGCAGGGCACCACCGTCTTCCTCACCACCCACTACCTGGACGAGGCCGACGCCCTCGCCGACCGCCTGGTGATCGTCGACGGCGGCACCGTCGTCGCGGAGGGCACGCCGAGTGCGCTGAAGCTGCGCCACGGCGGCTCGATCGACGCGACCCTCCAGGACACCTTCCTCGCCGTCACCGGCCGCGGCCCGGCCGCGGCCGACGCAGCCCCCGTCGCCGTATAGGACCCCTCATGCTGATCCAGGACACGGCCCTCATCTACGGCCGCTACCTCCGCCAGTCCCTGCGCTCCCGGTTCGCGCTGCTCTTCGGCGTGCTCATGCCGCTGCTGTATCTGCTGTTCTTCGGCCCGCTGCTCACGGACCTCCCGCTCGGCGCGAAGGGGTCCTCCTGGCAGGTGCTGGTGCCGGGACTGCTGCTGCAACTCGGCCTGTTCGGGGCGTCCTTCGCCGGCTTCGCGGTCATCATCGAACAGAGCCAGGGCGTCGTCGACCGGATGCGGGTGACGCCCGTCAGCCGGCTCGCCCTGCTGCTCGGCCGGGTGCTGCGGGAGGCCACGGTGTTCGTCTTCCAGGCGGTACTGCTGGTGCTGGCGGCGCTCGTGATGGGGCTGCGGGCCCCGCTGCCCGGCGTGCTGATCGGGTTCGCCTTCGTGGGCCTGCTGACGGTGTCGCTGGCCTCCCTGTCGTACGCCCTCGCTCTGAAGGTCCGCACCCCGCAGGAGTTCGGCCCGGCGGTCAACGCCCTGACGATGCCGATGATGCTGCTGTCCGGACTGATGCTGCCGATGACGCTCGGGCCCCGCTGGCTGGACGTCCTGTCCCACTTCGTCCCCTTCCGCTATCTGGTGGACGCGGTACGGGACGCCTACGTCGGCGCGTACGCCACGCAGCACATGCTGTACGGCGCGGTGGTGGCCGTCCTGTTCGCCGCGCTCGCCGTGACAGTGGGCACACGCGTGGTCCGCGGTGCCGGAGCGTAACTAGGCTGGTCACATGGTCAATCTGACGCGCATCTACACCAGGACCGGCGACCAGGGCACCACCGCCCTCGGCGACATGAGCCGGGTCGCCAAGACCGATCTGCGGATCTCGGCGTACGCCGACGCCAACGAGGCGAACGCCGTCCTCGGCACCGCCATCGCCCTCGGCGGGCTGGACGAGGAGGTCGTCGAGGTCCTCACCCGTGTGCAGAACGACCTGTTCGACGTCGGCGCCGACCTGTCGACGCCGGTGGTGGAGAACCCCGCGTACCCGCCGCTGCGGGTGGAGCAGTTCTACATCGACCGGCTGGAGGCGGAGTGCGACCGCTTCAACGAGCGGCTGGAGAAACTGCGGTCCTTCATCCTGCCGGGCGGCACCCCCGGCGCGGCCCTGCTGCACCAGGCGTGCACGGTCGTCCGGCGCGCGGAGCGCTCGACCTGGGCCGCGCTGGACGTCCACGGCGCGACGATGAACCCGCTCACCGCGACCTACCTCAACCGTCTCTCCGACCTCCTGTTCATCCTCGCCAGGACGGCGAACAAGGAGGTCGGGGACGTGCTGTGGGTGCCGGGCGGGGAGCGCTGACCGGGCCGCGCGGTCACCCCACGGGCTCCCGTTCCGGTTCGCGGTCGGACTCCTTCTCGGGCCTCTTCGGCCACAGCAGGTAGGTCAGGGCGATCAGCCCGTGGATGCCGGCGGCCCGCAACGCCACGGCCTGGAAGGACCGCAGGGACGAGGTGTCGCCGTCCCCGACGTACCGGATCGCGGCCTGGAGCAGGGCCAGCGCGACCGCCGCCCCGAGGAGCGTCCGCAGCCACAGGGCACCCTCGTGGCGGGCCCGCGCCATGCCGTACCGCGGCGGGCGCGGGGGGCGGGGCGCCCCGGCCAGGCGGTGCGCGGCATGGCCGTCCAGCCAGCGGATCGTGTAGTGGCCGTAGGCCACCGTGTAGCCGATGTAGAGCGCCGCCAGGCCGTGCTCCCAGCCGGGCTCGGCGCCGTTCTTCAGGTCGACCGCCGTGGCGGCGAACAGGACCAGCTCCAGCACCGGCTCGCACAGCAGCAGGACCACACTGGTCCTGCGCCACTTCAGCAGGTACCGCACGGCCAGCCCCAGGGCCAGCAGCACCCAGAAGCCGACCTCGCAGGCGACGATGAGGGCGACGATCACAACGGGCTCCCTTCGCTCACCCTTCCAGGCTCCCGCCGGACGCGGCCGCTTCCGTCGTCAGCGGTGACGAAACCGCCGTACATCGAAAGATGCAGTCCGGGACCCGCCTGCGGCATCACGCGTCCGCCGGGGGCAGCGTGTTGGATGGACGCATGACCCTCCCCCGCCCGCACCGCTTCGACGTGTACGTCGCCGTCGCCGGGCTGCTCGGGGGTCTGCTGCTGGTGGGCATCGGCCTGGGCACACGGACCCCCGAGGACCCCGTCACGCTCTTCGACGGGCCCTGGCCGGTCCTGGTGCCGCTCACCGTGATGGCCGGCTGCGAGCTGCTGCGCCGGGCCGCCCCCCGTACGGCCCTGCTGATCGGCACACCCGCGATCTGCGCGGACGTCGTGACCCAGGGCAACCTGGCCACCGTCCTGATGTTCACCGACATCGTCTACGCGGCCGTGGTGTACGGCCCGCTCGCCTCGGCCCGGCGCATCCAGTGGATCACCGGTCTGCTCACGGTGGCCGGGACGCTCGTCCCGTACGCGGCCTGGCGGGTGCCGGAGGCGCTGCTCATCGGGGTGGTCATCGGGGTCGTGGCGTACGGCCCCGCCGCCACCGGCTGGATCGTGCGCAACCACCGCGACGCCGCCGAGGCGGCCCGGCTGCGCGCCGAGCAGACGGCGCTGCTGGCCGAGATGGACCGCGCCCAGGCCGTGTCGTCGGAGCGCGCCCGCATGGCCCGCGAGCTGCACGACCTGGTGGCCAACCACCTCTCCGCCATCGCCATCCACTCCACCGCCGCGCTCTCCCTCGACGACCCGGCGACGTCCCGGGACGCCCTGTCCGTGATCCGGGAGAACAGCGTGGCGGGGCTCGCCGAGATGCGCCGGCTCATCGGCATCCTGCGCGACGCGGGCGACGACGCGGCACCGGCGGCCGCGCCGACGCTGGACAGCCTCGACGCCCTGACCGGCAGCGCCCGCGCCAACGGCCTGGACGTCCACCTCGACGCCGACCCGGGGACGGTCCCCGCCCCGGTCGAGCTGGCCGCCTACCGGATCGTCCAGGAGTCGCTGACCAACGCCCTCAAGCACGCGGCGCCCGGCCGGGTCGCGGTCACGCTCGCCCGCCGGGACGGCTGTCTGGCCGTCACCGTGACCAGCCCGTTCGGCGGCCGAGCGGGGCCGCGCGCGCCCGGCTCGGGCGCCGGTCTGGTCGGCATGCGGGAGCGGGTCGCACTGCTCGGCGGCACGTTCGAGGCGGGCCCCACCCGTGACCCGCGTTCCGCGGACGGCACGCTCTGGGCCGTACGCGCCCTGCTTCCGCTGACCGAAGGAGACTCCGCATGATCCGTGTCCTGGTCGCCGACGACCAGTCCGCGGTCCGCGCCGGCCTCGTCCTCATCCTGCGCAGCGCGCCCGACATCGAGGTCGTCGGCGAGGCTGCGGACGGCGAGCAGGCGGTTTCTCTGGCCCGGGAGCTGCGCCCCGACCTGATACTGATGGACATTCAGATGCCGCGTCTGGACGGGGTGTCGGCCACCCGGCGGGTGGTCGCCGAACGGCTCGCCGACGTGCTGGTGCTGACCACCTTCGACCTGGACGAGTACGTCTTCGGGGCGCTGCGCGCGGGGGCGTCCGGGTTCCTGCTGAAGAACACCGAGGCGAAGGACCTGATCGACGCGGTGCGCACGCTGGCGCGGGGCGAGGGGCTGATCGCACCGGCGGTCACCCGGCGCCTGATCGCCGAGTTCGCGGCGAAGCCGGTGCGGGAGACGGCGGCCGATCCGTCCGTGCTGGACGCGCTCACCCGGCGCGAGCGCGAGGTGCTGTCCTGTCTCGGCGAGGGACTGTCCAACGCCGAGATCGCGGCCCGGCTGGACATGGCCGAGGCGACGGCGAAGACGCACGTCAGCCGTCTGCTGGGGAAGCTGGAACTACGCAGCCGGGTCCAAGCGGCCGTGCTGGCGCAGGAGTTGGGTATCTAGACCGCGGGCGGGGGACGCTCATCCGGCGTGAAACGTCAAGTGGTCCAGACCTATTGACCTGTGGTCCAGACCTTTCTATTCTCACCGCACCATGAGTGGGCGTGAGGCTCAGTCACGCCCCAGGACTCCCCCAAGGAGGCGCGACATGCGCTTCAGACACAGAGCCGCGGCAGGATTCGCGACGCTGTTGCTCCCGCTGGCCGGTCTGGTCGGCCTCGCGAGCCCCGCCGAGGCCGCGGCATCCGCCACCGCCACCTACTCCAAGCCCCAGGACTGGGGCACCGGATTCGAGGGCAAGTGGACGGTGAAGAACACCGGCACCACGACCCTCAGCTCGTGGACCGTCGAGTGGGACTACCCCTCCGGCACCTCGGTCACCTCCGCCTGGGACGCCGACGTCACCTCCTCCGGCACCCACTGGACCGCCAAGAACAAGTCCTGGAACGGCAGCCTCGCCCCCGGCGCCTCCGTCAGCTTCGGCTTCAACGGCACCGGCTCCGGCTCTCCCTCCAACTGTAAGCTCAACGGCGGCAGTTGCGACGGCGGCACCACCAACCCCGGTGACAATCCGCCCAGCGCCCCCGGCACCCCCACCGCCTCGGACATCACCAACACCTCGGTGAAGCTGTCCTGGAGCGCGGCCACCGACGACAAGGGCGTCAAGAACTACGACGTCCTGCGCGACGGCGCCAAGGTCGCCACCGTGACGGCCACCTCGTACACGGACACCGGCCTGAGCGCCGGCACCGACTACGCGTACACCGTCCGCGCCCGCGACACCGCCGACCAGGTCGGCCCTGCCGGCGGCGCCCGCGCGGTGCGCACCACCGGCGGCGGCACCACCGAGCCGCCGACCGGCGACAAGGTCAAGCTCGGCTACTTCACCGAGTGGGGCGTCTACGGCCGCAACTACCACGTCAAGAACCTGGTGACGTCGGGCACGGCCTCGAAGATCACCCACATCAACTACGCGTTCGGCAACGTCAAGAACGGTCAGTGCACCGTCGACGACACCTACGCCGCCTACGACAAGGCGTACACCGCCGACCAGTCCGTCAGCGGCCAGGCCGACACCTGGGACCAGCCGCTGCGCGGCAACTTCAACCAGCTGCGCCAGCTGAAGGCGAAGTACCCGCACATCAAGGTGCTGTACTCCTTCGGCGGCTGGACCTACTCCGGCGGCTTCGGCCAGGCGGCGCAGAACGCGGCCGCGTTCGCCAAGTCCTGCAAGGCCGTCGTGGAGGACCCGCGCTGGGCCGACGTCTTCGACGGCATCGACATCGACTGGGAGTACCCGAACGCCTGCGGTCTGACCTGCGACTCGTCCGGCCCCGCGGCCTTCAGGACGCTGATGCAGGCCCTGCGCGCCGAGTTCGGCTCCACCTACCTGGTCACCGCGGCCATCACCGCCGACGGGTCCAACGGCGGCAAGATCGACGCGGCCGACTACGGCGGCGCCTCGCAGTACCTCGACTGGTACAACGTGATGACGTACGACTACTTCGGCGCCTTCAACGCGCAGGGCCCGACGGCCCCGCACTCGCCGCTGACGTCGTACGCCGGCATCCCGCAGGCCGGCTTCAACTCGGCCGACGCGATCGCCAAGCTCAAGTCGAAGGGCGTGCCGTCCAAGAAGCTGCTGCTCGGCATCGGCTTCTACGGCCGCGGCTGGACCGGGGTCACCCAGGCCGCCCCCGGCGGCTCGGCGACCGGCGCGGCCCCCGGCACCTACGAGGCGGGCATCGAGGACTACAAGGTCCTGAAGAACTCCTGCCCGGCCACCGGCACCATCGCCGGCACCGCCTACGCCTACTGCGGAAACAACTGGTGGTCGTACGACACCCCGTCGACCATCGCCGGGAAGATGAGCTGGGCCAAGAATCAGGGCCTCGGCGGCGCCTTCTTCTGGGAGTTCAGCGGTGACACCGGCAACGGCGAACTGGTGAGTGCCATCAACAGCGGTCTGCAGTAACCCGTACGGCAGCACCCCGCCACGGACAGGTCACGCGCCTGTCCGTGGCTCTTTTTCGTTCCCCGCACGGGAACACTGCGTATCTTCAGCCGGCGAGTGGAATCCGTAATCCGGGGGGCGGCGATCAAGCGCAGACTCAGCGGGCCGACCGGCCGGCGCGAGCAGGGCAGCAGAAACGCGCCGATACCCCAGCAGCCGCCGGTGTGTCCGACGGCGTGATCGGCGCGTGGTCCAGGGGGGGCCGGGCCTCAGGCGACGTTGACGCGCTGGCCGGGCGGGGCCGCCTCCAGCCACGCCAGGAACCCGGTCAGCGCGTCCTCGCTCATGGCCAGTTCGAGCCGGGTGCCCCGGTGCAGGCACGTGAGGATGAAGGCGTCGGAGAGGAGCGCCAGCTCCTCCTCGCCGTCGGGGACGCGGCGGCCGACCACCTCGATGGCGGAGCGCTCCAGGACGCGGCGCGGACGGTAGGCGTAGGAGAAGACGCGGTACCACTCGATGCGGTCGCCGTTGTAGCGGGCGACGCCGTAGCTCCAGCCCTTGCCGTTCGTGTCCGGTTTCTCCGGCACGTCCCAGCGCAGGGAACAGTCGAAGGTGCCGCCCGAGCGCTGGATGAGTCTGCGGCGCAGGCCGAAGACGAACAACCCCAGCACCACAAGGGCGACGACGGTTCCGCACACAGTCAGAGCGAGGACCATCGGCACCGACCTCCTCGTCTCCTAGGTAACGGAACGTAAAAAACATCCATATCTGCCTCAGCCGCGACCGGCACCGGATCGCTCCGGTCCCAGCCGCGGCTGAGTGACGTCAATCGCGAGCGCTCCCCCAGAGCCTAAAGGGCCCGGGGGGCGACCCGTGGGGTCAGCGCGCCGTCGCCGCCCGCAGGCGGACCTCCGCGCGGCGCCCGGCGGAGGCGTCGTCGTCCGACTTCGCGCGCTCGAGCGCCCGCTCCGCGCGCTGGACGTCGATCTCCTCCGACAGTTCGGCGATCTCCGCCAGCAGCGACAGCTTGTCGTCCGCGAACGAGATGAAACCGCCGTGCACCGCGGCGATGACGGTCCCACCATCACTCGTACGGATGGTCACCGGGCCCGACTCCAGCACACCGAGCAGCGGCTGGTGACCGGGCATGACGCCGATGTCGCCGGACGTGGTGCGCGCGACGACCAGGGTGGCCTGGCCCGACCAGACCTCACGGTCGGCGGCGACCAGCGCGACGTGCAGCTCAGCAGCCAAGATGGCTCCTCGGGTCACCACCCGGCGGTTCTGCCGGGTGTTGGTTACAAGTCTAATAGGCATGAATGAGGGGGCGGGACGTGCCCCGCCCCCTCATCACGAGCTCAATGGCTCACGAAGACCGATGCGTCAGGAGACGCCCAGCTCCTTCGCGTTCTTCTTGAGGTCCTCGAGACCACCGCACATGAAGAACGCCTGCTCCGGGAAGTGGTCGAACTCACCGTCGCAGATCGCGTTGAACGCGGTGATCGTCTCCTCCAGGGGCACGTCCGAGCCGTCCACACCGGTGAACTGCTTGGCGACGTGCGTGTTCTGGGACAGGAAGCGCTCGACGCGGCGGGCACGCTGGACGACCAGCTTGTCCTCCTCGCTGAGCTCGTCGATACCGAGGATCGCGATGATGTCCTGGAGGTCCTTGTACTTCTGGAGGATCCCCTTGACCCGCATGGCGGTGTTGTAGTGGTCCTGCGCGATGTAGCGCGGGTCCAGGATCCGGGACGTGGAGTCCAGCGGGTCCACGGCCGGGTAGATGCCCTTCTCGGAGATCGGACGGGACAGAACCGTCGTCGCGTCGAGGTGGGCGAACGTGGTGGCCGGGGCCGGGTCGGTCAGGTCGTCCGCGGGGACGTAGATCGCCTGCATCGAGGTGATCGAGTGACCACGGGTCGAGGTGATGCGCTCCTGGAGGAGACCCATCTCGTCGGCCAGGTTCGGCTGGTAGCCCACCGCGGAGGGCATACGGCCGAGCAGGGTCGACACCTCGGAACCGGCCTGCGTGAAGCGGAAGATGTTGTCGATGAAGAACAGCACGTCCTGCTTCTGCACATCGCGGAAGTACTCCGCCATGGTCAGACCGGCGAGGGCCACGCGCAGACGGGTGCCCGGGGGCTCGTCCATCTGGCCGAAGACCAGCGCGGTCTTGTCGATGACGCCCGACTCGCTCATCTCGCCGATGAGGTCGTTGCCCTCACGGGTGCGCTCACCGACACCGGCGAACACCGACACACCGTCGTGGTTGTTGGCGACGCGGTAGATCATCTCCTGGATGAGCACCGTCTTGCCGACGCCGGCACCGCCGAACAGGCCGATCTTTCCACCCTTGACGTACGGGGTGAGAAGGTCGATGACCTTGACGCCGGTCTCGAACATCTCGGTCTTCGACTCGAGATCGGCGAAGTTCGGGGCCTTGCGGTGGATGGACCAGCGCTCGCCGTCGTACTTCTCGTCGGTGTTCAGCACCTCACCGAGAGTGTTGAACACCTTGCCCTTGGTGAACTCGCCCACCGGGACGGTGATGCCGTCGCCGGTGTCGGTGACCGGGGCCTGGCGGACCAGACCGTCGGTGGGCTGCATGGAGATGGTGCGGACCAGGCCGTCACCCAGGTGCTGGGCGACCTCCAGGGTCAGGATCTTCTTCTCGCCGGCGTTGGCCGGGTCGGCCACCTCGACGTGAAGGGCGTTGTAGATCTCCGGCATCGCGTCGACGGGGAACTCCACGTCGACGACCGGGCCGATGACCCGGGCGACGCGGCCCGTAGCCGTCGCGGTCTCAACAGTGGTGGTCATTATCGGTCACTCCCCGCGGTCGCGTCGGCCAAGGCGCTGGCGCCACCGACGATCTCGCTGATTTCCTGGGTGATTTCGGCCTGGCGGGCCGCGTTGGCAAGACGGGAGAGCGTGTTGATCAGCTCGCCCGCGTTGTCGGTGGCCGACTTCATCGCGCGCCGCGTGGCGGCGTGCTTGGAAGCGGCCGACTGGAGCAGCGCGTTGTAGATCCGGCTCTCGACGTACCGCGGCAGCAGGGCGTCGAGGACGTCCTCCGCCGAGGGCTCGAAGTCGAACAGCGGAAGGATCTCGCCCTGGGACGGAGCCTCCTGCGCGACCTCGTCGAGGCGCAGCGGCAGCAGCTGGGCGCCCAGCGCCTGCTGCGTCATCATCGAGACGAACTCGGTGTAGACGATGTGGAGTTCGTCCACGCCGCCCTCGGCCGTGTCCTTCTCGATGGCCTCGATCAGCGGGGCCGCGACCTTCTTGGCGTCCGCGTACGTGGGCTCGTCCGTGAAGCCGCTCCACGACTCCGCGATCTTGCGCTCGCGGAAGTTGTAGTGCGCCACACCGCGCCGGCCCACGATGTACGACTCGACCTGCTTGCCCTCGCGCTCGAGGCGCTGGGTGAGCTCCTCCGCGGCCTTGATGGCGTTGGAGTTGAAGGCGCCGGCGAGACCGCGGTCGCTCGTGAGGAGCAGCACCGCGGACCGCGTGACCGTCTCGGCCTGCGTGGTCAGCGGGTGCCTGGTGTTCGAACCGGTGCCGACCGCCGTGACCGCGCGGGTGAGCTCGGTCGCGTACGGCGTGGAGGCCGCCACCTTGCGCTGCGCCTTGACGACGCGCGAGGCGGCGATCATCTCCATCGCCTTCGTGATCTTCTTGGTCGCGGTGACGGATCGGATGCGACGCTTGTAGACCCGGAGCTGAGCTCCCATGAGTCAGGTCCCTTCCTTACGTCACTTGGCGGCAGCGGCCGGAGCGTCCTCGCCGAGCAGCCTGCCGTCCGAGGTCTCGAACTGCTTCTTGAACTCCGCGATGGCGTCGGCGAGCGCCGTGAGGGTGTCGTCCGACATCTTGCCGCCCTCCTTGATGGAGGTCATGAGGCCCTGGTGCTTGCGGTGCAGGTACTCGAGGAGTTCCTTCTCGAAGCGCCGGACGTCGGCGACCGGGACGTCGTCCATCTTGCCGGTGGTGCCGGCCCACACGGAGACGACCTGGTCCTCGGTGGGCATGGGCTCGTACTGGGCCTGCTTCAGCAGCTCGACCATGCGCTGGCCGCGCTCCAGCTGCGCCTTCGACGCGGCGTCCAGGTCGGAACCGAAGGCGGCGAACGCCTCCAGCTCACGGAACTGGGCGAGGTCCACGCGCAGACGGCCGGAGACCTGCTTCATCGCCTTGTGCTGCGCGGAACCACCGACTCGGGAGACGGAGATACCGACGTTCAGCGCGGGGCGCTGACCGGCGTTGAACAGGTCCGACTCCAGGAAGCACTGGCCGTCGGTGATGGAGATGACGTTGGTCGGGATGAACGCCGAGACGTCGTTGGCCTTGGTCTCGACGATCGGCAGACCGGTCATCGAGCCGGCACCCAAGTCGTCGGAGAGCTTGGCACAGCGCTCCAGCAGACGGGAGTGCAGGTAGAAGACGTCACCCGGGTAGGCCTCACGGCCCGGCGGGCGGCGCAGCAGCAGGGACACGGCGCGGTAGGCGTCGGCCTGCTTCGAGAGGTCGTCGAAGACGATGAGGACGTGCTTGCCCTCGTACATCCACTGCTGGCCGATGGCCGAACCGGTGTACGGCGCCAGGTACTTGAAGCCGGCCGGGTCGGACGCCGGGGCGGCGACGATGGTCGTGTACTCCAGCGCGCCGTTCTCCTCCAGCGCGCGGCGGACCGACGCGATGGTCGAGCCCTTCTGGCCGATGGCGACGTAGATGCAGCGGACCTGCTTGTTCACGTCGCCCGAGCGCCAGTTGTCGCGCTGGTTGATGATCGTGTCGACGGCCAGGGCGGTCTTGCCGGTCTGACGGTCACCGATGATCAGCTGACGCTGGCCACGGCCGATCGGGGTCATCGCGTCGACGGCCTTGTAGCCGGTCTCCATCGGCTCGTGCACCGACTTGCGCTGCATGACCGTGGGGGCCTGCAGCTCGAGGGCACGACGACCGCTGGTCTCGATCTCGCCGAGGCCGTCGATCGGGTTGCCGAGCGGGTCGACGACACGGCCGAGGTAGCCCTCGCCGACGGCCACGGAGAGCACCTCACCGGTGCGGTGCACCGGCTGACCCTCCTCGATGCCGCTGAACTCACCGAGGACGATGGCGCCGATCTCGCGCTCTTCCAGGTTGAGCGCGAGGCCGAGGGTGCCGTCCTCGAACTTCAGCAGTTCGTTGGCCATGGCCGAGGGCAGGCCCTCGACCTTCGCGATGCCGTCGCCGGCAACGGTGACCGTACCGACCTCCTCGCGCGAGGCCGCGTCCGGCTTGTACGACTGGACAAAGTTCTCCAGCGCGTCCCGGATCTCCTCCGGCCGGATCGTGAGCTCCGCCATCTGGGTTCCCTGCTCTCCTTGTTGGGCCCGAAGTTTCACTTTGGGGGGGTGGGGACTCCCCCCTGAACGAGGTGAATCCTCTGTACGACCCAACTGGGCCGTCGTAAGTTCGTACTGCGTATTGAGTTGCTGCTAGCCCGCCAGGCGGCGGGCGGCGTCCTCGATGCGGTCCGCGATCGCGCCGTTGATGATCTCGTCGCCGACCCGCACCCGGATCCCACCGACGACCGCGGGGTCCACGTCGAGATTGAGGTGCATCGGACGGCCGTAGACCTTGGCGAGGGCGGCGCCCAGGCGCTGCTTCTGCCGTTCGCTCAGCGGCACCGCCGAGGTGACGACGGCGACCATGCGCTCCCGGCGGTCGGCGGCGAGCTTGGACAGGGACTCCAGTCCCGACTCCAGGCTACGTCCACGCGGCGCGGTCACGAGGCGCGTCACCAGACGCACGGTGGTCGCCTTGGCCCGGCCGCCGAGAAGGCTGCGCAGCAGCTCGCTCTTGGCCTCGGCGGTGGCGGCGCGGTCGGTGAGCGCGGCACGCAGCTCCGTGTTGGAGGAGACGATCCGGCTGAACCGGAACAGCTCGTCCTCGACGTCGTCGAGCGTGCCCGCCCTCTCGGCGGCCGTGAGGTCGGCGATGTTCGCCAGCTCCTCGAGCGCGTCCACCAGGTCGCGGGACTGCGACCAGCGCGAGCGCACCATGCCGGCCAGCAGGTCGGCGGTCTCGCCGCTGACCTGGTTGCCGAGCAGAAGCCGGGCCAGGTCGGCCTTGGCCTCGCCGGGCTGCGCCGGGTCGGTGAGGACCCGACGCAGCGACACCTCGCGGTCGAGCAGCGCGGTGACGGCGGCCAGCTCGTCGGCGAGCCGTGCGGCGTCGACGGACGTGTTGTCCGTCAGCGCGTCGAGTCGCTCACGTGCGGCTGCCAGGGCCTCGCGGCTCGCTCCGTTCATCGTCCGGCCTCGGCCTTCTCCTCGAGCTCGCCGAGGAAGCGGTCGATGACGCGGCTCTGCCGGGCGTGGTCCTCGAGGGACTCGCCGACGAGCTTGCCGGCCAGTTCGGTGGCGAGCTTGCCGACGTCACGGCGCAGCGCGGACGCGGCGGCCTTGCGGTCGGCCTCGATCTGGGCGTGACCGGCGGCGACGATCTCCTCGCGCTGCCGCTGGCCTTCCGCGCGCATCTCGGCGATGAGCGTGGCGCCCTGCTCCTGCGCCTCCTGGCGCAGACGCGCGGCCTCGTGCCGGGCCTCGGCGAGCTGGGCCTTGTACTGCTCCAGGACGCTGTGGGCCTCGGTCTGGGCGGCCTCGGCCTTTTCGATACCGCCCTCGATGGCCTCGCGACGCTGCTCCAGAACCTTGTTGATGTTCGGGAGGAGCTTCCAGGCGAGGAAGCCGAAGACGATGACGAAGGCGAGCAGGCCGATGACAAGCTCGGGGATCGGCGGGACGAGGGGGTTTTCCATCTCCTCGGCCGCCACAATGAGCAGTTGGCTCATGTCAGTGCCTTTCGTCTGGTCGGCTGGTCGTGGATCGTCAGATCACTTGCCGTAGACGAACGGCATGACCAGACCGATCAGGGCGAGCGCCTCACAGAAGGCGAAGCCGAGGATCTGGTTGGCACGGATCAGGCCGGCAGCTTCGGGCTGGCGGGCGAGCGCCTGGGTGCCGTTACCGAAGATGATGCCGACGCCGACGCCGGGGCCGATGGCAGCGAGGCCGTAACCGATGGAGCCGAGCGAGCCGGAAACAGCGGCAAGGGTCTGGGACATGCCAGTTCTTCCTTTTCTTTACGGACCGGTGGGGGTTGGCCACCGGACGACTTGAGGTCGAGGGGAGGAGGGGCTCAGTGGTGCTCGGCGAGCGCGCCCTGGATGTAGGTGCACGTCAGGAGCACGAAGACGTACGCCTGCAGAGCCTGGATGAAGAGCTCGAAGGCCGTCATCACGATGGTCATGACGAACGAGACACCGGCGTAGGCGATCCCGATGCCGTTCAGCAGGTACCAGCTGGCGATCGTGAAGAGAAGCAGCAGGGTGTGGCCGGCGAACATGTTCGCGAAGAGTCGGACGGCGTGCGTGAACGGGCGCACCAGCAGGTTCGAGAAGAACTCGATGAGCATGGCGAGCGGAAGCACTGCACCGAGCGACTTGTCGTAGCCCGTGACGTTCTTGAAGAACCCGACGAATCCGTGACGCTTAAAGGTCAGGGAGACCCACAGGACGTAGACGATCAGCGCCAGCACGGCCGGGTAGGCGATGATCGCCGTCACCGGGAACTGGGCGACCGGGATGATCGACCAGAGGTTCATCATCCAGACGAAGAAGAACAGCGAGACGATCAGAGGAACGTACTTCTCGCCCTCCTTCTTGCCGATCGTCTCGTAGACGACACCGCGCCGGATGAAGTCGTACCCGGCCTCGGCGACCATCTGCAGCTTGCCCGGAACGACCTGGGGCTTGCGGAACGCGGCCCAGAAGAAGCCGACGATGACGATCGAGCCGAGCAGCGCGAGCAGCATCGTCTTGTTGAAGTAGACGTTGCTGTCCGCGTCGCCCCACAGAGGCTCGAACAGGAACGAGTGCAGGCCGGGAGCCGGGAAGCCACAGCCGTCGAAGATGTGGCAGTCGGTCTCGAAGGCGAGCACCTGCGTCGGGTCAGCACTCACCGCGGGCTCCTTCAGCGTGACGCATAGGTACGGCAACCTCGTTGTGTCGGCGCGGCGCGAGGCCGCGGGTCGGCACGGGACTGGTGTTACGGATATGGGGGCGGCTGGGGGGCATCTCGCCTCGCGATTGAGCAGGCGTCAGCTCAGATGCCCGCGCCCGCGATGCCGCAGTTGGCACCGGACGATAGCAGGACTTCTCGAGCGCCTTTATCCCGCCCCTACCCCTCACGACGAATGCCCCGTCTTTTCGGACCTGCCGCCCTGGGAGGAGGCGTCCGAACCGGGTTCCACGTAGAGGATTTTGGCCTTCATGTGGGCCCGGGTCTGCGCGGCGATCCACACGAGTGTGGTCGCGAGCAGGGTGATCGCGAAGGCCCGCGGGTTGAACAGCGTCGTGTTCTTGAACGCGGCCATGAAGATGAAGAGCAGCAGGATCTGCGCGGCGTAGAGCATCAGCCCCATGGCCTGGAACAGGTGCGGAAGCGACTTGGCAGTGCGCTGCAGGATGTAGAGGCCGATCCCCATGAAGAGGATCACAACCAGCGTCGCGACGACGGCCCCGATCGCGCCCTTGCCACCGGCGACCACACCGCTGACGACGGCGGCTACGGCGCCGGCGCCGGCTGTGGGCACAGCGGCCTGGAGCAGGGTGCGGGCGTCATTGGACGGCATGGCGGCAACTCCGCTTTCACGGTGGGGGCAGGGTGTCGTCATGGACGAGCGTAGTCCCGGGTGGAGAGAGAACCTCACGCCGGTGGACCGTCGCACTGCGGTCCTACGGCTCTGTCCGGGGGTTCTCGTGAACCGTATCACAAACTATTTGATGAGGTCTTTACCTAGGAGTGTGCCTACTGTCACACATGAGAGTGACGGCGCGCGTCTGTGCGGTCCACGGGGTGACTTGTCTGCTATTGGGGTGCTTCGCTCCCCCATGACTTGGCAATGCTCTCGTCAGATTCTTACCTTGAGGCGCTTCTCACCTGGTCCGTGAGCGGGCCCCGAGCGCGGTCGCCCCGTTGGCGCCGGGCGCCCCCGCGGCGACCGGAGTGCGGAGCTCGGCGTCCTCGGTCGTGCCGGATGACGGCGCGGTCGCCGTCGACTCCGCGGTGACGGACCGGCTTCGGCGGTAGCGCGGCGGTACGAAGTGTTCCGCCCAGCGCGGGGTGCGCGGGGTGAAGCGTGGAAGGAGCAGGAGGACCAGGCCGATCGCGCTGAGGAAGACCACGCCGAGGACGATCCACATGGACGCCGAGTTGACCGAGTAGGCGAGCGCGCCGAAGGCGATCAGGGCCGACCAGAAGTACATGATCAGCACCGCGCGGCTGTGGGAGTGGCCGATCTCCAGCAGCCGGTGGTGCAGATGCCCGCGGTCGGCGGCGAACGGCGACTGGCCGCGCCAGGTGCGGCGCACGATCGCCAGGATCAGGTCGGCGGCCGGGATCGCGATGATGGTGAGCGGCATCAGCAGCGGGATGTACAGGGGCACCATCTGGTGCACCGCGCTGCGCTCGGACCCCCCGAACAGGTTGTCCGGGTCGACCTGGCCGGTGACCGAGATCGCGCCGGCCGCCAGGACCAGCCCGATCAGCATCGAGCCGGAGTCCCCCATGAAGATCCGCGCCGGGTGCATGTTGTGCGGCAGGAAGCCCAGGCACATGCCCATGAGGATGGCCGAGAAGAGCGTCGCGGGGGCGGCCGCCTCGATGCCGTACGAGTACCAGATGCGGTAGGCGTACATGAAGAACGCCGCCGCCGCGATGCACACCATGCCGGCCGCGAGGCCGTCGAGGCCGTCGACGAAGTTGACCGCGTTGATGGTGATGACGACCAGGGCGACCGTCAGCAGGGTGCCCTGCCACTGGGTCAGCGCGACCGTGCCGACCTTGGGGATGGGCAGCCACAGGATGGTCAGGCCCTGCATGACCATCACGCCCGCGGCGATCACCTGGCCGCCCAGCTTGATCAGGGCGTCGATCTCGAACTTGTCGTCCAGGACGCCGATCAGCCAGATCAGTGCCGCTCCGGAGAGCAGCGCCCGCGGTTCGTTGGACTTCTCGAAGACCGCGCTGAGGTTCGTGAGGTGGTCCGCCACCAGCAGGCCCGCGCACAGGCCGAAGAACATCGCGATCCCGCCGAGGCGCGGAGTGGGTTCCCGGTGCACGTCACGGGCCCTGATCTCCGGCATCGCCCCCGCCACGATCGCGAACTTCCGCACCGGCCCTGTCAGCAGATACGTCACCGCGGCCGTGACACAGAGCGTCAGCAGGTATTCACGCACGGGCTTCCCCACAAATCTCGCCGGCCATCTCAGCCCCACACCCTAGCGATGGACGCGTACGCGACGCATATGTGAGGGGACTCCCGGGTAACGACGATGGTTGCACGTGTGGCTGGGTGGCCGGTGCGGGTACCCCGCCTCACCGCGGATAGGGCGGGAATCCGGCGGTCAGCTCCCGGACCTCCTCACGGGCCCTGTGACGTTCGTCGTCCCCGCTCAGCACGCGCGCGATCAGCGCCGCCGTCCGCGTCATCTCCTTCTCACCCATGCCCTGGGTGGTGACGGCCGCCGTACCCAGCCGCAGGCCCCGGACGTCGCCGTGCGGCAGTGCGCAGCAGTCCAGCACCACCCCGGCCGCCGCGAGCCGGGCGCGTGCCGTGCGGCCGTCGACGCCGAGCGGGGAGGGGTCGGCGGTGATGAGGTGGGTGTCCGTCCCGCCCGTGGTGACGACCAGCCCCTGCGCGGCCAGGCCGGCGGCGAGCGTGCGCGCGTTGGCGACCACCTGGTGCGCGTACACGGCGAACGCCGGGGTGGCGGCCTCCCCGAACGCCACGGCCTTGGCGGCGACGGTGTGCATCTGGGCGCCGCCCTGGGTGAACGGGAACACCGCGCGGTCGACGCGTTCGGCGAGGTCGGCCCCGCACAGGAGCATGCCGCCGCGCGGGCCGCGCAGCACCTTGTGGGTGGTGGCGCACACGATGTCGGCGAACGGCACCGGGCTGGGCGCCGCTCGCCCGGCAACCAGCCCGATGGGGTGGGCGGCGTCGGCGATGAGGTACGCCCCGACCTCGTCGGCGACCTCGCGGAAGAAGGCGTGGTCGATGTGGCGGGGGTAGGCGATCGAGCCGCACACGATCGCCTTGGGCCGGTGGGTGTGGGCGAGCGTGCGCACCTGGACGTGGTCCATGAGCCCGGTCTCCGCGTCGACGCCGTAGGGGACGAAGTCGAACCAGCGGCCGGAGAAGTTGGCGGGCGAGCCGTGCGTGAGGTGCCCGCCGTAGGGCAGGCCGAGGGCGAGGACGGTGTCGCCGGGCCGCAGCAGGGCCGCGTAGGCGGCGAGCACGGCGGAGGACCCGGAGTGGGGCTGCACGTTGGCGTGCTCGGCGCCGAAGAGCGCCTTGGCGCGCTCCACGGCGAGCCGCTCGGCCGCGTCGGCCATCTCGCACCCGCCGTGGTACCGGTTGCCCGGATACCCCTCCGCGTACTTGTTGGCCAGGGACGAGCCGAGGGCCGCCAACACGGCCGGGGACGTGAAGTTCTCCGCGGCGATCAGCTGGAGCGTCGTGGACTGCCGGTCGAGCTCGCCGCGCAGGATGTCGGCGACCTGGGGGTCCTGCCGCCGCAGGACATCGGCCTCGAGGGTGTGGGTGACCGACATGGTGGGCTCCGGACGTGCGTCGACGGTGACGTAGTCCAATGTAGGCCCGGCGCACCAGGGGCGCCCTGCGGTGTTACGCCCTCGCGGGAACCCCCGTCAACGCCGTCACCACCGGATCCAGCGCCTCGTGTATCTCCTCGCCCACCGAACGGAAGAACGGCAACGGCGCACCGTACGGGTCGTACACCTCGTCCGCCTCCGCCGTCGGCGCCAGAAGCCACCCGCGTAGAGCCGCCGCCGCACGCACCAACGCACGCGCCCGCCGCACCACACCCTCCTCCAACGGAGGCAGCGTCGCCGGGTCTATGGCGCGGACCAGGCGGGTGAACTCCTTCAGCGTGAAGGTGCGCAGGCCCGCCGAGTGGCCCATGGAGATGACCTGGGCGCGGTGGTCGCGGGTCGCCGTCAGGACCAGGTCGGCCATGATGACGTGCTCGTCGAGGAGCTCCCGGCCGGTGAAGCCCTGGGCGTCCGCGCCGAAGTCGGCCAGGACCGTCTCGGCGTTGGCCTCCATGGGCGCGCCCTCGTGCCCCCAGGTGCCGGCGCTCTCCACGATGAGGGAGCGGCCCAGCACACCGAGCCGCTGCTGCACGAGATGCCGGGTCAGCCGCTCGGTGATGGGTGAGCGGCACACGTTGCCGGTGCTGACGTGGAGGATGCGGAAGCTGTCGCGCGGGAGACCCACGAAGGTCGTCGTGATCTCCGCCGCGCTTTCCCCGTTGCCTATGCCACGCATGGGGGTCCCCCCTGCTCGAGCGCAGCCGAGAGCTCGGGGGATTCACGGGCTGTCAATTGGCCACCTCGAGGTCGGGTACGACCTTGCGCAGCTCCTCCGCCGAGATGGCGCCCTCGCGGAGCAGGAGCGGCACCTCGCGGGTGACGTCGACGATGGAGGAGGGCACGTTGCCCGGGGTCGGGCCGCCGTCCAGGTAGACGGAGACCGCGTCGCCGAGCATCTCCTGCGCGGCGTCGCAGTCCTCCGGCGCCGGGTGCCCGGTGAGGTTCGCCGAGGACACCGCCATCGGGCCGACCTCGGTCAGCAGCTCGATGGCGACCGGGTGCAGCGGCATGCGCACGGCGACCGTGCCACGGGTGTCCCCGAGGTCCCACTGGAGGGACGGCTGGTGACGGGCGACGAGGGTCAGCGCGCCCGGCCAGAACGCGTCGACCAGCTCCCAGGCCGGCTCGGAGAAGTCGGTGACGAGTCCGTGGAGCGTGTTCGGGGAGCCGATCAGGACGGGGGTCGGCATGGTCCGGCCGCGCCCCTTGGCCTCCAGGAGGTCGCCGACGGCCTCCTTGGTGAAGGCGTCGGCGCCGATGCCGTACACCGTGTCGGTCGGGAGGACCACGAGCTCGCCTCGGCGGACGGCGGACGCGGCCTCACGCAGACCCGTCGTACGGTCGGTCGCGTCGTTGGTGTCGTATCGCCGTGCCATGTCTAGCAGGCCTCCTCGTACACGTGCTTCCGGACAAGGGCTCGGGGTGCGGTCACGGCAGCGCCTTGCGTGCGGTCGCGAACCGGGGGCGGTTGTTCAGGTCGGGGTGGTCGGCGGCGTCGGCCCAGCCCCGCTCCTCGGTGAAGATCCACGGCACCTGGCCGCCCTGGGTGTCGGCGTGCTCGATGACGACGACGCCGCCGGGGCGCAGCAGACGGTGCGCGGTGCGCTCCAGGCCCCGGATCAGGTCCAGGCCGTCCTCGCCGGAGAACAGGGCGAGCTCGGGGTCGTAGTCCCGGGCCTCGGGGGCGACGTACTCCCATTCGGTGAGCGGGATGTACGGCGGGTTGGAGATGACCAGGTCCACCTGGCCGTCGAGGTCGCGGAAGGCGTCCAGGGCGTCGCCCTGGCGCAGCTCGACCCTGGACCCCTCGACGTTCTTGCGGGTCCAGCGCAGGGCGTCCTCGGACAGCTCCACGGCGTGCACGCGGGAGCGGGGCACCTCCTGGGCGAGGGCGAGCGCGATGGCGCCGGAGCCGGTGCACAGGTCGACGATGCAGGGCTCGACGACGTCCATCGCGCGGACCGCGTCTATGGCCCAGCCGACGACCGACTCGGTCTCGGGCCGGGGCACGAACACCCCGGGCCCGACGTGGAGCTCGAGGTAGCGGAAGTAGGCCCGTCCGGTGATGTGCTGGAGCGGCTCGCGCTGCTCGCGCCGGGCGATGACCTCCCAGTAGCGGGCGTCGAAGTCGGCGTCCTTCACGGAGTGCAGCTCGCCCCGCTTCACGCCGTGCACGAACGCGGCGAGCTCCTCCGCGTCGTTGCGCGGCGAGGGCACGCCGGCGTCGGCCAGCCGCTGGGTGGCCTGGGCCACCTCCGCGAGCAGCACGCTGCGGGGGCTCGAGGGTCGCCCCCCAAAAGATTGCTGCACGCAAGTCCTCCGTGTCGTACTCGTCCGTGCCTGGGTCCCTGGCGTCCTTACGCGGCTGCCAGCTTGGCTGCCGAGTCCGCGTCGACGCAGGCCTGGATCAGAGCGTCGAGGTCGCCGTCCAGGACCTGGTCCAGGTTGTAGGCCTTGAAGCCCACCCGGTGGTCCGAGATGCGGTTCTCGGGGTAGTTGTAGGTGCGGATCTTCTCGGAGCGGTCGACGGTGCGGACCTGGCTGCGGCGCGCGTCGGCGGCCTCCTTCTCGGCCTCCTCCTGCGCCGCGGCGAGCAGCCTGGAGCGCAGGATACGCATCGCCTGCTCCTTGTTCTGCAGCTGGCTCTTCTCGTTCTGGCAGGAGGCGACGACTCCGGTCGGCAGGTGCGTGATGCGCACCGCGGAGTCGGTGGTGTTGACCGACTGGCCGCCCGGGCCGGACGACCGGTAGACGTCGATGCGCAGATCGTTCGGGTTGATCTCGACGTCGATCTCCTCGGCCTCGGGCGTGACCAGCACACCGGCCGCGGAGGTGTGGATACGGCCCTGGGACTCGGTCGCCGGCACACGCTGCACGCGGTGCACACCGCCCTCGTACTTCAGCCGGGCCCAGACGCCCTGGCCGGGCTCGGTGGCGCCCTGGCCGCCCTTGGTCTTCACCGCGACCTGGACGTCCTTGTAACCGCCGAGCTCGGACTCGGTGGCGTCGATGATCTCGGTCTTCCAGCCGACGCGCTCGGCGTAGCGCAGGTACATGCGCAGCAGGTCGCCCGCGAAGAGCGCGGACTCGTCGCCGCCGGCGCCCGCCTTGATCTCCAGGATGACGTCCTTGTCGTCGCTCGGGTCGCGCGGGACGAGCAGCAGGCGGAGCTTCTCGGTGAGCTCCTCGCGCCGCTGCTCAAGCTCCTTGACCTCGGCGGCGAACTCCGGGTCTTCCGCGGCGAGTTCGCGGGCCGTCCCGATGTCGTCGCCCGTCCGCCGCCAGGATCGGTACGTGGCGACGATCGGGGTGAGCTCGGCATAGCGCTTGTTCAGCTTGCGCGCGTTCGCCTGGTCGGAGTGGACCGAGGGGTCGGCGAGCCTCGTCTCCAGGTCGGCGTGCTCAGCGACCAGTTCCTCGACGGCCTCGAACATCTTGGGGCTCCTGAAATGCGTACGGAAGGGAAGGGCGGGCGACCAAAAACGCCGGTCCCGGCGCGCCTGGTGGGGGCGCGGCCGTGGACCGGCGAATCGGTGCTCGCTACTTCTTGGAGCCGGCGGCAGCCTTGCCGAAGCGGGCCTCGAAGCGGGCCACACGGCCACCGGTGTCGAGGATCTTCTGCTTGCCCGTGTAGAACGGGTGGCACTCGGAGCAGACCTCGGCGCGGATGGCGCCGCTGGAGATCGTGCTGCGGGTGGTGAACGACGCGCCACAGGTGCAGCTGACCTGCGTCTCGACGTACTCGGGGTGGATGTCGCGCTTCAAGGTGTCTCCTAGAGTTCCGGGAGGGCGCCGGGTCGCCGCCGCGGGATGCGAAAGCGTGAACCGGGGCCGACGTACCAGTCTGCCAGGACTGGGGCCATCCCCCAAAACCGGGGGCCTCCGTGATCTATTCCCCGGACGTCACGACGCCGCCGGCGTCGCCGGTCGCGGTGCCCTCGGTGGCCGCCTTCGGGATCGGCCGGTCGTGCTTCAGGGCCGTGAACACCTGCTTCGCCTTCGCCTCGGCGACGATCACCCGGTTCGGGTCGGCCGGGTCGTAGCGGACGGGCAGCGTGACCATGGTCATGTGCTTCGAACTGATGCCCTTGAGGCCGTTCGCGAAGGACATGAGCCGGTTGACCGAGCCCAGGTCGGAGTCGGCCGTCACGGTCTTGGTGGCGGCGTCGGCCAGGTCGAGCAGCCGCTTGGGGTTGCCGAACAGCTCGGTGCTCTTGGCCTGCTCGATCAGGGCCTTCACGAACGCCTGCTGAAGCTGGATGCGGCCGAGGTCGGAGCCGTCGCCCACGCCGTGCCGGGTGCGGACGAGGCCGAGGGCCTGCTCCCCGTCGAGCCGGTGCGGGCCGGCGGTCAGCTTCAGATGGCTGTCGGGGTCGTCGATGGCCCTGGTCGTGGTGACCTCGACGCCGCCGAGTTCGTCGATCAGCTTCCGGAACCCGGAGAAGTCGACCTCCAGGTAGTGGTCCATGCGGACGCCGGTCAGGGTCTCCACCGTCTTCACCGCGCAGGGCGCGCCGGCCGTGCTGTACGCGGAGTTGAACATGACGCCGGAGGCCGCCGGGTACACCTTGCCGTCGGTGTCGGTGCAGCGGGGCCGGTCGATGATCGTGTCGCGCGGGACGGAGACCACGACGGCCTTCTTGTGGCCCTTGTAGAGGTGCAGGACCATCGCCGTGTCCGAGCGGGCGGTGCCGTCGTCGGCGCCGCCGCCGAGCTTCTTGTTGCCGCCGGAGCGGGAGTCGGAGCCGAGGACGAGGATGTTCTCGGAGCCGTTGTCGGTCTTCTGCGGCCGGTCGGTGCCGAGGGCCTGGTCGATGTCGACGCTCTTCAGGTTGCCGTTGAGCTTGAGGTACAGGTACCCGGCGCCGGTGCCGCCCAGGACGACGATCCCCGCGGCCGTCCAGGCCGCGATCAGCGGCCCCTTGCGTCTCTGGCGGGGCCTGCGGCGGCGCCCCTTGCCTCGGTGACGGGGCGTCTCGGCGCCGGGTCCGCCCTGTATGCCGGACTCCGGCGTGTTCTCGGCTGACACTGCGCTCCTCATTGCTCGTCCGGTCGTCTCCCCCTTGCGGTCAGGGCTGTGCCTGGTACACATGCACCCTTACCGCACTATCGTCGCCCCGTCGGGTCAGACGGGGAAACCCGGACGAGGGTTGCACAGACGACTGTGCCCACCGCCGGAGCGACGGTGGGCACGGGGTGCTGCCGGTGAGGCGGGCGGGACCCGCTCTCACCTGGGACATCAGCCGAAGATGTCGTACTGCTTGAAGTCGGTCCCGACCGAGATCCTTGTGGCGAAGATCTCGCTGGTGGCCTTGCCGGTGCCCTTGTACAGGTAGAGCGTGCCGGCGGACGTACGGGCGAGGAAGTCGGCCTTGCCGTCCCCGCTGATGTCGCCGACGGCGTCGAAGGCGTTGTAGGTCCAGTTGCTGCGCACCTTGATCCGGGACGAGAACGCCTCGGAGCCGGTCTTGCCGGTGCCCTTGTACAGGTACAGGTCGCCGGTGCTCGCCTGCCGGGCGAGCAGGTCGGCCTTGCCGTCACCGGTGAAGTCGCCGTGGCCGCGCACGGAGTTGTACTGGTTCCAGCCGGTGCGGACCGAGAAGCGGGAGCCGAAGGTGCCGTCGCCCTTGCCCGGGTAGACGTACAGCGTCCCGCCGGAGTCGACCGAGATCAGGTCGGGCAGGTAGTCGCCCGTGACGTCACCGGGGGTGATGACGCGGGTGCGGGTCTTCCAGTTGTCCGCGATCTTCGTGGTGGACCAGCTCTGGCTGGACGCCACGTAGTGCGACCAGAAGACGTCGCCGTCGCTGCTGCGGCGGTACACCAGGTCCTGGTAGCCGTCCCGGTCGAAGTCGGTCTGCAGGACGACGTTCACGCCGTCCCAGTCGCCCCAGGACTCGCGGGCCGCGAAGGAACTGCCCTTGGAGTCCTTCGAGTAGCCGGTCCTGGTGGAGGAGTTGCGCACCCACAGGTCGGCCTTGTGGTCACCGCTGATGTTGGTGTCCTCGACGCGCGGGTAGGCGGCGCCGACGTAGGTGCTGACCTTCGAGAAGACGCTGTAGGCGCCCTTGGCGACGCAGTCCTCCACGCCCCACGAGACGACGCCGACGATGCGGCCGTTCACCACGAGCGGCCCACCGGAGTCGCCGTTGCAGGCGGAGACGGTGCCGCTGTCGCTGCCGGTGGCCGGCTTGCCGGCGCAGACCATGTGGCCCTTGACGAAGTCCGTGCCGTAGTAGCCGGCGCAGGTGCTGTCGGACTGCACGGGCAGCGTGGCCGACTTCAGCGACTGCGAGATGTCCTCGCTGGTGGAGCTGGTGCGGCCCCAGCCGTAGACCTTGGCGCTGGTGCCGGAGGCGTACGAGGCGGTGTCGCCGGACGTCGTCATGCGGATCGGCGTCGCCTTCACCTTGCTGCCCAGCGTGATGACGGCGATGTCGTTGTCGATCTTCGTCTCGCTGTACGACGGGTGGTACCACTGCCGGTACGGCAGCGAGACGGTGCCGCCGTGCAGGTCGCTGCCGCCGGAACCGTCGGAGGTGGGCAGCTGGTTGGTGCCGGTGACGACGGCGCCGTAGTTGTACCAGTCGTAGCCCTTGACGCAGTGCGCGGCGGTGAGGATCTTCGTCGGCGCGACGACGGCTCCGCCGCAGAAGAAGCCGAGGTCGTCGTCCTCGGAGGTGGTGCCCCGGTCGTCGTAGTACCAGAGCTGCGCCATCCAGGGCGCCGTGGTGATGCTGGTCGTGGTGCCGCCGATCACCATGGGGCTGGCAGTGGAGTCGTCGGTGCGTGCGGCGTACGACGACTTCTTCGGCGTCTCGCCCGCGGTGTCGTCGCCGGCGAGCGCGCCGGTCACCCGGCGCTCCAGCTCGGCCGACGGCACCGAGGCCGTGGCGGGCTTCACGGTGGGCTGCGGCGCGGCGGTGGCGGCTCCCGCGGTGGACGTGAGCAGCGCGGCGGCGACGGCCGCGGCGACACCGACGGCGGCGATGGGCAGCCCGAAGCGGATCCGGCGTCTGTGGCGACCGCTGCCGGATTGGGTGGTGGTCAAGAAGGTCCCCCAGGACACAAGAGTAGGAAGGGGTGCCTATGGCCCCCGTCCCTATCAGCGCCAAAAGGCCGCCCCACGTCACTCGCGTGACGTGGGGCGGCCTTTTTCGGACGCTGACGGCTCAGTCGCCGTTGCCGGGGGTCGGCGTCGTCTTCTGGATCTGCATCAGGAACTCGCCGTTCGACTTGGTCTGCTTCATCTTGTCGAGGAGCAGCTCGATGGCCTGCTGCTGGTCCAGCGCGTGCAGGACGCGGCGCAGCTTCCAGACGACCGCCAACTCCTCGTTGCCGAGCAGGATCTCTTCCTTACGGGTGCCGGACGCGTCGACGTCCACCGCGGGGAAGATGCGCTTGTCGGCGAGCTTCCGGTCGAGCTTGAGCTCCATGTTGCCGGTGCCCTTGAACTCCTCGAAGATCACCTCGTCCATGCGGGACCCGGTGTCCACCAGGGCGGTGGCGAGGATGGTCAGCGAGCCGCCGTCCTCGATGTTGCGGGCCGCACCGAAGAAGCGCTTCGGCGGGTACAGGGCGGTCGAGTCGACACCACCGGACAGGATGCGGCCGGAGGCCGGGGCGGCAAGGTTGTACGCACGGCCCAGACGCGTGATCGAGTCGAGCAGCACGACGACGTCGTGACCCAGCTCCACCAGGCGCTTGGCGCGCTCGATGGCGAGCTCGGCGACCGTGGTGTGGTCCTCGGCCGGCCGGTCGAAGGTCGAGGAGATGACCTCGCCCTTCACCGACCGCTGCATGTCGGTGACCTCTTCCGGACGCTCGTCGACGAGGACGACCATCAGGTGGCACTCGGGGTTGTTGTGCGTGATCGCGTTGGCGATCGCCTGCATGATCATGGTCTTGCCGGTCTTCGGCGGGGCCACGATCAGACCGCGCTGGCCCTTACCGATCGGCGACACGAGGTCGATGATGCGGGTGGTCAGCACGCCCGGGTCGGTCTCCAGACGGAGCCGGTCCTGCGGGTACAGCGGGGTCAGCTTGTTGAACTCCGGGCGGCCACGGCCGTGTTCGGGCGCCATGCCGTTGACGGAGTCCAGGCGGACCAGCGCGTTGAACTTCTCGCGGCGCTCGCCCTCCTTGGGCTGACGGACCGCACCGGTGATGTGGTCGCCCTTGCGCAGGCCGTTCTTGCGGACCTGGGCGAGGGAGACGTACACGTCGTTCGGGCCCGGCAGGTAGCCGGAGGTGCGGATGAACGCGTAGTTGTCGAGGATGTCCAGGATGCCCGCGACCGGGATCAGGACGTCGTCCTCGGTGATCTGCGGCTCCTGCACGTCGTCGCGGCCACGACGGCCACGGCGGTCGCGGTAGCGGCCTCGACGGCCACGCCGGCCGCCCTCGAAGTCGTCATCGTCCTGCGGGCCGTTGTCACGCTGGCGGTCCTGGCGGTCCTGGCGGCCACCGCCCTGCTGCTGGCCCTGCTGACGGTCCTGACGGCCGCCGCCCTGCTGGTCGTCGCCCTTGCGGCGGTCCCCGCGGTCACGGCCGCGGTCGCGGTCACGGCGGTCACGGCGGCGGCCCTCGCCGCCCTCACCGGCGTCGCCCTTGGCGTCGTTGCCCTGCTGGCCCTGCGACTGCGCGGGCGTCTCGGCCTTCGGCTCGGCGGCGATCGTCTCGGGCGCACCGGCCTCGGCGGTCGCACGACGGCGGCGGCGCTCGCCCGGCGCGTCGTCTCCCCCGCGCTCACCGTCCGCGGCACGCTCGCCCGCGTTCCCGTGGGAGGGGCCGCCGGCCGGCTGGCCGGGGATCTCGATCTGCTGCTGGGCCACCGCCTGCTCGGCGGGGGCCTCCGCCTTGGCCTTGTTGTCGGTGTCGTCGCCGGTGCGCGCCTTGGAGGTGGCACGGCGCTTGGGCTTGGTCTCGGTGGCGGCGTCGGTCTTCGGGGCCGCGCCTCCCCCTGCCTGCGCCTCCTTGATGACCTCGATCAGCTGGCTCTTGCGCATCCGCGCGGTGCCCCTGATGCCGAGGCCGGAGGCGACCTGCTGCAGCTCGGCCAGCACCATGCCCTCGAGGCCGGTACCGCGGCGCCGCCGGGAGCCGGCACCGCTGGCAGGCGCGGAGGCGTCCGTGGCGGGCGCGGCAGCGGTCTCCTCGACACGTGCGCCCATCAGATCGGTGGTGTCGCTCACGAAGGGTCCTTCCCTGGAGCGGACGTCGGCCTGTCTGGCTCGGCGACCGGTTGTGCTGTCCGGCGTCGGTCCTTGGTGTGTGGACCGTGCCGGGGCGGTGGTCCGCCAAAGGCGGCGGAGGAATATCTGGAGATGGCGGTTCCCTGAGCCGTGGCACTGAGTGTCGGTGTCACGCGGCTCGGTCGCGCCGGTTCCGGAGCGTGCCCGGCGAGTCGCTCAGCGCTCGTGTACGACGTACTGCCCACGTACGTCGTACGGAACACAGTGCGGCTTGGGAGGCTCCCGGAAGAATGTCTGTCCCGGACGGGGACAACAAGCACCTCGCCATGGTGGGGTCGGGTGCAGACTTGAGGTTAACACTACCGGATCCAACAAACATTCCCCCTCTCGAAATCCGGCAACCGCACGCTTTTAGATGTCACCGGACGGCGCGTTTAGATGTCACCGGACGGCGCGAGCGGCAGTACGCACGCGCCTTGAGCGTCGAGGTCGAGCCGGTTCGCGGCCCATCCCTCGCCTGCCAGATGGGCGACCTTGTCGGCACTGGCCTCGTCGGCCAGCGCCAGCACGGTCGGGCCGGCGCCGGAGATCACCGCGGGCACTCCGTCGGCCCGCAGCCGCTCCACCAGCGCCGCGCTCTCCGGCATGGCGGGCGCGCGGTACTCCTGGTGGAGGCGGTCCTCGGTGGCGGGCAGCAGCAGCTCGGGGCGCCTGGTCAGGGCCTCGACGAGCAGGGCGGCACGGCCCGCGTTGGCGGCGGCGTCGACATGCGGGACGGTGCGCGGGAGCAGTCCGCGCGCGGTCTCGGTGAGGACCGGCTTCCCGGGGACGAAAACCACCGGAACGATGGAATCGGCCGGATCCATCCTGATGGCGCGGGCGGCGCCGGCCTCCATCCAGGAAAGGGTGAACCCGCCGAGCAGACAGGCCGCGACGTTGTCGGGGTGGCCCTCGATCTCGGTGGCGAGCTCCAGCAGCGCGTCGTCGTCGAGCCTGGTCTCGCCGCCTATGGTCACCGCCCGGGCGGCGACGATGCCGGCGCAGATGGCGGCGGAGGAGGAGCCGAGGCCGCGGCCGTGCGGGATGCGGTTCGCGCAGACGATCTCGAGGCCGCGCGGCTGGCCGCCCAGCAGGTCGAAGGCGGTGCGCAAGGCCCGTACGAGCAGGTGCTTCTCGTCGCGGGGCAGTGTCTCGCCGCCCTCGCCCGCGATGTCGATGTGCAGCCCGGAGTCGGCCACCCGGACGACGACGTCGTCGTAGAGCCCCAGCGACAGGCCGAGGGCGTCGAAGCCCGGGCCGAGGTTGGCGCTGGTGGCGGGGACGCGCACCCGGACGGCGGCGGCGCGGAACGCTGGACCGGCCATCGCTCGATGACTCTCCTTGAGCTGCGTGATTGTCGAAGACACTTCGATGCCGTACGAGAACCCAGGGGGCCGCGTCCGGGCCGCGGAGACGACGCGGCACCTCGCCCCAGCGGAGGCATATGCGGCGGGCGGGTTCAGTACAGCCTATCGAAGACAGGTTCTGTGGCGACATAGGGCGCACAGGAGGCGCACGATGCGTGTCGTATGCCCCCTGTGCACCCCCCGGTCAGGGACTTCCCCAGGTGGGCGCTCCCTACCGCGCCGTGCGGACCCCTGCGACGGGGCGTGGCGCCACTGCTCCTGCGGTGGCGCCCCACGCCCGTCCGGCGGTGCTCACGCCAGTCCGAGCCGCTCCGCCGCGGTGGCCGCGTCGACCGGGACGGTGACCGGCTGCGGGGCGCCGGCGACGGCCCAGTCCGGGTCCTTCAGGCCGTTGCCGGTGACCGTGCAGACGATCCTCTGCCCCGGGTCGACCTTGCCCTGCTCGGCCGCCTTCAGCAGACCGGCGACCGACGCGGCGGACGCGGGCTCCACGAAGACACCCTCCTGCGCGGCCAACAGCCGGTAGGCGCGCAGGATCTCACGGTCCGTCACCTCGTCGATGAAGCCGCCCGACTCGTCGCGCGCGTCGAGGGCGTACTGCCAGGAGGCCGGGTTGCCGATGCGGATGGCGGTGGCGATCGTCGAGGGGTCCTTGACGACCTCGCCGCGCACGATGGGCGCGGAGCCGGACGCCTGGAAACCCCACATGCGCGGGGTCCGCGTCGAGACGCCGTCGGCGGCGTACTCCTTGTACCCCTTCCAGTACGCGGTGATGTTGCCCGCGTTGCCCACCGGCAGGACGTGGATGTCGGGGGCGTCGCCCAGCATGTCCACGATCTCGAAGGCGGCCGTCTTCTGCCCCTCGATCCGCACCGGGTTGACCGAATTCACCAGCGAGACCGGGTAGTTGTCGCTGAGGTCGCGGGCGAGCGTGAGGCAGTCGTCGAAGTTGCCGTCGACCTGGAGGATCTTCGCGCCGTGCACGAGCGCCTGGCCCATCTTGCCGAGCGCGATCTTGCCCTGCGGCACGAGCACGGCGGACACCATGCCGGCGCGCACCGCGTAGGCGGCGGCCGAGGCGGAGGTGTTGCCGGTGGAGGCGCAGATGACCGCCTTGGCCCCTTCCTCCTTGGCCCGCGTGATGGCCATGGTCATGCCGCGGTCCTTGAAGGACCCCGTCGGGTTCGCGCCCTCCACCTTGAGGTGGACCTCGCAGCCCGTGCGCTCGGAGAGCACCTGCGCGGGCACGAGGGGCGTGCCGCCCTCACGGAGCGTCACGACCGGCGTGGTGTCGGAGACGGGCAGCCGGTCCCGGTACTCCTCGATGATTCCGCGCCACTGGTGGGTCATTGCTGGTTACTCTCCTTCAACCCGCATGATGCTGGCGACACCCCGCACGGTGTCGAGCTTGCGCAACGCCTCGACGGTCCCGACGAGGGCCGCGTCGGACGCACGGTGGGTGACGACGACGAGGGACGCCTCGCCGTCCTTGCCCTGCTGGCGAACCGTATCGATGGACACACCGTGCTCGGCGAACACGGTCGCGACCTGGGCGAGAACACCCGGTTTGTCCGCCACGTCAAGGCTGATGTGGTACCGCGTGACGACCTCGCCCATCCCGGAGACGGGAAGGGCGGCGTACGCGGACTCGCCGGGACCGGTCGCGCCGTTGAGCCGGTTGCGGCAGACGGCGACGAGGTCGCCGAGCACGGCGGACGCGGTCGGGGAGCCGCCCGCGCCGGGGCCGTAGAACATCAGCTGTCCGCTGGCGTCGGACTCCACGAACACGGCGTTGTAGGCGCCGCGCACGGAGGCCAGCGGATGGGTCAGCGGGATCATGGCGGGGTGCACGCGCGCGGTGACGGACCCGCCGTCCGCGGCCCGCTCGCAGATGGCGAGCAGTTTGATGGTGCAGCCCATCTCCTTGGCGGAGGCGAAGTCGGCCGCGGTCACCTCGGTCATGCCCTCGCGGTAGACGTCGTCGAGACGCACGCGCGTGTGGAAGGCGATGCCGGCGAGGATGGCGGCCTTGGCGGCGGCGTCGAACCCTTCGACGTCGGCGGTGGGGTCGGCCTCGGCGTACCCGAGCGCGGTGGCCTCGTCGAGGGCCTCCTGATAGCCGGCTCCCGTGCTGTCCATCTTGTCGAGGATGAAGTTGGTGGTGCCGTTGACGATCCCGAGCACCCGGTTGACCTTGTCGCCGGCGAGGGACTCGCGCAGCGGGCGGATCAGCGGGATGGCACCGGCGACGGCGGCCTCGTAGTAGAGGTCCCTGCCGTGGTTCTCGGCGGCGGCGTGCAGGGCAGCACCGTCCTGGGCGAGGAGCGCCTTGTTGGCGGAGACGACGGAGGCGCCGTGCTCGAAGGCGGTGGTGATGAGCGTCCGGGCGGGCTCGATGCCTCCGATGACCTCCACGACGACGTCGATGTCGCCGCGTTTGACGAGGGCGGTGGCGTCGGTGGTGACGAGCGCGGGGTCGATGCCCTCACGGACCTTGGCGGGACGCCGTACGGCCACGCCCGCGAGCTCCACCGGGGCGCCGATGCGGGCGGCGAGGTCGTCGGCGTGCGTCGTCATGATGCGCGCCACCTCTGAGCCGACCACTCCACAGCCCAGCAGCGCCACCTTCAGCGGACGCGTACGCATCATCCGACCTCGTTTCCTCATACCGTCTACGGTTGCACCAGTCTCACTCACCGGACGGAAGTTTCTGCCCTTCGTCCGGATCGTGAGACATCTATTTCATTTGTACCGGGGTGGGTGACGGGAGATCTTCCAGCCCGGGGGCGCTGCTGTTGCTGTTGCTGTTGGTGTTGCTGTTGGTTTTGGTGTTGCCGTGGCCGTGGCGGGGGTCAGCCCACGTCGAGACGCAGGAGGTCCTCCTCCGTCTCCCGCCGGACGATCTCCCGGGATCCGCCGTCGTGCACGGCGACGACCGGCGGCCGCAGCACGTGGTTGTAGTTGCTGGCCATGGAACGGCAGTAGGCGCCCGTCGCGGGGACGGCGATGAGGTCACCCGGTGCCAGGTCGGCCGGCAGGAACGCGTCCTTCACCACGATGTCGCCGCTCTCGCAGTGCTTGCCGACGACGCGCGCCAGCATCGGCGCGGCGTCGCTGGTGCGGGAGACCAGGGCGACGCTGTACTCGGCGTCGTACAGCGCGGTGCGGATGTTGTCCGACATGCCGCCGTCGACGGAGACGTACGTCCGCAGCCCCTCGAGGTGCTTGACGGTCCCCACCTCGTAGAGCGTGAAGGCGGTCGGCCCGACGATGGCCCGCCCGGGCTCGACGGAGATGCGCGGGGTGCGCAGCCTGGCGGCCTCGCACTCGCGGGTGACGATCTCGGTGAGCGCCTTGGCGATCTCGTGCGGCTCGCGGGGGTCGTCGTCGCTGGTGTACGCGATGCCGAGCCCGCCGCCGAGGTCGATCTCGGGCAGCTCGACGCCGTGCTCGTCCCGGATGTCCTTGAGCAGCCCGACGACCCGGTGCGCCGCGACCTCGAACCCGGACATGTCGAAGATCTGCGACCCGATGTGGGAGTGGATCCCGATGAGCTCCAGCCCGTCGAGCTGCAACGCCCGCCGCACGGCCTCCGCGGCCTGCCCGCCGGCCAGCGGGATGCCGAACTTCTGGTCCTCGTGCGCGGTGGCGATGAACTCGTGCGTGTGCGCCTCCACGCCGACGGTGATCCGGATCTGCACCCGCTGGCGCCGGCCCAGCTCCTGCGCGATGTGGGCGACCCGGACGATCTCCTGGAAGGAGTCGAGGACGATGCGCCCGACACCGGCCTCGACGGCCCGGCGGATCTCCTGCGTGGACTTGTTGTTGCCGTGGAAGGCGATGCGGTCGGCGGGCATCCCGGCGGACAGCGCGGTGGCGAGCTCGCCACCGGAGCACACGTCGAGGTTGAGCCCCTCCTCGTGCAGCCACCGCACGACGGCACGGGAGAGGAACGCCTTGCCCGCGTAGAAGACGTCGGCGTCCTGGCCGAAGGCCTCGCGCCAGGCGCGGGCGCGGGCCCGGAAGTCGGCCTCGTCGAGGACGTAGGCCGGGGTGCCGTGCTGTTCGGCGAGGGTGTTCACGTCGACACCGCCGACGGTGACGACGCCGTCGGCGCCCCGGGCGACGGTCCGGGCCCACACCTTGGGGTCGAGGGCGTTGAGGTCCGCGGGCGGGGCCGAGTAGTGGCCCTCGGGGAGGACGTCGGCGTGACGGGGCCCGGCGGGGTGTGCGGAACGGCTCATCAGGCGTGCTCTTTCAAAGATGGTCGGGTGCGTCGATGCCGAGCAGGGACAGGCCACCGGCCAGCACCGCCCCGGCGGCTTCGGCGAGCGCGAGCCGGGCACGATGGGTGGCCGAGGGTTTCTCCGCCCCGCGCGGCAGCACCGCGGGCAGCAGGAGCAGCACGGCATCGGCGACGGTGACGAGGTGCCGGGCAAGACGATCGGGAGCGCGGTGGGCGGCGGCCTGGGCCAGGACGCGGGGGTGGTCGGCCAGGGGGTGGAGGAGGGGGTGGGCGCCAGGTGAGGTGTCGACGCCTGTTGCGCTGGGAGCGCCGTCAGCTGGCCCGATCACACCGGGCTCGGCACGGAACCGCGCGTCGGGGGCGTCGAGGGTGGAGACGCCCGCGGGAGTGGGAGCACCGTCAGCCGACCCGATCACACCGGGTTCGGCGCGGAATCCCAGGTCGGCGGCGTTACGGCTGGCGGCCCGGATGCGGGCGTGCGCGTAACGCACGCGGAAGAGGGGGTTGCCCTCACGCTGGACGAGGTGCTCGTCGGAGATGCGGGGTCGGTCGTGGGCGGCCGGGTGAAGCAACGCCCACCGGGCGGCGTCACGACCGAGGTGGAGGGGGGAGGCCGGGGCGGGGACGGCCTGGATGGTCAGGGGCGGGGGCGGGGTCAGGGAGGAGTACGCATCACCAGGTGCACCCTCATCCCCACCGACCCGCACGCCGAGGAGGGACACCCACTCGCCATCGGGCGCACGCCCCTCACACCTGGTGCGTACGACCGCCCCCTGGGACCGCAACAACCGAGCGACGACATCCATGGCGACGACGGCACGGAGCTCGCACGGGGCCTGCAGCTCCACAACCTCACCGCTGGGTTCGTCGACGAACCCGTACCGCGGGCCGCGCCGCAGAACCTCGGCGACGAGATCAGCGCCGGCCACGTCCCCGAGGGTGATGTTGAGGAACCCGGGACCGGTGACGACGACGTCCCGCACACCGCCACGGCCGACGAGCCGGGCGCGCAGGATCTCGGCCACCTGGAGCGGCGGCTGTCCGGCCGGCCGGGCGAGCTGGAGGGCGATGTTGGTGGCGTAGTCGCCACAGCCACCGGGCCCGGGAGCGGTGACCTTGACCCGCTCCGGCACGGCGACGGCCAGCACCCCGTCATCGACAGCACGACGCACCGCGCCCAGCACGGTACGGGAGAGCTCGACGGGGGTCACGGGTCAAGCGTATGGGAGGAGGGGGGTAGGGATGCGAGTGGGTTTGGGCGGGGTGGGGGTGTGATCCGGCACCCCACGGAAGGTCTCCGCTCCCACCCGGAAAGGCGGGCTCCAGCCCTAGACCCGAACCCCGGCTCCCAGTCCCCCACCGACGTGCCGCTCCCCCTCCAGCAACCGCCGCACCACACTCACCAGTTCGCCAGGCTCGAAGGGTTTGGGCAGGAAGGCGTCGACGCCGACATCCAAGCCGCTCTCGATCTCGAACTGCGTACACGCACTGATGATCGCGAGGGGAAGGTCACGGGTACGGCTGTCGCCGCGGAGATGCGCGGCGGTGCGCAGCCCGTCGAGGCGGGGCATGACGACGTCGAGGGTGATCACGTCGGGCCGCACCTGATGGACCACTTCAAGACACTCGGCACCATCGGCCGCGGTCACGACCTCGATGCCCTCCAGCTCGAGATTGACCCTGATCAACTGCCGGATGACCTTGTTGTCGTCCACAACAAGCACCCGACCGGACGCGCCTGGCACAACTCGAGAGTAGGTCCGGACCGGCCACGGCGTCCGGGTTTTCCCCACTTCCACCCCCTGCGGGGGACCCACCCCAGCTCGCACGGGGTGCCACACCCCGGGAAACCCGTTCATGAACACCCCACCGGAGCTGGTAGTGTTCTACTCGTCGCCGCGAGCAACGCGACCGACACGCCCCCGTAGCTCAGGGGATAGAGCAACGGCCTCCGGAGCCGTGTGCGCAGGTTCGAATCCTGCCGGGGGCACCCTGTATGAGGTGCCCAAAGACCCCGTCACCAGCGGAAACGCTGAGAGCGGGGTCTTCGCGTATGTGCAGCCGTATGCCGCTCTGAGCGGGCATATGTCGGGGGCTGTGGACGAGGCGTGGACGGGATCTTGGAACATCACTGCAGGTCACTGTCGGATTCCAGAGACGGCCGCCGAAGGCGACCTCCCCGGCATCGTGCCGCGCTCCGCTCCTTAGATCATCGGCATGACGGACTGTGGGAGTCCATTGGATAGGCCGGCAAGAAGGTCTTTGTGCTGGTACTGAACTTGATTGAGTGATGTCGGGGTCCGGCGGAGGGTGGCAGGGGCCAGCTCGCGCCTTCCCCGGGTGGCCGGAGCACGAGGATGATGCTC
>NZ_JBHTWG010000027.1:0-25992 GCF_042792555.1 Streptomyces sp. NPDC056628
CAGCGCTACGACAACGACCGCGCCCACACCTGGCTGCGAGACCTGGCCACCGAAACCGTCCAGGCACTCTTCGCACCACCGACCGCCTCTCAACAGCCCCTCACCCACCGGACCGGGCAGTGACGGATACGCCCGGGAAAGGTCCGCGGCGAGCAATGCTCATGACCTGTGGATCGGCCTCGGGCTGGACGCGAAGGGCGTACCTTCCCGAGTGATCGACTTCTGGTCATCGAGTAGGCCGACGTTGCACCGTCGGCCGGGAAGGTACGCCTGTGCTGAGCGTAGTGAACGGCGATGGAACGGCCGAGACCGGCTCCCTGATCGACGACATCGTCCGCGAAGGGGCGAGGCGGATGCTGGCCGCCGCCCTGGAGGCTGAAGTCAATGCCTATATAGCCGAGTTGTCCGATCAGCGTGACGATCACGGGCGCCGCCTGGTGGTCCGTAACGGCTATCACCAGGCGAGGAAGGTCACGACCGCAGCCGGGGAGGTCGAGGTGAAGGCTCCGCGGGTGAACGACAAGCGCGTCGACGCGGCCACCGGCGAGCGTAAACGGTTCTCCTCTGCAATCCTCCCGCCGTGGTGCCGCAAGTCCCCGAAAATCAGCGAGGTTCTGCCACTGCTCTACCTGCACGGCCTGTCCTCCGGCGACTTCGTGCCCGCCCTGGAGCAGTTCCTCGGCAGCTCTGCTGGGCTCTCGCCGGCGACCGTGACGCGGCTGACGGCCCAGTGGCAGGCCGATCACCAGGCATTCGGCGAGCGCGATCTGTCGGGCAGCGACTACGTCTACGTCTGGGCCGACGGCATCCACCTGCGCATACGCCTGCGGGAGGGGAAGACGTGCGTCCTGGTGCTGATGGGTGTGCGCACAGACGGCACCAAAGAGCTGATCGCCATGGCCGACGGCTACCGCGAATCAGCCGACTCCTGGGCCGACTTGTTGCGGGACTGCGCACGCCGGGGCATGCGCGCTCCCGTCCTCGCGGTCGGCGAGGCGCCCTGGGCTTCTGGAAGGCTCTGGCCGAAGTGTTCCCCGAGACCCGCCATCAGAGGTGCTGGGTTCACAAGATCGCCAACGTTTGCGAACGCCCTGCCGAAGTCCGCGCAGCCCGGTGCGAAGAAGGCACTGCAGGAGATCTACAACGTCGAGGACCGCGACCACGCGCTCATGGCCGTCACGGCGTTTGAGAAGGCGTACGGCGCGAAGTGGCCCAAGGCCGTCAAGAAGATCAGCGACGACGTGGACGAGCTGCTGGGGTTCTACGATTTCCCCGCCGAGCACTGGATTCATCTGCGGACCACGAATCCGATCGAGTCGACCTTTGCCACTGTCCGGCTGCGGACCAAGGTCACCCGGGCCGCCGGCAGCGCGGCCGCCGCCCTTGCCATGGTCTTCAAGCTCGTCGAGTCCGCCCAGACCCGCTGGCGGGCCGTGAACGCACCCCACCTCGTTGCCCTCGTCCGGGCCGGAGCCCGCTTCGAACGCGGCCAACTCGTTGAACGTCCCGAGGCCCTCGCCGCTTGACCTACCTCAACTCATCTCGTACAGACTTTTCGAGGAGCGTGAACGACTTGGGCGTACCGCCCGGCTGCGGCTTACCCTCCTTGCGTCCCACAGCCCGATAGCCGGCGTCGAGGTAGTACGTACTCAGGCGCGCGTTGGTGGCCAGGCAGTCCAGACGAACCAACGGTCGGCCCGCCTCGGCCACGCGTCGCTCCGCGACGCGCAGAAGCTGCCGCCCTGTCCCCGGCGGGACACTTCTGCGGTCCACCATCAGCCGGTGCACATAGCCAGCCGTCGGCGGCTGCGGCCCCCAGGCGTCCTCGTCCTTCCACCAGAGCTCCCAAGCCCCGACCACTCGATCGGCAGCCTCCGCGAGCCATACCTCGCCGCTCTCCATGATCCGGCGGAAGTGGTCCCCGCCCAGCTCACCAGGCTGCCACTGACCAGTGACGCCTTGGGCAAGCATCCAACGCGCCGCGTCGTCGCGCAGACGCACGACGGCGGCAAGATCGGCGTCGTCAGCGAGACGGAAGCGTAGATCGTTCACGCCGCGATCTTCGCACAGACGTCCGCCCCTGCATGGACCGGCCGCAAGGGGGCTTCAGCGGAAGAAGGACAGGCACTTATCGCTGCCTGAGCGAGCACAACTGATCCACAAGTATTGACAATTACTCGCCCGCGGCAGCTGACTCCCGTTCTCGTGAACATCACCTGTTCGTGCGAGCGTGCGACTCCTCCTCTCGCATCGAAACGACGTCGTAAGTCGGTTCTGGCATGGATCTTGGGGAGCGATCGCGGAGGGTGATGGTGGCGTTCGATTCGCTCAGAGCGCGATAGGCCGGTACTTCAGAGCCTCGTCGACAATCTGCTCCGCAGACGGGTCTTGAACGATGTCTGAGGGATGGAAGACCAGGTCACTCACCCGGGGATGCGACACGTTCGCCTCCAGGAGCCGCAGATAGTAGCCGCTCTCCGCAGAGGCAGTCAGGAGTCTGCGAACGATCTCGATGAGCTCGTCCCGGGTGATGTCCGCAACCACGGGGCGAGCCGGCCGGGCCGCCTCCCTCGCGAACTCCTTTGGAGGCCTGCTTGCGTCGTACTCAGCGAAGTCGAGAGCCACGTGGTCGTGACCGGTCATCGCGTTGAACGCCTCGATCGCCTCGCCCGCCGTCTCTGGGCGGGCGACCAGCAGCTCAGCGATCTGCTCGACCTCCGCGCACAGCTCGTCCAGCCGCTTCTGGCTCACGGGCGGGGGCAACAGCTCCGGTCTTAAGGGCCACAGCCGCATTATGTCCGTCGGTGCCGACACGCCCCAGCCAAGCTCTCTGGGTGCGGTCCGTCCTCGGCCTTGGCGCAGGGTTCGGAGGCTTGGAGTGCTGCTGGAGCAGGATCATCTTGTGTGGAGTAGTTCGAATCCGGCTCGGCCGTAGAGCTGCCGCTTGATCTTCTTGATGCGGTTGACAGCACCCTCGATGCCGCCGGAGCTGCAGCTGAGAGTGAGCCCGGTTGTCACAGCGTCGAGGTCTCGGAGCAGGTGGAGTGCGAAGCCGGTGAGGCCAGGTAGCTGGCTGGCGTCGACTGCGTCAGTTCAGGTGGGCAGTGTGGAGCCGAGGCGGTCGGTAAGGATCTCGCCGAACTCGCGGACGTGTTCGGCGGCCTGTTCCAGTTCGGGGCAGCGGGCCAGGACGTTGGACTTCTGCTCCCCGCACCCGCGGGGATGGTCCCCGGGCATCCGAGATGGACGACTCCACCAGCTCCTGCTCCCCGCACCCGCGGGGAAGACCAGCGCGAGTGGGTGCCAGCCCTCGAGAGACTGGAGCTACTGGACGAAGAAGCGGCCGAGCGACGCGCAAGTGACCCGGAGGGCCGGGGGCCTGCAGGACTGCCTGCGCGGTCAGTCCCGCAGAGCAGCCAGTTCTCCTCAATGCCGTCAGGAACTGGCCGCGTTCATTCGGGCAGGGGTGGGAACGTTCAGGTGCACGCCGGCGTGGTCCTCCATTGTGTGAGTGCTGCTTTGGCGGTGCTCAGGTCTTCCCAGGCCATGCCCACGGATCTGAAGACGCGTCGTCGGTCGGTTTGTGCCGGGGTTTGTCCGGTGACGATCTCGTGGAGGGGCAGGGGGTTGGTGATGTCGCCGGTGGTGAGTGCGTCGGCGATGTCGGTGGCTTCGCGGGTGGCGGTGGGGACGTCTTCGACGATGACCTGTGCGCCGCGGAGGGTGTGGCTGTCGAGTTCGCGGGCGTCGGGTGTGTGTGAACCCATCGCGATGACGGTCGCGTGCTGCGAAAGGTGCCGGCCGTCGAACAACGGCGTGGTGGAGCTGGTGCAGCAGGCGACGAGGTCGGCTTGGGGGAGGTCGTCTGGTCCGGCGACGTCGATCCCGTGGTCGTCGGCGAACGCGCGGGTCCGCTGGGGGGTCCGGCCGCTGACGGCGATGGACGGCAAGTGCCGGACAGCGCGGAGGGCTTGGAGGTGTGCTGCTGCTTGTGGTCCGGTGCCGTAGATCAGCAATCGGGAGATGTCGTGAGGGGCGAGGAGGTCGACCGCGAGTGCGGACAGGGCGGCCGTGCGTCGCAGTGTGAGGGCGGGGCCGTCGATCGCGAGGATGGGCCGCAGGGTGTCAGCGTCGTAGAGCAGGTAGGTGCCGGTGATCCGGGGCAGACCTTTCGCCGGGTTGTCCGGCGCGACCCCGGCGATCTTGACGCCGAACAGGTCTCGGTCCGCTGCGGGCATGATGAGGACATGTCCGCCGGGGGCTTCGGCGGTGGTCCGGGGTGGTGCGGTGACGGTGGGCGGCCCGTCCTGGAGGGTGTTGTGCAGCGCGCTGATCGCTTGCGGGAACGGCAGCAGCCTGTCCAGAAGGTCAGCGTCGAGGTAGGGCAGCATGGTTGTCCGTTCCGTGGTGCGTGGCACCGAGGAACCGGGCCAGGTTGGCGCCGGCGATTCCTCGGACCTCGTTCTCGTGGTGTCCGGCCGTGAGCAGCGCGTGGCTGACGAGTGGAAGCCCCGAGGGTCCTTCGAGGCCGGGGACGAGGATTTCGGTGTTGGTGCCCTCGATGATCAGTGGTCGGTCGCAGGCCGGGATCTTCTCCGCGAACAGGTCGGCAACGAAGTCGGAACCGATTCCCACGTTGGTGGGGCCGGCGAGTTCGGTGAGGCGTTCGATGTGTGCGACGACGTGGTCGAGCGTGGGGGTTTCGGTGGTGAGGTACCCGGCGTAGAGGTTCGCGCAGATGAGTCCGCCGGTGGCGGCGATGCCGCGTATGTGGTCGTCGGAGAGGTTGCGGTGGTGGTCGTGGAGGCTGCGGGCACAGGAGTGGGTCGCGATGACAGGCCGGGTCGCCAGTTCGAGCACGTGATCGACTCCGGTGGCTGCTAGGTGGGAGACGTCGATCGTCACCCCGAGGGATTCCAGCAGGGCGAGTGCTTCGACGCCGGCGCGGGTCAGGCGGCTGCCGGTGCGGTCTTCACCGGATCCGTCGGCCAGCGCGCTCCGGCCGAAATGGGTGAAGGACACGATCCGCACGCCGAGGCGGGCGAAGGTCTGCAGGAGCTCGATGTCGGTGTCGATCTGCGGGCATCCCTCCAGCGCCAGGACCAGCGCGATGCGGCCGGAGCCGATGGCCGTGTCGATCTCGGCGCCCGTGCGGCACAGCGCGACCAGGTCCGGGTTGCCTTCGGCGATGCGGTGTGCGGCTTCGACCATCCGGAGGGTTTCGCGCAGCGCGCTCTCGGGTGTGAACTCGTGGTCGATGAAGACCGGCAGGACCTGCAGATCCACCCCGCCTGCGCGCAGTTGCGGATACCAGACGTCGCGGAAGTAGGTGGCCCACAGCTGCGGTGGCCGGCGGACGACGAGCATGAGCAGATCGTTGTGGGCATCGGCAACCAGCGCGTTGGTGTGGAGCCGATGGCCTGCTGTGGTCGGCGATGTCATCGCAAGACCTCCGGATGGCGGCCTTCGTGCCCGAGCAGCTGGGCGACTGCGGCCGCGGTCGCTGGGGCGAGGGTCATTCCGAGGGTGCCGTGCCCGGTGGCCGTGACGAGGTTGCGGCCGGTCCTGGCCGCCTGCGGCAGGCCGTCGGGGGTCATGGGCCGGGCCGCGCGGCTGAGGGTGCCCTGGGGCAGGTCGTGCAGCGCGGGGACGAGCCGTTCGGCGGCCTGCCGGATCGCGGTGGCGGCGGCGTGGTCGTGGCGGTCTTGCGGGGTGCCGCCGATCCGCATGCCGCCGGTGATCCGGATGCGGCCGGCAAGGGGGTTGAACACGACGTGGTCGTCGAGCCCGATCAGCGGCGAGCTGATCAGCGGATGCTTGGCGGGTACGTCGATGCTCCAGCCCCAGCCCGGCTGAATGCCTCGTCCTCCTGGCCGTCCGGCGCCGGTGGCCAGGATGTAGGTGGTGGCTGTGAACTCGCCGAGGTCGGTCCTCACAGCGGTGACCTCGCCGTGCCGGCGGACCAGGCCGGTGACGCGTGCGCTGTGGACGATGGCGCCGCGCAGCTCGGCGGCGACCAGTGCCGCGCGTGTCGCCGCGGCCGGATCCAGCGAGGAGTCACCGGGAAAGAACACCGCACCGGCCAGGCCCGGATCGAGTTCCGGGGCCCGTACCCGCAGTTCGGCCCGGGTGAGGACCTCGTGGTCGATGCCGTTCTTCGTCAGCTCGCGGGCCAGGGCCAGCTTGCGTCGCAGAACGGCCGGGCCGCGGGCCACCTGGAGCCAGCCGCTGCCGGTCACGCCGAGGTCGATGCCGGTCTCCGCGGCGAGGTTCGCGTATGCGTCCGCGGCGGTGCGTGCCGGGCCGACCAGCCTCGCGGCGATGCGGCCTGCCCGGCCCGGGCGGGCCGCGGCCGCGAATCGGGCCAGCCACGTCAGGACTGCCGGAGACAGGGAGCCGATCGACATCAGAGGGTCCGAGCCGGTCATGGCGCGCAAGCCCTCCCACAAGGTTGCGGGATCGGCCATCGGCCTGGTGAAACTGGGAACAAGCAGGCCGGCGTTGCCGATCGAGGCACCGCGACCGGGCTGGGGGTCCAGGAGCACGACCCCCAGCCCTCGCCCGGCGAGCTCCCGGCCGATCAGCGCGCCGACGATGCCCGCGCCGATCACGACGACGTCGGTGCCGGGGTGCTCAGCTGACACGGCGCAGCATCCGGAGCGCGGTGTGCAGGCGGCCGGCCCGGCCGTGGTCGAAGTCCATGAAGTTCACCTCGGTTTTCAGGGCGCCGAAATCGGCCCAGAAGCAGTCGCCTTGTTGGTGGTGCAGGTCGGTTTCCCGGCCGGTGAGGGGGCTGGTGATCAGCAGCCGGCCGTCCCGGGCGGCGCGCACCGTGACGCCGAACGCGGGTGAGGCGTACTCCCCGACGTAGCGGTCCGTGTGACCGGGGCCCGGACCGGGTGGGAGCGCGGGCCGGTGATACCCCAGCGCCTCGCACAGGACGTCCACTCCGAAGGCCCAGCCCTCTGGGAAGTTGGTCAGTACGGCCAGCGCGATTCCTCGGTCGGCCTCGACGTGGATGAACGCGCTGGTCCCGCCGATGTGCTGGACCGACCGGGAGGGCCCCGCGACGGGAAGGGCCCAGCCCAGTCCCCAGCCCCGGAAATGCAGCGGTGTGCCGGGTATCGGGGCGTGCAGGCGGAGCATCTCGTCGACCATCCACCGGGGCAGCAGTTCGCGTCCGTCCTGGGTGCGGCCGGTTGCGCAGGCGAGAACGAGTCGTGCCGTGTCCGCGGCGGTCGCGTGCAGGGTGGCGCCTGCCGGCCCGAACAGCGGGCTGACCGCAGGCCAGAGGTCCCCGGCCACGAGCGTGCCGTCGTCGTCCAGGACATGCCCGGCGGCCGCGTCGGCCGGTGCGGTGAAGACGGCGGAGGAGATCCCGGCCGGACGCAGGACCGCCCGCTGCGCGGCCTCCACCCAGCTGAGGCCGGTGAGCTTTTCGACGAGCCGGCCCAGGACCACGTACCCGGTGTTGCTGTAGGAGAAGCCCTCGCCGGGCGCGGCCGCGGCGGCAGTCCCGCGGGAGGTACCCAGCAGCTCGGTCAGCGAGGCGGAGGCGTCCCAGGCGTCGGCCAGCCCCGAGGTATGGGACAGCAGCATGCGCGTCGTGATCGCGGCACCGCGGGTGCCGAGCGTGTGCAGCTCCGGTACGAGAGCGGCCACGGGAGCGTCGAGGGCGAGTCTGCCCTGCGCCACCAGTCGGCAGACCACGGTCGCCACGACGATCTTGGTCACCGATCCGAGCGGGAACAGTGTGTGCGGGCCGACCGGAGCCTCCGTGCCCACCCGTTCCACGCCGATCGACGCGCAGTTCGTCGTGCTGTCGATCAGGCACACCGATGCTCCGGCCACGGCGTGGCCCGGGGCGGCTCGTTCGAGAACGGTGTCGAGGGCCGTGAGGTGGGGGCGTGTCCTCATACCGGCTCTCCGACCGCGGTGACGGCGGAGGGTGTGACGCGGGGCACACGGGAGGGCAGCGCGATGCTGAGCAGCACCGCAGCCGTACTCACCGCGGCGGCGAGCAGGAAGGCCGACCGGAATCCGGACCAGGCGGGCAACTCCGCGCCGGGAGCGGTGGACTGCGCCAGCAGGACAGCGCCCAGCTGGGCACCGAGAGCTCCGCCGACACTCTTGACCACGAACGCCAGTCCGCTGACGCTGGCCGTCCGCTCTTCGGGCACAGTCGCGACCACGATGTTCATCGCGCCCGTCAGCCCGAAGCCGACGGTCAGGCCCGCTAGCGCCGTGGAAAGGAGGATCAGCCACGGACGGCCGGGAGCCGCGAGGAGCACCAGCGCGGCGGCGACCATCGCCGCGGTGGCGGTGAGCATCACGCCCCGGGTGCCGACCGCCCGCTCGAACCGACCGGTGAGCGGGGCGACGGCCGTACCGACGATGCCCAGCGGCACGAGGTAGAGCCCGGTCGACAGGGCCGAGCCGCCGAGCCCGTACCCGGTCGTCGTCGGCAGCTCCACCAGCATCGGCACCAGGACGAAGACAGCGAACGTGCCGAAACCGACCACGAACGCAACGGCGCAGGTCAGCAGCACCGCACGCGTGCCCAGCAGGTGCAGGTCCACCAGGGGCTCGCTGGTGCGCAGCTCCACCGCGGCGAACACGCCCAGGACCGCCACCCCCGCCACCACCAGGCTCAGCACCAGCGGCGATCCCCAGCCCACCTTGGACGAGCGCGAGATCCCGATCAGCAGCATCGCGAGTCCCGAGGCGAGCAGGACGGCTCCGGCCGAGTCGATCCGGCCACGCCGGGTCGGCGGACAGGACGGGACGACGACCCACGCCACCACGAACGCCGCGACGATCACGGCGAAGGGGATCCAGTACAGCCAGGTGTAGGGCAGGACATCGAGGATCGGACCCGCGATCACGAGCCCGACCGCGGTGCTCGACGCCGCCGTCCCCACGATCAGGCCGTTGCCCGCAGCGATGCGCCGGGCGGGCTGGGTATCGCGGATGATGCCCACCGAGAGGGGGACCAGACTCAGCCCCACGCCCTGCAGGACCTGCCCGGCGGTCAGCAGGGCGACGTTCGTGGCGAGGGCGGCGAGCAGGGTGCCGAGGGCGACGACCGCCAGCACGCACAGCAGGACGGTCCGCTTGTCGCGGATGTCGGCCAGGCGCCCCACCAGCGGGGTCGAGACCGCCCCGGCCAGCAGCAACCCGGTGAAAACCCAGGCGATCGCCGGCGTCGAGGCGCCCACCGCTTTCTGGATCGCGGGCAGGGCTGGCGACAGCATCGTCTCCAGCGTCGAGTAGGCGAACAACGCCGCGGTGACGACGCCAAGCGTCGCCGCGATGGCCGTACGGCCGGGGGAAGAGGTGGTTGTCATCGGAAGCCTCCGATTGAGGGGAAGGCGGGCAGCCGCGACCGCTCATGTACGACTCGTATTTCAAATACGGACCGTATTTGTGGTACGAAGAGTATATGAATGCGCCGAGTCGTCAAGCCCCTGAATCGAGCCGGGAACGGAGGCGCCGCGAGACGCGGACCGCGCTGCTGCAGTCGGCGTACGAGAAGTTCTGCGACGTGGGCTTCGGCGCCGCGTCCCTGGAGGCCATCGCCGCAGACGCGGGATTCACCAAAGGCGCCGTGTACGGCAACTTCAGCAGCAAGGAGGAGCTGTTCCTCGTGCTGGCCGAGGAGCGGGCCGAGTCCCTGCCCGACGAGTGGCGGCACATCGAGCCGGAGAGCGTAGGGCGGGACAAGGTGGGCCGGGCCATCGGCTCGTGGCTCGCCGACGTCATCCGCAAGCGCCGCGGCTGGTTCCTCGCGAACGCCGAGTTCTCCATCGTCGCAGCACGAGACCCGGAACTGGCCGCGCGGCGACTCGCCGCCCTGCGTCATACCCATCGCGAACTCGGCTGCGTGCTCCTTCGCTTCTGCGGGCCCGCGACGGCGGACCCTACAGCGCTCGGCGTGCTCGCGATGACGCTGATCGACGGCGTCATCATCAACGCGGCCCTCGATCCGGACCTTGATGTCGCGTCAGTTGTCGCGACCGGTCTGCAACGCATGCTGCCCGACGTCCCCAGCGAGTCCTGACACCCGGGCGGCCCCCGGCGGGCCACCTGCCGGCCGCTTCGCCTGGCAGGTGGCCGGCCACGAAGGGCACAAGGCCGACAGCCACTGCCTGCACGCAATCCAGAGGCCGGCTGTGGCCCGCAAGGAAGGTCCTTCTGCCGCCGAGACGTGTGGCGGCCTGGGCGAGACCAGTGTGTCCCGGGATCGCGAGAAGCCACTCGACGCCTTGTCCGGCTCCGCAGGTGGCCGAGACGGTTCAGACAATGGCGGAGCATGCGTCGGGGGCGCTGTGGTCAGCGCAGATGTGCGTGCCGGGCCAGGCCGGACACCGGGCACCACCACCGGCTACCTCCTCAAGGACACCCCGAGAACCCGGCAGCCGCCGCCCGCGCCACCGCCACGGGCCGCACCACACCGGCCCCCAGCGTCACGGACCGGCTGATGAAACCGGCTGCGTACCCCCGACTCCACCTCGAAGGAACCGTCAAGTCCCGCCTGGCCCGCATCTACGCCGAGCCAGGCGCCGACGCCCGCAGCGCCGCTGCCACCGACCTCGGCCTCATCCACCACCAGTAACTCCCGTCCTGCACCCGCACTACGGACGATGCCCGCGCAATCCGGCCCTGCTCCTGCCGCTTGTCCTGGCCCGGTCCGGACGACGCTCCACTGGTCATCCGGTGGAAGGCAGCGGATCACCGGGGCCGGGCCACCGAATCGGTGACGTCCAGCACGTCCACCATGCGGTTCAGCTTGCCGCGCGCAGGACCTGCTCCCCGCACCCGCGGGGATGGCCCCAAGTTCGGTGGCTTCGTCTTCAACCCGGACGCCTGCTCCCCGCACCCGAGGGGATGGTCCCAGCGAGTACTGGGCCACCGGAAGCCGTTTCACCTGCTCTCCGCACCCGCGAGGAGGGCTCCCAGGGCACCGGGCTTTGTCCTCGTGCCTTGAAACCGGGTGTATTCCAGCATGACTCTTCGGCAGGAAGAGCTGAGGCGGGCGCGCAGGGTGAGTTAGACGCGGCAGCTGTCGAGGTGGGTGGCCTCGCGGTAGTTGACGATGATGGGGTTGGCCATGGACTCGCGGTAGACGAGGGCGGCGCGGCCGTAGGGCCAGGTGCTGTCCTGGGTGATCTTCTGCTGGGCTTCGGGGCAGCCGCCGAACATCAGGCCGCGGAGGAGGTCGGTGAAGCCCGCGTCGTCACGGTAGTCCTGCCCTTCCGGGTAAATGCCGGGGCCGAAAGTCAGGAACATGGTCTGGGCGGAGGGGTTGAAGGTCACGGTCATCGTGTCGTCCATGTACTGCTGTGGAACAGGGGTGCTGCGTCTGTGATCACGTGTTGTGCGGCTGTCCTCTCGGCGGGTGTGGCGGGCAGTCGCGCCTTGGCCCATTCGTCCACGCTGGGTTGAGCGTTGTCGGTGCGGGTGTAGGCGGGGGAGGGCACACCAGCGCCGGCGTGCTGTTCAGCCACCGACGAGGCGGCCACAGCCGGGCTCGGGTCTGCGGCCGGGCCTGATGAGTGAGGGCTCGTGGACGGCTGCGCCATGGCGGCTGGGGCGCTGCTGGTGTGTCTGCTCGGTGTCGGGGCGGGGTCTTGAGCGGTGTCTGACCGCTGCGAGGCAGCAGCGAGGGCTCCGCCGAGACTGCCCAGGACGGCAGCTACGGCGACCGTCACAAGCAGTCGGGTGCGGCTGCTGCGCCGGGACGGGGCAGGCCAGGTACTGCCCGTTTCCGGCGCCAGGCCCCAGTGTGCGCTGACGAGGTCGGCTATCAGCGTGGCCGGCTGGCCGGCGTCAATGAGCACGGCGGTGTCCTGGGCGGCGAGCAACGTGACGCATTCATCTGCGAGTTGTGCGGCATCTGGCCGCTTGGTGGGTTCCTTGGCCAGCGCGCGCTCCACCAGGCTCCGCAAGCCGTCCGGTATGCCGTCCAGGTCGGGCTCGGCTTGCAGGACGCGGAATGCCACCGCCTCGGCCGCGCCGGCGCCGAAGGGAAGGCGGCCGGTCGCGGCGTAGGCGAGGAGAGCTCCCCAGGCGAACACATCGCCTTGCGGGCCGACGGAACCAGTGCGGTAATGCTCGGGACTGATCCAGCCCGGGGTGCCGGTCATCACCCCGGTCCGAGTGACGGACGTGCCGTCCAGGACATGGGCAATCCCGAAGTCCAGCACCCGCGGCCCGGACGGGGCCAGGATCACGTTGGCCGGCTTCACATCCCGATGCACGACGCCCTGGGCGTGTACCGCGGCGAGCGCGGCTGCGGTGCCGGCAGCCAGCGCATGCAGGCTTGCTCCAGCCAGCGGCCCGTCGACGGTCACATACCGCTCGAGAGTGGGGCCGGGGATGAAGGGCGTGACAAGCCACGGAGTCGCAGCTTCGGTATCGGCGTCACGGACCGGGACCAGGCACGGCCCGGTGACCCGCTGGGAGAGCTGTACCTCCCGCCGGAATCGGGCCCGGAACTCATCGTCGGCGGCCTGCGCCGGATGGACGACCTTGACGGCGACACGCTCGCCGGTTGCCGTGAGGGCGGCATACACCGTGCCCATACCGCCGGCTCCAAGCCGCCCCACCACACGGTAGGGATCTATCGCCGTGGAAGCGGTGTCGGGTGATCGGCAGGGCGGCGAGCTCGTCGTCACTGACCTGGACGCCGGTGGGGTACCGGTTGGTGTCGAGCTCGGCGTGCACGGTCAGGCCGGTCTTGGTGGTGGTCGCGGCAATGCTTTCGATGATGACTTCATGGCTGGTCAGGGGCCTGCCTCGCCAGTTCATGGTGATGTGGGAGAACAGTCGGTGCTCGATCCGGTTCCACTTCGATGTTCCGGGAGGCAGATGGCAGACCGTGATCGTCAGACCCGACTCGGTGGCGAACCGGGCGAGTTCGGTCTTCCAGGTGCGGGTGCGATACCCGTTGGAGCCGCCCGCATCGGCGGTGATCAGCAGCCGGCGGGCCGTCGGGTAGGCAGCCCGCCCGGCTCCGCTCCACCAGCGGCGGATGGACTCGACGGCGAACGCCGCGGTGTCGTGGTCGGTGCCCACGTTGACCCAGCCGGTGTTCGCGACGACGTCATAGATGCCGTAGGGCACCGCTCTGCCCAGTTCGCGATCGGGGAAGTCATGGGTGTCGACCCGCACCGGCTCGCCTCTCGGCTCCCATTCACGGCCGTTGTTCTTGAACGCGCCGACCAGCTCCTTCTTCTTCGTGTCCACACTGATCACCGGCGCTTCGCCGTCCTGGTGGTCGCGGGCCTGCTCGTTGAGGTACTGGAACTGTGCGTCCCGGTCGGGGTGCTGCCTGCCCTCCAGGGCCTTGGCATTGCTCTGGAGACTGAAGCCCTCCTCACGCAGGAGATCGCCCACCGTGTCCGCGCAGATCCTGTGGCCTTGGCGGGTTAACTCTCCGGCCAGTTTGCGGGTGGATTTGGTAGTCCAGCGCAGCGGCGACATGGGGTCACCGCACATGTCGGGCTCGACCAGAGTGAGGAGTGCCTTCCGAACGGCCGGGTTCCGGTCGGCGACGCGTTTGCGGCCGGCGCCGAGCCTGCTGGCTTATTCCGTGCCCGGCGGGGCTGGTAGCTCGTTGGTCGGGACAGCAGCGGCCGTCTTGGCGATCGCGGTCGCGGGTTGGGTGTGGAATGTCGATGCGGCCGAGGCGGTGGCCGAAGGTGCCTGAGCTGACCGCGCAAGTAGCGCGGGCTGTGGCGGCACGGGGCGCGTACCCGTTGGCGATGCGGGTCCGTGACGAGCTGGGCGAGTTGTTCGCGGACGCCGAGTTTGCCGAGGCGTTCGGATCCAGAGGGAGGCCGGGCTGGTCACCGGGCCAGCTGGCGCTGGTGACGGTGTTGCAGTTCGCCGAGAACCTCACCGACCGCGCGGCAGCGCATCGGGTGCGGTACGGCATGGATCTGAAGTACGCGCTCGGCCTTGAGCTGGATGATCCCGGGTTCGATGCCTCGGTGCTGTCCGAGTTCCGCACGCGACTGGTGGAGCACGGGATGGAGGAGAAGGTGCTCGACCTGCTGCTGACCGCCCTCAAGGACCGGGGCCTGGTGAAGGCGGGAGGCAGGCAGCGCACTGACTCCACCCGCGTGCTGGCGGCGGTACGCGACCTGAACAGGCTGGAACTGGCTGGGGAAACACTGCGGGCCACGCTGGAGGCGCTGGCCTGCGCGGCCCCGGACTGGCTGACCGGGGCGGTGCCCGTTCACGATTGGGTCGAGCGCTACGGCCCGCGGATTCACTCCTGGCATCCGCCGGCTTCCACGAGCAAACGCGAGGAGATGGCCCTGGTCTACAGCTGGGACGGGTTCGCGCTGCTGGAGGCGGTGCATGCTCCTGACGCTCCGCCCTGGCTGCGTGAACTCCCGGCGGTGCAGGTCCTGCGCACGATGTGGGTGCAGAACTGCCACCGCACCGTGACCGAGGCCGGAGCGGAGGTGAAACGGCGGGAGAGCAAAGACCTCCCGCCCGGCAGACTGCGGCTGGCCTCTCCGTGCGACACCGACGCGCGCTACGGCCTCAAACAGGGCTCCTGGTGGACCGGCTACAAGATCCACATCAGTGAGTCCTGCGACGATGCCGATGACCAGGACGCAGCTGAGGGCCAGGCGACGATCCTTGGGGTGGATGGGCCGCCGCCGCGCTTGATCACCAGCATCGCGACCACTGACGCCACAGTGACCGACGCGGAAATGACCGAACCGGTCCATCACATGCTCGCCGCCCGCGATCTCCTGCCCGCCGAGCACTTCCTCGACTCCGGTTATGCCTCCGCCGAGCTGATCGTGGGCATAAAGAAGAACTTCGGGGTCACGCTGGTCACCCCAGTCCTGCTGAACAGCTCACCCCAGGCGCGTGCCGGCGCTGGCTTCGACCGCACCGCGTTCACCATCGACTGGGACAAGCGGCAGGCCACCTGCCCACGGCGGGGACACCAGCACATGGTGGAGCCCCGCCACCCAGCGCGGCACCAAGGCCATCGTCATCAAATTCGACAAGGAGACATGCCGCCCCTGCCCGGTGCGCGACCAGTGCACCCGCTCGAAGACCGGCGGCAGGACCCTCTCCCTGCAACCCCGCGAGCTGCAAGAAGTCCTCGACCCTGCCCGCCTCCAGCAGGCCGACGAGCAGTGGCGAGCCAAGTACGCAACCCGCGCAGGCGTCGAGGGAGCCATCCACCAGGCCGTCGCGGTCACTGGGATAAGACGGGCCCGCTACCTCGGCCTCCAGAAGACCCACCTGGAGCACGTCTTCTCCGCCGTTGCACTCAACCTCATTCGCCTCGATGCCTGGTGGAACGGCCACCCGCTCGACCGCACCCGCGTCAGCCACCTTGCCCGCCTCGACCTCTCCCTCACCGCATGAACAGATACGACCGAGGGGACCAATCGAGCAGCCATGGCTCTGTTCACGAGAGCCGACAGCACCCGAACCGCTGGCAGACGATCCTCCTGATGCCCAGTCACATCAACACGTGGCTGCGGCAGCACGCCCGCGGGTACCCGGACCAAATTCAGGTGCGAGACGGCCGGGGCTGCCGATAGCTTCGCCCGAATGACAGCCATGCTGAACGATTCCGTCCGGGCGCTGCTGGATGTGCCGGTTCCCGCCGTCCTCGCCACCGTCAACCCTGACGGAAGCCCGCAGACGTCGGTGGTCTGGGTCGGCCGCGACGGAGATGACCTGCTCGTCTCCACCGCTGCTGGCCGCCGCAAGGAGCGCAACCTGCGCCGTGAGCCTCGTGCCAGCCTGACCGTCTACGATCCGGCCGACCCGTTGCGCTACGTTGAGATACGCGGCCTCGCGACAATCACCGAGGACACCGGCCGGTCTCTAGCGGTTGGTCTCGCCGAACAGTACGAGGGCCCCGGCGCCGGCCAGGAGTACCTTGACCTCCCGGCAGAGGTTCTCCGTGTTGTCGTCCGTATCAGCCCGACCAAGGTGGTCGGGACCGCGACCGCCTGACCGATCATCACCGGACCGCCCTTGCGATAGCTGAACCTGCGGTTTCCACAGGGGACATGAAGACACCCGGGGCTGTCGGTCCCCGCGGGGAGGTGCGAGGACACTGACAGCTTCGACCGCTTCAACGCGTCGGTATCACCGGGCCGTGCCGGGCAGCTCTGCGCGAGTCCCCGCGCGCCAGCTCAGTACTGTCTAATCCCGTCAACAGCACTGACTGCCTCCCAAACTTATGGACAGTGCTGTCCCTTCTAGCGATCTACCCCACTGGCCACGGCCAGAATAAGCCAGCAGGATCGGCGCCGGGCCGTCGAATGCGTCCCAAACTCTATGTGGATCGGTCGGTGAAGATCATACCGGTCGCGCTACGGCCTTACGAGGTCATCGCCGGACGGGGTCGGTTGCTGTGGTTGCTGTACTTCGCTGGTGTACCGCCACCGGCCTCGTCGGCCGACCACCGCTTTGGTTTCGACGGGAGCAGCTCTCACCGGCGGCCTGAGCCTGCGCGGTCTCGTCGCCGCTCACGGCGGCACTCTGCGCTGACCTGTGGCATACCCCCGGGTAGGGCTCTCAGGGAACACCCCTATCCTCTCCCCAGTCGCGTACGTGTTCGTGCGCATCGGGTGGGGAGAACAGCGGTGGACAACAGCGCCATGCCGTCGGACGGCGTCGGAATCGTGCGGGAGTACCGCAAGTACAAGAAGACGCCCTTGGTGAGGATCCTGGGGCCGTCGGTCATTCCGATCCTCGCCTTCTCCCAGACAATGCGGCACGGCGACCTGTTCCGGTGGCCCATGCTCATCCTCGCCGTCATTTTCGTGCTGGCCCTCGCGCGGCTGGGGCTCTATATGTGGCGCGGCCGCACGCTGGTCGACCCTGACGGCATCACGGTCCGCCGCGCCCTCACCGAGCGCACCCGCGCCTGGTCCGCCATCTACGACATCCGCGCCGAGCCCGTTCCGAACGCCGTGGGTTCCGCCCGCCACTGGCTCACGTACATGTACGACACCGACGGCCGGCGCCTCCTCCTGCCGCACATAGACGACTGGCAGCTGGACAACCCGCCGGCCGAGGTCGCCGGTCTGCTGGCCGTCGGTGCCTCGTACCGCGGCATAGCGTGGGAGCGTTGGCCGGAGGTGGAGGCGCTGATCCGGCAACGGGCGGCGCACCGCAGGGCCTGGTTGTGGGCGTTCTACGGGGCGCTCATCGTCTTCGGGTGCATGTCCGTACTGTCGATCGGGCTGTCGTTCACCTCGGACGGCTCGCCCGTGGTCCTGCTGACGACGCTGGTTCCGCTGGGCTTCTTCGTCCTGTTCGCCGCCCTCTTCCACGCGTGCTGGAAGTACCTGGTCCCCCGCGACCAGCGGAAGGCCTGACACACGTCGGGGGCGGCCGGTCCGGCCACCCCCGACGTCACTTCCGGCGCACGGCGCCTACCGATCAGGTCTTCAGCGCGACCTTTACCCCTGCCAGAAGTTGCGGGTGTCCAGTACCCACCACCTTCCCAGCTCCCATCCCGTCTGCCGTCGACCCACACACCGTGGAGCGGGCGTGGTTCAGGGCGTCACGGTGGAGCGCCCTGCCGGACGAACGACCTTGACGCCCTGGGCGGCGACTGCTCGGCTCTGCCTGGGTCGACGGCAGACGGGATGGGAGCGCCCCGCGCACACCACACTCGGCCGGCACACGCGAACGCCGCCCCCGCCATCTCGGAGCCTGAGCGCCCCCGCCGGAGGCATGTTCTGACCGGAGCACTTCGCGTCCGGGTCTCTACTCCTGGGCCGTAGCTTGCTGCGGCCCCTGGGTCCCGGCCCCGGCGGCGAAGGCGCAGAGGGGTCGGGACCCAGGGGCCGGCCCGCGCTCGCGCGGGCACTTGAACCAGTAGGGAGACTTTGCATCACGGCTCTGCTGGGGGCTGGTGTCTTGTCTCGGTTGATGCTTGACGTTGTGGCTTCACCTGATGCTTGACACCGCTTGCCTCGGCTTGGCTGTGCACGTCGGACAGGGGTGTGCAGGGAGGGCCGGGGCCGTGCTGGTGGAGTTGAGCGTGGTCGAGCAGCGGTATCACGCGGTGATGGAGGTCGCCGCGGGGGTCCCGGTCACTCAAGTCGGGGCCCGGTATGGGGTGTCGAGGCAGTCGGTGCATTCCTGGGTGCGCAAGTACGAGCAGTCGGGTCTGGCGGACCGGTCGGAGTCGTGTCCGCACCGGATCGCCGGGGAGGTGGAGGCGGTGGTGTGTGAGTTACGGCGCCGGCATCCCGGCCGGGGGTCCGCGCAGGCTGGTGCACGAGCTGGAGCGCAGGGGCGTCACGCCGGTGCCGTCCCGGGCGACGGTCTACCGGGTCCTGGTCCGCAACGGTCTGATCGAGCCGGGAGTGCGTAGGCGACGCCGGTCGGATTACCGCAGGTGGGAGCGGTCGACGTCGATGGAACTGTGGCAGATGGACATCGTCGGCGGCCTCCTGCTGGCCGACGGCAGCGAGTGCAAGATGGTCACCGGGATCGATGACCACTCCCGCTTCATGGTGATCGCGAGGGTGGTGCAGCGGGCCACGGCCCGGGCGGTCTGCTCGGCGTTCGGGGAAGCGCTGGTGCGGTTCGGAGTGCCTGAGGAGGTGTTGACCGACAACGGAAAGCAGTTCACCGCCCGCTTCGGTCCCGGCAAGCCGGGAGAGACGATGTTCGACCGGATCTGCCGGGAGAAAGGCATCACCCACCGGCTGACGAAACCGCAGTCCCCGACGACGGTTGGGGGCCGGGCACCGATCCGGCTTGGCGTTGGCGACCTCCCCGCCGCTCACCGATCCGGTCGATGTCGCCCAGCTCCAGCACCTGGGCCCCGGTGAGGTGGCCGTCGCGGTGCCGCGGGAGCTGCTCGCCGACTGGGGAGCCCGCGACACCATCCGCCAGGCCCGCATGATCGGCCCGGATGCGTTCAACCGGCTGTTCGAGACGTTCCAGCACACGGCCTGGCGGCTGGAGACCCGCCACCGCTACGCCAGCGACGAGACCACCAGCACCTACGCGCAGTTCCAGGCAGAGGGACGCGTCGACTGGGACCTGAGCACCTGGTACTGCACCACCATCCGTCAGGCGACAGCCGCCGGTAAGACGGTCGGCCGTGTCCGCCTGCTCGACGACCCGCCGACCATCGGGCAGCGCTACCTGCTGTGCAACGCCGAGCGCAACGCCGCCCTCAGGGAGGACATCCGCACCCTGAGCCGCACCGAGGCCGAGCGGCTGCACCTCGGCGACGAAGACTTCCGGATCTTTGACTCCTGGCTCGTGGCCCGGCTGGTCTTCACCGAGGCGGACGAACTGACGGGCGTGGAGCTGATCACCGAACCGGCGCAGGTCGTGCGCTACTCCCGGCTGTGGGATGCCGTCTGGCACCACGCCGCCCCCCAACTAGGGCGTGTTGTGAAAGTGCTGGTCACAGCGTCTCGTTGAGGACTTTGACCAGCACGGTCGCTTCTGTGGCGGCGGGTGGCTGGTCAGTGCACCAGCAGGTCGATCACGCCCGTCAGGTCCTCCTCGCCGCTGCCCTCGGCCAGGCGGCGACGCATCAGCTCGAAGTAGGGGCTGAGCAGTTCCGGGCTGACACCCTGCTGCTCGGCGGTGCTCAGGAAGGTCGGCGTGCCGGCCACCTGCATGGCGAGATTGGAGACGACACCCTTGGTGTAGTCGCTGTTCCGCAGCTGGTCGGCAGTCTGGTGAACCGCCGGGGCCATCGCGACGAGCCAGTCGGCGAGCAGCGGGGCGAACGCCGCGGGATCGATGTCCTCCCTGCGGATCAGGGCGAAGGCGTGTGCGGCACCGGCGAACATCCCGTACATGGCGCTGAGCAGGGCCACGTCGTGCAGAGCCGCGAAGCCCGTGTCCTCGCCGACGTAGGTGGTGCCGGCGGGGACGGCCAGGGTCTCCTGGTGCCGCTCGAACAGCTCTGGCGAGCCGCTGTAGAAGACGTAGCCGCCGGCCTCCGGGACGCCGATCATCGGTGGGACGGCCATGATCCCGCCGTCCAGGTAGCGGGCGCCGCGCTCGCGGGCCCACTCGGCGCGGGCGCGGGCCTGGGCAGGGGTGCCGGTGGTCAGGTTGACCAGGTCCCGGTCGGCCAGGTCGGTGCCGGCCAGCACCTCCTGGACCGAGGCGTCATCCAACAGACAGACGATGACCAGGGGGTTCGCCGCGACCGCCTCAGCGGCGCTGTCCGCGACCCGTGCCCCCTCGGCGGCGAGTGCCGCGGCGCGGGCCGGGGTGCGGTTCCAAACGGTGAGCGGGTGGCCGGCGGAAAGCCAGGTACGGGCCAGCGCGGTGCCCATCGCGCCGAGGCCCAGCAGGGTGACGGAAGTCTTCTCAACAGTGTTGTGTGCCATGCCGATTAGGCTGGTCACAGGCCCGGAAGTGATCAAGTACGCACTTCGGAGTGGGTGGTTACCCCGGGGCGAGCGAGCACGTCAGAAAGGTGGGGCATGACGACGCTGAACCGGCCGAGCGCACCAGACGGACACGTCTGCGGGATCGACACCGCGATGGAGGTGATCGGCGGCAAGTGGAAGGTGCTGATCCTCTGGGCGCTCCACGAGCACCCCTACCGCCGCTTCGGCGAGCTGCGCCGGCTGCTTCCCGGCATCACCGAGAAGGTGCTGGCCTCTCACCTACGGGAGCTGGAAGCGGACGGCGTCGTGCGCCGCGTCTCCTACGACGAGGTGCCGCCCCGCGTGGAGTACTCGCTGACCGAGGACGGCAGGCGCCTCAACGACGCACTCCAGCCGCTGGCCGCCTGGGGACGCGAGCGGCCGACCACTCCAGGGCTGGAAGAGAAGGCGGGCCAGGGTCTGTTGTGAACGTGCTGGTCGCAGCCAGTCATTGGTGGCCTCGACCAGCACGGTCGCTTCATAGCGGACCGCGAGCTTGTCGTATCGAGTGGCCACCGCCCGGTGGCGTTTCAGCCGGTTGATGCCGCACTCCACGGCATGGCGCTCTTTGTAGTCGTTCTTGTCGAACCTGGGTGGTCGTCTGCCGTGGGAGCCGCGCTTCTTGCGGTTGCGGACCTGGTCGGCCTTCTCGGGGATGGTGCAGCCGATCCGGCGTCTGCGTAGGTAGGAGCGGTTGGCGCGGGAGCCGTAGGCCTTGTCGGCGCGGACCCTGTCCGGCCTGGTGCGGGGCCGGCCCCGGTGCGGGGGACCTGAATTTTCTCGAGCACCGGTTGGAACTGCGGACTGTCATGCCGGTGCCCGGCCGTGATGATCAGGGACATGGGTTTTTGCCCCTGTTCGGTGGCGAGGTGAATCTTCGTGGTCAGCCCGCCGCGGGACCGCCCGAGGCCGTGGTCGTCCGGCTCGGTGTCGATGCCGCCGGGAGGCTCTTTCTGGAGATCCCCTTTTTGCGGGCACCCGCGGCGTGCTGATGGGTGCGGCAGACGGTGGAGTCCACGCTGACGTCCCAGGTGATCAGGTCCTTCGCGTCGGCCTCGGTCTGGAGCTGTTCCGGGATCCGCTTCCATGTTCCGTTGCGCTGCCCGTTGCGCTGCCATCGCCGGAACCGGTCGTACACCCGGTCCCACGGGCCGTAGCGCTCGGGCACGTTCCGCCACGGAATGCCGGTACGGACCCGGAACCGTATGCCGTCGATCAGTTGCCGCCTGGTCCATATCGGCGGCCGCCCCGGCCGGCTGCGTAGGTGAGATCGGAGAGCACTTGTAGGCGGTTTCGGAGATCGGTCGGGGTCTCTAGTGCTGTGACCGCGTTGGTTCGCCGGGTTGTGGGTCGTGGCGGTTGGATGTGCGGTGAGTGCGATCCGACTGCTGGGGTGCGGTGGCGGTGCCTGTCCGTGTGCGCGGACTGACCGACCAGGAGGGGCGGCGGCTGCAACGGATCGTGCGTCGGGGCAGCACAAGTTCGGTGCGGTATCGGCGGGCGATGGTGCTGCTGGCCTCGGCCGGCGGGAACCGTGTGCCGGTGATCGCCCGGCTGGTGCAGGCCGACGAGGTCACCGTCGGGGATGTGATCCACCGGTTCAACGAGATCGGCCTGGTCTGTGTGGACCCTCGGGTGGGCGGGAGGCCGTCGCCGCCGACTCAGCCCTGATGACGAGGACTTCGTCGTGGCGACGGCCACCACCCGCCCGGCGAAGCCCGGCGAGCCCTTCACCCGCTGGTCGCTGCGCAAACTCGTCGCCTACCTGCGCAAGGTCCACGGCCGGATCATCCGCATCGGCCGCGAAGCCTGACGCTGCCTGCTTGCCCGCCGCGGCATCGCCTTCCAGCGCACCAAGACGTGGAAGGAGTCCTCGGACCCAGAACGTGACGCCGAACTGGACCGCGTCGAGGAAGTAGTGGAGTGCTTCCCGGACCGGGTTTTCGCGTTCGACGAGTTCGGCCCGCTGGGGATCAGGCCCACCGAGGGCTCGGGCTGGGCTGAGCAGGGGCGCCCCGACCGGCTGCCCGCCACCTACCACCGCACCCACGGCATCCGGTGCTTCCACGGCTGCTACTCAATGGGCGACGACCGCGTGTGGGGCGTCAACCGCCGCAAGAATGGTGCTGTGAACACACTGGCCGCGCTGAAGTCGATCCGCACCGCCCGGCCCGACGGCGCCCCGATCTACGTGATTCTGGACAACCTGTCCGCCCACAAGGGCGCCGACATCCGCCGCTGGGCGAAGAAGAACAAGGTCGGGCTGTGCTTCACCCCGACCTACGCCTCGTGGGCGAACCCGATCGAAGCCCGCTTCGGACCGCTGCGGCAGTTCACCATCGCCAACTCCCACCACCCCCAGCACACCGCGCAGACCCGGGCCCTGCACGCCTATCTGCGCTGGCGCAACGCCAACGCACGCCACCCGGGCGTCCTGGCCGCCGAACGGAAAGAACGCGCCCGCATCCGCAGCGTGAAAGGCGTCCGCTGGGGCGGACGCCCCCTCGCCGCCGCAGCCTGACCGGCCTGGCGAACCTACGTGATCACCGGACTAGATGTGGATGAGGATCTGTCGTAGAGGATGTCCCAGCGCATCCGCGAGGGAGGCCAGTTCCTCGTCGGTCAGCCATGCCCGGTCCGGATACAGGACCTCGATCCTGAACCGCGCGAACCCCATCGGCCAGTCGTACACCAGCTCGTTGAGCGACGTTTCGGCGCTACAGCAGGGAACCCTCACCATGAGCGTCGAAAAGCCTTCGTTGTAGTGCTCCGAGACGGCCTCCCCCCACCAGCCTGGTGTCAGCTCGGCACCGCAGTGCGGGCAGGAGATCTTCTCCAGGTTGGCACCGCAATCCACCACCTCGACGCTGTCGTGCCACTCGGCTTCCAGACCACGGCGGGCGTCGTCGTCGGGAAGCATCCCAGACAGCACGGCCGCAGCACGATCCGCCGCATCCGTACTGGGCCGCCAGTACGGATCAGTCGGAATCACCGTCAGGTAGTTGTCACTCATCGTCCGCCTCCCCCGTGCCCGCCAAAGTCCGCTCCTCGTCCACCGACCCGGCGAACCTACCCGGTCGCAGCACCAGCGCTCAGGCCGTCAGGGCCTGCTCGGTGGTCGGGTAGCAGCCGATGATGCGGTCGACGCCGGTCATCTGCAGCACGCGCAGTACGGATTCCTGGGCGCCGGCGATGCGCACCCAACCCGCGGCGTCGCTTGTGTCGCTCACCTGCCGGTGGGTGGCGACGAAGACGTTGAGGCCGCTGGAGTCCATGAAGGTCACACCGGTGAGGTCAGCGACGATCCGTGCCGGCACGGGCTCCGCGTCCTCGCCGAGCAGAGCCTTGCTGAGCTTGTCACGGACGTCGTGGTCGAGCTCGCCCCGCATGGTCACGACGCGGATTCCGTCGACAACGCGCTCTTCGACCGAGAGATGGTCCGGCCGGTCGGCTGGTTCGGTGCGGGTCACGATCTCCTCGGCTGCGTTCCGGGCTTGCCCTCTTCGGGGCGGGGCGGGGCGGGGCGGGGCGTGCGGGGGTGATTCTGCCCCACCGGTACGGCCGGACGCATCTATGAACGCGTGCGCGTGTGATCGGTGCGGCATGCATGCATGGCGACGGCTGGGGTAGCGGCGCGCGTAGGGGAGTTGAGGACGTGGCTGGTGGGAATTGATGCCGACGGCAAGGGCGGTACGACGCCGCAGGCGCACTTGGTGCGCACCGGCTACGCCCTGGTGGGAGATGACAGCTGCATCGCCGATGCCCGTCACCATGCCGTTGCCTTCCTCGACCAGGCCCATGCCGCCCACGGCGTGTTCTTCTCCGACCGTGTCCGGGACCTGACCCAGCTGGTCGTCAGTGAGCTGGTGACCAACGCCCGCAAGTATGCTCCCGGTCCGGTGCTGATGGAGCTGCTTGTCACCGCTCGCGTCGTGGAAGTGGTGGTGTGGGACAGCGAGCCCACCGTGCCCGAGGCCCGGCCCGCCGACCCGGGCAGGATCGGCCGGCACGGCCTGGAGATCGTCAGGGTCGTCACCGAGGAGCTGCTCATCGAGCAGGAGCCTGTCGGTAAGCGCATCACCGCCCGCATCGCATTGTCCGACATCCCCAGCGGCACTGCCGGGCGCAGGTAGAAGCCCGGCGCGTTGCTGGACCCTGTCTCGGCAGGTCAGGCACCGCTCGGCGACATGAGGCCTTCGTCCAGGCGTTCGGGGGAACGGTCACCGCGGCCGCTTCCCGAACGGAACCGCTGACGCTGACGCCGAGGTGACGGGGTCGACAGTCGCCGTGGCGATGGTCCTGCCTGCCGCCGACACGTCGACGCGCAGGCCGCCGAGTTTCTCTGTGGGATCGAGGAGGCGGTAGCCGGGAAGGCCGTACGGATCTGTTCCTGCAGAGGCTCCAGCGGCCCGCGATCAGCCCGGCCCCACCGCGTGGGTCCGCGCGAGGACCTGTGCCGGGCGCGCGTCGGGTGCAGCGGGGCCGTCGGCCATGGCCCTATTCTCGCGCGCACTTCCGGGGTCGTGCCCCGAGCTTGGCGTCTCGGTCGTGGGCCAGGGGTGCGGGGTGGCAGCTGGTTGCTGCCACCCCGCCGGTGCTCACAGGCCCCGTATGCGGGGTCTGTCGGCCGTTGTGTCCGTCAGTTGTAGACGGCCCAGGCCAGTTGCTTGGAGTTGGTCTGGGCGGGGCAGGACGCCTTGCCCTGGTTGAGCTGGGCGGAGAAGACGTTGACGTTGACGCCGCAGAACGCGGCGGCCACCGGCACGGACACGTTCTGCAGCAGCACGATCTGGTTGCCGTTGAGCAGGTTGTTGGCCTCGACGTTGACCAGGCTGCCGTGGGCCGGCGTCGCCATTGCCGGGGCCGCGGCCGATCCGGTGATCGCGGCGCCGGCCAGCACGGCGGCGGCGATGGCCTTCTTCACCTTGAGCATGAGCGTTGTCCCTTCCGAACGGTCGAACAGGAACTGCGGTGGCTGGCCAGCCGTCCGGGAACTTATCCCGGGGCCGCATTTGATGACTATCGCCTCTCCGCGTCGATACTCCGGTATCCGCCACATGTAGCGGGCGCCTGACCGGTACTCACCAGGCCGACGCTTCGCGCATATCGGGCATTCCGGTGGGAGGGGAAACGTTAATGCAGTGGACGGGAAGGCGATGGACTGGGCCAAGGGCCCCCGCCCACGTTGACCGGCAATGTTCGCTTACATGGACAATTTTCAAAGCCCAGGTCGAACGGACCGCTGTCGGAGCGGCCCCCACGCGATGCACCACGACTCCCTCTCCGCAGGCGACGTCACCGACCACGACTGCCGCTCCTGCCGCTCGCGGCACCTGTCATCCAGCACGTGCGGTCTTCCGGTCCGTCGAGGGCGAGCGCGGACCGGGCCGCGGCAGGCGAAGGCACGTCCTTGGCGTTGACGCCCAGCACCCGGTCCAGGTCCTCACCTCCCCCGGCGCCGGCAGGGTCCTCGCAGACGCGCAGACGCGCAGACGCGCAGACGCGCAGACGCGCAGACGCGCAGACGCGCAGACGCGCAGACGCGCAGACGCGCAGACGCGCAGACGCGCAGACG
>NZ_JBHTWG010000027.1:26091-102625 GCF_042792555.1 Streptomyces sp. NPDC056628
GCGGTCGTGGGGCGGCATCTCACGGGGTTCTGCCGCTGTCACCGGGCGCCTGGACCAGATCACCCCGACGTGGGTTGGAGAGCTCCGGGCCTGTGGACCGTGCAGGAGCGTCCTCTGAGGGACTGTAGGGCGTTCGGTGCAACTCCCGATCATGGGAGATGCGTCGATGTCCAGTGAGAACGTGTCCGGGTCCGAGACCGTCGAGCCTACGGAGGCTGCGTCGGCGAAGGGCCGTGGACGACCTGTTGATCGACGAGCTGGTGGGCCGCGCCCGGGCCGGGGGCCTGCAGCTGTCCGGCGAGGGCGGGCTGTTGCGGCAACTGGCCAAGCGGCTGCTGGAGTCCGCCCGGGAAGGCGGGATCACCGGCCGCCTCGGGAGATGGCAAGCGCGATGCGGCCGGAAGGTACGGCGGCAACTCCCGCAACGGCCAACGCTCCAGGACCGTCCTGACCGGCATCGGTCCGGTGGAGATGACCGTGCCTCGCGGCCGGGACGGCTCCTTCGAACCGAAGATCGTCAGGAAGCGGCAGAAGCGCCTCACCGGCGTCGACGGGATGGTCGTCTCGCTGGCGCGAAGGGCGTGACCGCCGGCGGGGTCCAGGCCCACCTGGCCGGGGTCTGTGGCGCCGACGTCTCCCGCCAGACCGTATCCGCCCTCGCCGGCAAGGTCTGCGAGGGCATGGCCGAATGGCAGAGCCGCCCCCTCGACCCGGTCTGTCCGGTCGTCTTCGTCGACGCCGTCCACGTGAGGATCCGTGACGGCGCGGTGGCCGATCGGCCCGTCTGTGTGGCTGTGGCCGTCACCACCGGGGGCCGGGGGGAGAGCCCGGGGCTGTGGGCCGGCGACGGCGGCGAGGGCGCCAAGCACTGGCCGCACACCCTCACCGAGATCAAGGACCGCGGCGTGAACGACCTGCTCGTGCCGGTCCGCGACGGGCTCAAAGGGGCTGCCCGAGGCGGTGGGGACCGTCTGGCCGAAGGCGATCGTGCGCACCTGCGTGGGGCATCTGCTGCGGAACTCCTTCCGCCGTGCCACCCGCCAGGACTGGGACAAGATCGCCAAGCTCCTCAAGCCCGTCTGCACCACTCGTGCCCGAGAACCCTCGGCTCCCTCAGAATGCTGAAAGCTTCTCTGCATCAATGATAGTGAAAAGCCGATTTTCATGCGGAAGTTGCATGGATTCGGGTAAGATGATGGCATGGGATTGCGCTTGGAGGAGTCGCTGCGGCTGACGGTGGCCGCGTTGATGCAGGTAACGGGTGAATCGCAGCGGTCGGTCGCGGGGGTGCTGGGACTGACGCAGACACAGGTGTCGCGCCGGCAGTCGGGCGCCGTCTCCTGGAGCCTGCGCGACGTCGACGTCCTGGCCGAGCACTACGGCATCGGCGCGCTGGACCTCCTGGCGGGTCCGACCAGAGCGTGCGAGGCGCTTGCCGCCGGCAGGCGCCGTACCGTGCGGACCGAAGCGAGGGGGACGGGCCGGTGAGCGACTTCGACGCGATCGACTCGCTGCTCGAGGCCGTCGGACCCCAGGCCGAACTCCCGCCCTGCCACGTGCGCCGCGAGCTGCGCGAGCGGGCCCGGCTGTCCAAGGCACAGGTGGCACGCGCGCTCGGCGTGAGCCCCTCAACCCTCAGCGGATGGGAAAGCGGCCGGGACCCGGCCGGCGAGATCCGCACCAAGTACGCCTACCTGCTGGACGGACTGAACGCCAAGCTCGCCACCGAGACCGAGACCGAGACCGAGACCGAGACCGAGACCGAGAGCGAGAGCGAGACCGGGACCGAGGCGGCGCCGGCTGCGGAGCAGCCCGTCACGCCAGGCACGGCCGCGACCGCCACTCCCTTGTCCTCGCCCGACCTCGGCCAGGACGGGGACGGGGACGGGGACGATGTGGAGCTGCTCGTCGCCCCCGAGCCCTGTGTGCTGTGCGGCCGTCCGGCCGGACACCGCGTGGCGGGGTTCGCTCAGCACCTGACCCCGGCCCACTGCCGGCCCACCACCACCGCAGCCCCAGCTGCCCCGCCAGCCGGACAGCCCACCGCGCACACCCCGAAAACGCCGCCGCGCACGGCACGTCCGGCGCGTGCGACGCAGCGTTCCAAGGGCCCGGCCCGCCACGCGTTCCAGGAGCCGTCCGGCCCGGCCGACCTGATCCGCGAGGCCGTGCGGGGCGCGCTCAACGAGCACCGGGGCGACGTCGACGCAGCCACGGCGGCGCTGGTCAAGCGCGCGATCCCGGACGCGATGCGACTGCTGGACGAGACCCGTAAAGGCGCCCGCTACGACGTGATCGCGCACCCCTGGATCCCCGACATCCTCAAGAAGCAGACCGCCCGCGGAGCCGACCAGATCTGGGAAGCCCGCCCCAAGTGGACCCGCCGCGAACTCCCGCCCGGCCGGCATCAGGTGACCGCGCTCGACATCAACGGCGCCTACCTCTCCGCCCTCAAGACGCACCTCCCCCTGGGCCAGCTCGAGCACTCCACCGGCCTCGCCCACGACCGCCGCCGCTCCGGAGTCCACCTGATCACCCCGCCCGAGTGGGAGCACGAAGCGGTGCTGCCCAACCCGATCGGACAGCGCGACGAGCCCGGCCCGCTGTGGGTCACCGAGCCGACACTCCGCCTCCTGCTGCGCCTGTCCGGCCCCAGGCACCAGCTGTGCGAGCCTCCTCGGATCCACGAGTCGTACACCTCCGGGACCACGGAGAACCTCCTGGAAAAGTTCCGCATCGCCCTGAAGGACGCCCGCGACACGGCGATCGAGCAGGGCGATGCGGTGACGCTGGAGTACGTGAAGGCGATGTACTCGAAGTTCGTCTCCACGATGGGGGAGTCGAACTACAACCGGGAGCTCTACCGTCCGGACTGGATGCACCTCATCCGCAGCCAGGCCTTCGCCAATCTGTGGCTCAAGGCGCTCAAGGCCCATGACGAGGGCCTGGCCGTCGTCCGGGCGATGGGCACCGACGAACTCCACGTCATCGGTGACTGGCGCCGTGTCTTCGCCGAAGGCCGAGCTGTTACCGAGGTCAAGGTCAAGGACACGTACACCGCCGGAACCGACGCCGCCGGCCGCGCAGGCGAGGGGGAGTAGTGCCGCAGAAGAACATCGACTTCGGACGGTTCGGCGCCCGGGGCATCAAGGGCAGCGACGCCGTCGCGCGCAAACTCGACGAACTCGCGGGCGGCATCGCCACTCCCGTGACCGCCAAGCGCGGCTGGACGGCGCGCCTGCACTACCTGACGAAGTCGACCCAGACCCTGAAAGCCGCGCGGGACGCCGGACTCACCGTGACCCACCGGACGCTGAAGGCCTGGCTGGAGGGCAAACGCCGCCCCTCCAAGGCCAACCTGGAACGCCTCGACCAGGCGTACCGGACGGTACGCCGGCACAACGTCGCCCGCCATCTCCTCAGGCGCCTCAACCGCGACGGACGCGGCACCCGGGTGGAGATCCACCCGCTCAACCAGTCCCAGGTGCCGCGGCCGCTGCAGCGCGTGGTGGAGTACCGGACGATGAACGTGCGCCGCTGGGACCGCATCGTCGGCTCCTGGGCGGCCGGCGACCACCAGGGCCTCGACGCCGCGTGGCAGGACACGATCGTCGACCTCGGCTCGCAGTGGGGCCAGTACGAGTACGTCACCAACGTCGGCTTCGCCGCATAGAGCCCGCTGTAGGTTCGGCCGCTTCGTTACCCCTCCGGCCGCCGACCCGGCGACCGGCCCGGTCCGCTGCGCGCGCGACGTCGTGCCGGCCGACCTGTGGGACAAGCAGGTCGGGCTCCTCATGCGGGACTACCCCTACGACTCGGTCATGGCCGCCCGAGTCCTCGGCCAGGGCTACGCCTATCTGCTGACCGCGATGAACCACCTGGGCGAGGGGCTGGGGCTGGCGCCCAGCAAGCTCGTCGACATCGGCGTCCACACGGTCATCCTGGACACCGTCGCGTACGCCGAGCTGTGCGAGAAGTTCAACGACGGACAGTTCTTGCACCACGTGCCCAAGGTGGACATGAAGAACGACGGCTCCGTGATCAAGACGGCCCACATCGTCGCCGCCGACGGCTGGGAGGTCGACCTGCCGCTGTGGACGGATGCCGCCGACTGCGGCCCGTGCCACCCCGGCAACGACTCGCACTGACCACCCCGCAACGGCGAGCCCCTCGGGCCCCGGCCATACGGCTGGGGCCCGAGAGCACGTCCGGGCGAGATTTCAGTGAACCGGTCCGCGGCCCGGTCGCGGCCGCCAGGATGGGCCGGGTGACCACCAGCACCGCAGACCTCTGGCACCACTGCGGCCGCGCCCGCGCCACCAGTGACCGCGCCGTTCCCGACACCTTCTACTGGAGTTGGGGCCAGGACGCCGGGCCCGGACCTGAGGTCCTCGGTGACCTGACCGGCCGCTGGGTGGGCGACCTCGGCGCCGGCGTAGCCCGGCACGCAGCACACCTGGCGGTTCACCATCAGCCGGCACAGGTCGTCGCCGTCGATGCCTCGCCCGCCCAGCACGCCATGGCAACCGACCTCTACGCTCACCTCGCCCCGCGCCTGCGTATCGTGCAGTCCGGCGCGGCGCCCCACCTGCAGGCGATGACCGGCACGTACGACGTGCTCTACAGCGTCTTCGGCGCCGTGGACTTCACCGACCCACGCGAGCTGCTCCCGACGGCGGCAGCCGCCCTCAAGCCGGGCGGACGACTGGTGTTCGCAACCCTCGGCCACTACCTGAACGGGGCACCTGCCCAGCCCGATGCCGTGGCTGCCGACATCCCGGCAAAGACGCCGGACGGCGAAGCCACCACGATGCGCCGCTGGGTCCTCCAAGAGCATGTGTGGACCAAGCTGCTCGACGAGGCCGGATTCATCAACATCACCGTTGACGTGCTGCCCGCCGCCACCGGCGGGCCTCGCACCGCCGACACCCTGCTGGTAAGCGCGTACCACCCGTCCTAGAACAGGGCCCAGCTGAGCCGGGTCAGGTCGGCCGAGCGGGTGCCGGCGGGCTGGTAGTGGAGATCCGGCGGGTTCCCTGGTGTCCCTCACACAGACAGGACCGCCGTTCATCCTGGTCAAGGGGTCTCACAGGAAGTCCACTCGATGCTGTGAGTTCCGGCGATTACTGGCAGATTCCTGTAGTACAGCCCGTAATTTGCGTGCTCGTGGCGGATTCCGGGACTCGCCGCTTCTCCGTCGTGACAGGCGGGGAGGGCGATGACGTACAGGACCGGCCAGGCGATCGAGAACACCCGGAGCCTGGTCTCGCCGACGTGCGGACGCTGCAGCGCATGGCCGCGGACACTCCGAGCCCAGTTGACGAGCGCGCGTTGTTTCAGGACGCCGTCGCGGAGTACCTGTGGGCCCGTGACGTGGCGGGCCTGTCGCCGCGGACGCTGGAGTCCCTGGTCAGCTGTGCGCTGAGTAATCGCCTTGCAGCACAGTAAAAGCCAAAAGGTACTCAGGTTGAACTCGTGGACTGCGGTGGCCCGTGACGGTTCTTGATCGCTGCGGTACGGACAGGGTCATGCGGTACGAGCGTGGGGGCGGGCTGAGGCCCGTGGAGTAGGAAAGGAGTCAAGTCCGCTGGGGTGGTGTATCGACGGCTGCTCGGTGAAGCTCGTTTTGAGGCTGCGCGACGGCCGCTCCTGTCATGCCTCCTGCGATAGCGGGAGCGGGCTGTTCCCCCGATCCGCGCACGATCAGTCGGGTGGGGACGGTGATGGTGCGGGCGCGGGAGCGGTCGCCGTCGAGCCGGGCCAGGGCGGTGGCCGCGGCTGCCCTGCCGATTTCCTCAGGGTCCTGGGCGACGACGGTCAGGGCTGGTTCGAGTGCCTCGGCGAGCGCGATGTCGTCGAAGGCGACGACGGCGATGTCCTTGCGTCCGCTGCGGGCGAGTTCGGTGACGATGCCCAGCGCGATGAGGTTGTTGCCGGCGAACAGGGCGGTGGGGGGATCGGGCAGGCTCAGCAGCTGGGAGGTGGCGGTGGAGGCCCCGTGCTGGTCGTGAGCGTTGGTGACGAGGGAGCGGTCGTGGGGGAGGCCGGCTTCCTCGAGGGCCGTGCGGTATCCGGCCAGGCGTTCTCGGCGTGTGTAGAGCTTGGTGGGCAGGTCGCCGATGAAACCGATGCGCCGGTGTCCATGGGAGATCAGGTGGGCGACACCGTCGTGGGCGCCCGCCCGGTTGGAGCTGACGACGCTGTCGGTGGCCAGGCCGGCTCCAGGGCGGTCGAGGAAGACGACGGGCAGGCCCGCGGTGCGGTGGGTCTTGAGGTGCGAGTGGGTGGCGTCGACAGCCGGTGCGACCATCAGGATGCTGATGCGGCGGGCGAGGAACGTGTCCGTCAGGGCGCGTTCACGGTCGGGGTCGTCGGCGGAGGAGCCCATGAGCAGGGTCAGGCCGCGGTCGCGGACGGTGTCCTCGATGCTGCGGGCCACGGCTCCGAAGAAGGGGTTGGCGAGGTCGGGGATGACCAGGCCGATGGTGGTGTCGGGTCCGCCGACGCGGATGTTGCGGGCCATGAGGTTCGGCTGGAAGCCGAGCTTGGCCACGGCGGCGAGCACCTGTTGCCGGGTGTGGGCTGAGGCGGGGCCGTCCTCGTTGAGGACGCGGGAGACCGTCTTGGCGCTGACGCCCACTTCCCGGGCCACGTCTGCGAGGGTGGGGCGGCGGTTCGCTGCCATGGAGTAAACAGTCTCCCCTGCTCGTGGGTTCCGGCCGTGGTGGCGCGGTCCGCTGCCCCCGGCCGGAACCCGTGAGTGTTCGTCGTATGTCAGTTGGCCTGGATGCCCGCGGCCTTCGCCGCTTGCGAATCCGCGACGACAGTATCTCCGGCCTCATCGATGCTGAGTGCGCCGGTCATGATGGCGACGACCTCGGCCATCGAGTAGTCGCAGGGCTTGATGAGGGCGGCGCGCCGGCCCAGCCGGTGGACGTGGATCCGGTCCGCGATCTCGAAGACGTGGGGCATGTTGTGGCTGATGAGTACCACCGGCATGCCCTTGTCGCGGACGCGGCGGATGAGGTCGAGGACCTGGCCGGACTCCTTCACGCCGAGGGCGGCGGTGGGTTCGTCCATGACGACGACGGAGCGGGCCCAGGCGACGGCGCGGGCGACCGCCACGGCCTGCCGCTGTCCGCCGGAGAGGGTCTCGACCGCTTGCGTCAGCGAGCGCAGACCGATCTTCAGATCGGCCATGTGTTCGGCGGCCTCCTGCCGCATCCGCTTCTTGTCCAGCATGCGGAAGGCGCTGCCGAGGATGCCTGGCCGGCGCAGTTCGCGGCCGAGGAACACGTTGGAGGCGATGTCCATGGAGGCGGCCACGGCCAGGTCCTGGTAGACCGTCTCGATGCCGTGGGCGCGGGCGCTCTGCGGGCCGTTGAACTGGATGGGCTCGCCGTTCAGGCGGATCTCGCCCGCGTCGGGGGCCACCGCGCCGGTGAGAGCCTTGATCAGGCTCGTCTTTCCGGCTCCGTTGTCGCCGATGACGGCGAGGACCTCGCCGGGCAGCAGGTCGAAGTCGGCGCCGTCGATGGCGGTGACGTGGCCGTACCGCTTCACCAGTCCGCGGGCCTGCAGAACGGGGGCGGGGGTGGCGGTCATCGGGCCTTCTTCCGGGAGATCTGGTCGACGGTCACCGCGAGGATCACCAGTACGCCGGTGATCAGGGTCTGGTAGATGGAGGCGACACCCATCAGCTGCAGGCCGTTGCGGAACACGCCGACGATGAGGACGCCGATGAAGGTGCCGAGGACCGAGCCGCGGCCGCCGAAGAGGCTGGTGCCGCCGAGGACGACGGCGGTGATGCTGTCGAGGTTGTCGGTCTGTCCGGCCTGCGGGTCGCCGACTCCGGTGCGGGAGATGAGCAGCAGGGCGGCGATGCCGTACAGCAGGCCGGCCACGGTGTAGATGCCGATGGTCAGCCGGGAGGTGCGGATGCCGTTCAGCCGGGCCGCTTCCTGGCTGTTGCCGAGGGCGTAGACGTGCCGGCCCCAGCCGGTGCTGCTCAGCGCGTAGGCGAGCAGCAGGAACAGGGCGATGGTGACCAGGGAGCCGTAGGTGATGTCGGTGTGGCCGAGCGGGAAGGTCCGCCCGAGAGCCGTGAGCGGGTCGGGCAGATTGGTGACGGTCTGTTCCGCGGAGTAGATGTGCGTCAGCGCGAAGGCCACGTTGAGCATGCCGAGGGTGACGATGAACGGCGGCAGCGGGATCTTCTGCACCAGCAGTCCGTTGAGCAGGCCGAAGGCGGCGCAGACGGCGATGCCCAGGGCGATGGCGAGCAGCGGTGGCAGGGTGCCCTCGGCCGCCATCTTGGCGATCATGATGCTGCCGAACGCCATCACGGCCCCGCACGACAGGTCGATGCCCGCGGTGAGGATGATCAGGGTCTGTCCGATGGCGAGGGTGCCGACGACCATGACCTGCTGCACGATCAGGGAGAAGTTCCCGCCGGTGAGGAACTGTTCGGTCGAGAGGGCGAAGAAGACGCAGGCCAGGAGGAGGGCGACCAGGGGCCCGGTGGTCGGCGCCGTGAGCAGTCTGCGGGCCGTGCTCGGTGCGGTGAGCCCGGCGTACGGCTTGGACGTGTCCGGGGGGGTGGTCGTGGCTGTCATGCGAAGTCCTTGTCGGAAGACAGATGTCCTTGTCCGTCCCCGTCGGAGGACAAGGGAACGAGGGGGCGGCCGTCCCCGGTCGGGGAGGAGGGGCGGCCGCCCCGCTGAGAGGGAGAGACGATCCTCGGGGCGGCTCAGCCCCAGCAGTTCTCCAGGCCGTAGGCGGTGTCCTTGGACGTGACCCCGTCCTGCGCCTTGTCGGTGATCAGGGTGACGCCGGTGTCGGTATAACCGGACGCCTTCTTGCCGTCCTTGGCGTACGTCACGACGGCCTTGACGCCCTGGGCGGCCATCTTCAGCGGGTACTGCTGGGAGGTGGCGGCGATCTTGCCGTCCTTGACGGCCTGGGTGCCGGTGCAGCCGCCGTCGACGGAGACGATCAGGACATCCTTCTCCTTGCCCTTGGCCTTCAGGGCGGTGTAGGCGCCCAGGGCGGCGGGCTCGTTGATGGTGTAGACGAGGTTGATGCCGGGTTCCTTCTGCAGGCAGTTCTCCATCGCGGTCTGGCCCTTGGCCTGGTCGCCGCCTGTGTCCTGGGCGCAGACGACGTCCTTGTCGGTGGCGCCGAAGCCCTTCAGGAAGCCGTTGTGCCGCTGCACGCCGACGGAGACGCCGGGCGCGAGGTCGAGGGTGGCTATCTTCGCCTTCTTGCCCTTCATGGCGGCCTTGGCGTAGTCGCCGATCAGCTCGCCGGCCTTGAGGTTGTTGGTGGCGAAGAGGGCGTCGACCGCGCTCTGCGGCTCGGTCGGGCTGTCCAGGGCGATGACGAGGACGCCCTTGGCCTTGGCCTTCGCGATCGCCGGCACGATCGCCTTGGAGTCGCTCGGGGTGATCAGGATGCCCTTCACGCCGGCGGCGACCATGTTCTCGATGGCTGTGACCTGACCGGCGTTGTCACCGTCGAACTTGCCTGCCGCGGTCATGAGCTGGACGCCCTCGGCCTTCGCCGTCTTCTCGGCGCCCTCCTTCATCTTCACGAAGAACGGGTTGGTGTCGGTCTTGGTGATCAGGCCGACCTTGACCTCGCCGGAACCGGCGCTGGACGAACCCGATCCGGAACCGGAGCCGCAGGCCGTCAGGGTGAGGGCCGCGACGCCCGTGACAGCGGCTGCTCTGAGGAGGGAGGAGGACAGGCGAGTGGTGCGAGACATGAACGACTCCTGCGGGATAGCGAGCGGCGCGGGACCGGGATCAGAGCATGCCGCCCGGGTGTCATCGTTGACTTATGTCATCGTTGACACTGCTTGCCGAGGATGATGGACTCCGCCTCCAGGAAACGTCAATGCCCTGTGTCTGTCACAAATCGGCAACGCCCGCGGCCTCCGTCAGCCCGTAGCTGTTCGGCAGCTGTGCCATGACGCGTCCGGTGTGCCCGCACGTTCGTCAGAGAAGAGCAGCCCATGAGCCCGCGTCAGATCACCGTCCTGGGGGAGTGCGTCGCGGACGCGTTCGCCGAACCCGCAAGTGCCTCCAACGAGCTCGCCCTGCGGGTGCTGCCCGGCGGCGGACCCGCGAATACGGCAGTGGCTCTGGCCCGCCTCGGCACCCCGGCCCGCTTCCTCGCGCGATTGTCCGGCGACGTGTTCGGCCGCCTGTTCCGCGCCCACCTGGAGGCGTCCGGGGTGGACCTGTCGTACACCGTGCCGGCCATGGAACCCAGCACACTGGCCGTGGCGGAGCTCGATGCCCAGGGGCAGGCCGCGTTCTCCTTCCATGCCCAGAACACGGCCGACTGGCAGTGGACGCCCGAGGAACTGGCGCGGGTGGATGTGTCCGAAACCGCCTGCGTGCACACCGGATCGCTGGCCCTGGTCCGTGAGCCGGGCGCGGCGGTGGTGGAGGAATTCGTGGCGGCTGCCGCCCGCCGGGCGACCATCAGCATCGACCCCAATGTCCGGCCGCTGCTGGTGCGCCCCGAGGTCTACCGCGCCCGGCTGGCGCACTGGTGCGCCCTCGCCGATGTGCTCCGGCTGAGCGAGGACGACCTGGAACTCCTGCTGCCGGGCACCCCGCCCGAGCAGGCGTGCGACCTCTGGCACGCGGCCGGGGCGCAGCTCGTCGTGATCACCCGCGGCGCCGGCGGCGTACTGGCCTCCCTCGACGGCGAACGGATCGAGGTGCCCGCCGTGCCGACAACCGTCGCGGACACGGTCGGGGCGGGAGACTCCTTCACCGCCGGGCTGCTGCACCACCTCGGCACCCGTGGACTCCTCGGCGGCAGGCTGACGGACATCCGTCTTGCGGATGTCGCGGACGCCTGCCTGTTCGCTGCCCGGGTTGCGGCCCTGACTTGTTCGGTCGCCGGCCCGAACCCACCGTGGCAGAACCAGTTGGAGCAGGCCGCCGCCCTCGGCCGCGCATGACGGTCGGGTGAGCCGCCCACAGGTGACCTGGCGCAACAGTTGACGCATGGGCCGCACTGCCCCCATCATCGGGCCACTCGGTGTCATCGCTGACACAAGTCAACGATGACACTCCTTGTCGGGCGCCGTGGACGTCGGCGCCTGTCAAGGCGTCAATTCTTCGGTTGGTACCGCGCTGGGCAGCAGGATCCGCTGCGCGGACAGCCGCAGCACAGGAGACATCATGAGCTCTGGACGTGTATCCCGGCATGCCCGCCCACGGATGATCGCGGCGGTGGCGACCGTCTGCGCCCTGTCCGCAGCCCCGCTGGCCCCCCAAGCCGTCGCTGCCGACACCCCGCTGTACGCGGAGACCTACCGGCCCCAGTTCCACTTCACCCCGGAGAAGAACTGGATGAACGACCCCAATGGCCTCGTGTACTACCACGGCGAATATCACCTCTTCTACCAGTACAACCCCCACGGCAACTCGTGGGGCGACATGTCCTGGGGGCACGCCGTCAGCACGGACCTCGTGCACTGGAAGCAGCTGCCGCTCGCTCTGTCGCACGACGACAACGAGATGGTGTTCTCCGGCAGCGCGGTCGTCGACTGGAACAACACCACCGGGTTCGGCACGAAGAAGAACCCGCCCATGGTCGCCATCTACACGAGCTACTACAAGAGCACCGGCATCCAGGCCCAGTCGATCGCCTACAGCACCGACCGCGGCCGCACCTGGACCAAGTACCAGGGCAACCCCGTCATCGACATCGGCTCCCGCGACTTCCGCGACCCCAAGGTCCAGTGGTACGCGCCGACCAAGAGCTGGCTGATGACGGTGTCGCTGTCCACCGAGCACAAGGTGCGGTTCTACTCCTCCAAGAACCTCAAGGACTGGACGCAGCTCAGCGAGTTCGGGCCTGAGGGCGCGACCGGCGGCGTGTGGGAGTGCCCCGACCTGTTCCCCCTCGCCGTCGACGGCGACCCGGACAACATCAAGTGGGTCCTGGTCGTCAACATCAACCCGGGTGGAATTGCGGGCGGTTCGGCCGCCCAGTACTTCATCGGTGACTTCGACGGCACGAAGTTCACCGCCGACGACAAGGGCACCTACACCCCGCCCACCGGCACGGTCATGCAGAACTTCGAGAGCACCGACTTCGGTACATGGACGACCACCGGCACCGCCTTCGGCGACGGACCGGCGGCCGGCGCGGTGGACGGGCAGGGGGCCGTCGACGGCTTCGACGGCAAGGGCCTCGCCAACAGCTTCCACGCCGGTGACGGCACCACCGGCACCCTCACCTCACCCGAATTCACCGTCGACAGCCCCTACCTGAACTTCAAGGTCGGCGGCGGACGGCACCCGCACGAGGCCGGAACCGTCATGGAGCAGGGACCGCCGCCCGCAGGTACGGTCCTCGCGGACTTCGAAGGCGGCGCCTACGGCGACTGGACGAAGACCGAAGACGCCTTCGGCTCCGCCCCGGCCACCGGCACCCTCCCCGGCCAGCAGGAAGTCTCCGGATACCTGGGCAGCGGCCTGGTCAACACCTTCCTGAACGGCGACTCCACCACAGGCACCCTCACCTCGCCCGAATTCACCATCGACAAGAACCACATCAACTTCCTCATCGGCGGCGGCAACCACCCGACCAGCGCCGCCAACCCCACCGCCCTCGAGCTCCTCGTCGACGGCCAGGTTGTGCGCAGCGCCACCGGAAAGGACGCCGAGGCGCTCAACTGGGACTCCTGGGACGTCAGCGACCTCGCCGGCAAGAAAGCACAGATCAAGATCGTCGACGACAACACCGGCGGCTGGGGCCACCTCAACGTCGACCACATCATGCTGTCCGACACCAAGGCCCAGCCCGTCTCCCAGGAGACGTCCGTCAACCTGATCGTCGACGGCCAGGTCGTCCGCAGCGCCACCGGCGCCAACAGCGAGACCCTCGACTGGGCCTCCTTCGACCTGCGCCCCTACGCCGGCAAGAAGGCGAAGATCCAGGTCGTCGACATGAACACCTCCGGCTGGGGCCACATCCTGGCCGACCAGTTCACCGCCGCCGACAAGCCCGCCAAGTCGGTCGTGCAGCGCGCCGACTGGGCCGACTACGGCAAGGACTACTACGCGGCCGTGTCCTGGGAAGACGCGCCCGGCGGCAAGCGCTACATGATCGGCTGGATGAACAACTGGGACTACGCCGGCGCCATCCCCACCTCCCCCTGGCGCAGCGCACAGAGCGCCCCCCGGGAGATGGCCCTGCGCACCATCGACGGCCGGATCCGGCTCACCAGCAAGCCGGTGAACAGCCTGTCGTCCCTGCGCCAGGACTACCCGGCGACCGCGGCCGGCGTCACCGTCACCAGCACCACAAAGCCCCTGATCGGCCCCGCGGCCAAGGGCAAGGCACTCGACATCGAGGCCACCTTCTCCCTCAAGAACGCCGACCGCTTCGGCCTGAAGGTCCGCACCGGCGCCGGAGGCGAGGAGACCGTCATCGGCTACGACACCACGACACAGGAGCTGTACGTCGACCGCACCCACTCCGGCGCCGTGGACTTCAACAGCACCTTCCCCGGCGTCCAGACCGCGCCACTGAAGGCCAAGGACGGCAAGGTCAAGCTGCGGATCCTCGTCGACTGGTCATCCGTCGAAGTCTTCGGCGGCAGCGGCGAAGCGGTCATCACCGACCAGATCTTCCCCGACCCCGCCAGTCAGGGAGTGCAGGTCTTCGCCGAGAACGGCTCAGTGAAGCTGGACCAGGCCCGCGTCTGGCACCTCGGCTCCTACCGCGACTGACCCTCACCTCACGCCGGACCACGGAGGAGCCCACACCGTGAACAAGACCCTGCTCGCCGAGTTCACCGCCCGCAAGGGCGCGGAGGACGAGGTCGCCCGCCTGATCCTGGACTACGCCAAGAAGGTCCGCGAGGAAGACGGCAACCTCACCTTCGACGTCTACACCAAGACGTCCAACCCGCGCGCCTACTGGATCTTCGAGGTGTACCGAGACGAGGACGCCTTCCAAGCTCACCTGAAGGCCCCATACGGCGGCCCGTTCAACACCGCCCTCGCCCCGCTGATCGAAGAGGACACCTCGGTCCTGACCTTCCTCGAACCGGCGGCTTGAGCCTGGCCGGCCCGCCTCGCGGGCCGGCCATCACACGTTTAGCCGTACGGGCCGAAGCGTGCCGCGGCCGAGTCACACGGAAGAGTCTGCTGCTCCAGGCCTGTGTCCCCCCGGCCCGGCACGCTTGGGCCCCTTGGGCAGTCCGACGTCGAATCATGAGTGTGCACGCACAGCCGTGCTCGGCGGTGCACACAAGGGTGTATGCCGACACCGGATGCCCGAGAACGCCCCGCGAGATCACTCAACCGATCGCACACCCCCGCCTATGCCCCGAGAGGACCGACAGGTTCACGCTCGATCCCCTCCAGGAAATTGGGAACCTGTCGGCTTCGGTCGGCGTCGGGGTGGAGGCGGGCCCCGGCGGTGCCGTCGGTGAGGGTGGGCAGCCCGGTGGGTTGGGCCGGTGTGGGGGCCGGTGCGGCTCGCCCGAGGAGGTTGAGGGCGGCCTGGGGGCCGTGGTCGCGGCGGGCTGCGGCGATCTCGTCCAGGTCCCAGGCCATCGCGCCGACGACGGTGCGCCGCGGGCCGCGGGCCTCGACGGTGCCGCGCACGAGCAGCACCCCCGGGTGGAACACGGTGCGGGCGACCTGCTCGTGTGAGTCCTCGAAGAACGCGATGTCGACCAGGCCGGAGCCGTCCTCCAGCGTGCAGAAGATGACGCGTTTCCCGGACGGGATCGGCGGTGTCTGGGCGGCCGGCGACCACCAGGGCCTCGACGCCGCGTGGCAGGACACGATCGTCGACCTCGGCTCGCAGTGGGGCCAGTACGAGTACGTCACCAACGTCGGCTTCGCCGCATAGAGCCCGCGCCGAAAAGTGGTCTTTGGCGCCTGCTGGGATGGCGTACGGTAGGGGACACCGACGCGGGGTGGAGCAGCTCGGTAGCTCGCTGGGCTCATAACCCAGAGGTCGCAGGTTCAAATCCTGTCCCCGCTACTGCTGAAGAGCCCGGATCTACACGATCCGGGCTCTTTCGTGTTCCCGACACGACCCCACGGCCACCTCCTGCCGGGCAGGAGGCCCGGCCGTCCTTGCTGCCTGCCCGAGGGGACCGATCCCCGGCCATTCCCGCTGGACACTCTGCGGCGAACGGAGGAGTCGTCGGGGGCCGGCTTCACCCGCTTCACCAGCGGGTGGTCGGCGCAGACCACAAAGGACAAGCAGTGGCCGAAGGGGAGAGCTGCCACGGCGGATCCGGCCAGGACGGAGGACGCCGCGGTGGCGACGGCGAGCAGACGGCCCGTCAGGTGCAGGCAGGAGACCACCTGCGCGGCGCCGGGCATCGCTACGGGGTGCGCATAGCAGGGCCGGAGGCGGGCCGTACGCTCGGCGATGAGGTCGTCCACTACTGTCACCGTCAACTCGAAGCGGTCGTATAGCCCTTCGCAGGTGGCACGGACCGGGCGGCCTACGCACGCCGCAGTCCCCGCGGTTCCGGACTGGGCAGCTGTGATGGGTCAGACCCGCCGCGACAGCGGACCCCGGCGCGCCGCGCAAGGGCGCGCCGACCGCAGGCGCGCTGCCCGTCCTGCCGGTAGTGAGCCGTTGGCCTGCTGGGATGCCAGGGCAACGACGCGTGGATCGGCCGCAAGTACCGGGTGGTGGAGCGCTACGGCGCCTCCTCCTGCCTGGTGGGCGCCCACTTCCGCGCCAAGGGCATGACGTTCCAGGAGTCCTCCCGCCTCGATCCCGACACCTACGCGGCGCACGGCGGCTGCTTCCCGGTCCGGGTCGAGGACGCCGGTGTGATCGGCACGGTGACGGTCTGCGGACTGCCCCGGCTCCAGGTCCACCGGTTCGTCGTGGAGGCGCTGGAGCGGTTCCCCGGCAGGTAGCGGCCGCGCGGGTGGCGGACGCAGGATTACCGCGCGGCTCCCTCCGGTTGGCACCGGTGTGCACGACCATCACGACAGCACACCCACCTGGAGGGAAGGGACCCGATGAGCGAGACGACGGACAGCGCCCGCACCGTCAAGGAGTCGATCGGCCGCTACGGCGTCTGGAACGTGGGCCTCAGGGCGGAGGATCCGGCCCGCCGCGGCGACATCGCCGAGGCCGCCGCCGAACTGGAGCAACTCGGCTACGGGGCCGCCTGGCTGGGCGACAGCAGCGCGCCCCGGCATGCCGCGCCGCTCCTTGAGGCGACGTCCCGGCTGGTCGTCGGCACGAGCATCCAGAGCATCTGGCAGTACGAGGCCGAGGAGAGCGCGGCCGGTTTCGCCGAGCTGGAGTCGGCCCACCCGGGCCGCTTCCTGCTCGGCCTCGGCGTGAGCCACGCCAAGATGGAGGACCAGTACCGGCGCCCGTACTCCGCCCTGGTCGCCTACCTCGACGCGCTGGACGCGGCCGGTGTCCCGGCCGGGCGCCGGGTGCTCGCGGCCCTCGGCCCGAAGACCCTGGAGCTGTCCCGGGACCGGGCGGCGGGCGCGATCCCCTACCTCGTCACCCCCGAGCACACCGTGCGGGCCCGCGAGATCCTGGGCGAGGCCCCGCTGCTGGCACCGGAGCTCGGGGTCGTCCTGGAGAGCGACCCGGCCGCCGCCCGCGCCCTGGCCCGCGAGCACCTCGCGATGTACCTCACCCTCCCGAACTACACCAACAGCTTCCTGCGCCTGGGCTACACCGAGGACGACCTGGCCGACGGCGGCAGCGACCGCCTGGTGGACGCCCTGTACGCCTGGGGCGACGAGAGCCGCATCCACACCCGCCTCAACGCCTTCCACGAGGCGGGCGCGGACCACGTGGCGATCCAGGTGGTGACGGGTGGCCCGCGCGACTCCCTGCCACGGGAGGAATGGCGCCGCCTGGCCGCCATCCTGGACTGAGGCCGTCTTTCGGAGCACAGTCCGACCGTCCCGCCGCCCTCTGCTGGACGCCTCTTCTCGCGTGCGTCGTAGAGCTGCTGGGCGAGGGCGGCCTGGTCGTCGGTGAGCCTGGGGCGGCGCCCGCCGACCCGGTCGCGAGCGCGGGCGGCGGCCGGGCCGTCCACCGTGTTCGCCGCGGTCAGCTCGCGCTGGAGCTGGGCGAGCACTGACAGCATGCCGGACATCGCCCGACCCTCCACCGTGGCGGTGTCGATGCCCTGCTCCATCATGTGCAGCCCGATCTGCCGCTCGCGCCGCTCGGCGCCGGGTGTGAGCAGGTGGAGGACGGAGCGGGGGAGCCGGTCGAGCCGGGTGGTGTTGAGAGTGTCGCCGGGCCGCAGCAGTTGCAGCACGAGGTCGAGCTTCGGGCGGGACGCCTTCGCGCCGCTCGCGGTGTCGACATGGACGTCGTTCCGGTCCACGCCATGCCGCAAGGAGCGCGTCGATCTGACGATCAGGATTCTGGTCGCCGGTCGAGACTCGCGCGCAGCCGATGAGCAGGTGCCGCAATCCGCCTGACGGACCGTTCGCCGGCATGGATGTCCGACGCCGGTTGTCGACGCTGCCCACCTGACCAGCGGTGCTGCGCTGACCGCTTGAGCTCGCCTTCGTTTGCCGACGAGGGGCCGCGGTCGAGTGACTGGTGCGGGGGACATCCGCGGAAGGTCGGCCGAGGCCGGTGTCGGGCTGCGGGGTACGGATACGCGCCGGCAGGGCCGCGCCGCGGGGGCAATGGGTGTCAGGGGCTTCTAGTGCAGGGACGAGATGCCGGCGAGGAAGATGTCTACCCCGACAAGGAACTGCTCGCGGTCGTCGTGCTCGCCCAGATGAGTTGCCGCCGCGTGCACGAACGGGTACCGGCCCGGGTCGACCTGCGCCCATTGCGTGGCGGCGTTCTCCAGGAAGGTCTCCCGGTCCGGGTCGCTGCTGCCTGCGCGAAGCCGTGCGTTCGCGGCGTTGTGTGCGGCGACACCGAGGACGTAGTTCACGAGCGCGCCGGCTACGTCGAAGCGCGCCTTCTCCGGAACGCCGAGGGCATCCAGCAGGCGGCCGACGCCCTCGTAGAAGTCCAGTAGTACGGGCCGCCACGGTTGGCGGGAGAATTCCGCTCCGACCCAGGGGTGAGCGTCGATCGCGTCGAACAGGCCGAGGGTGAGGGCGCGCAGAGCAGCATGCGGATCCGCATCGGTGACCGCGCCGGACATCACGCCGGTGATGACCTCGTCAGCGGCCGTCGCGAGCAGATCACTCTTGTCCTTGACGTGGTGGTAGATCGCCCCGTAGCCGGTGCTCAGGCGCACGGTGAGTGCGCGCAGCGTCAGCGCCTTCTCGCCGCCACTGTCCAGCATCTCGATCGCCGCCTGGACGATCAGCTCCCTCGACAGGCTGTCCGCCCGCCGCGGGGCCCGCGCAGGTCCCTTCGCCGTCCTCTTCGCCACGGTCCCAGCATCGCATGGATGGAGCGTCGATCCAAACAGGTGTTAGCGTGATTGGAGTGACGATCCAAAGCGAGTGGGCGTCACGGCACCCCAAGGGTCCGGGAGGACACCATGACGACACCTGTCACGATCATCGGAGCCGGTCTGGGCGGCCTGACGCTGGCCCGCGTGCTGCACGTGCACGGCATCCCGGCCACGGTCTACGAGGTCGATCCCGCGCCGGACTCGCGCCGTCAGGGTGGCCTGCTCGACCTCCACCCCCACACCGGGCAGGCGGCTTTGGAGGCGGCCGGACTGATCGAGCAGTTCCGCGAGCTGATCCTCCCGGGCCGAGAGGCGTACCGGATCATGGACCGAGCGGCGAACGTGCTGCTCGACCTGCCCGACGTCGCAACCGGCGAACGCCCGGAGGTACCGCGCGGCGCACTGCGGCAGATGCTGCTCGACTCCCTGCCCGCCGGGACCGTCCGCTGGGGCCACAAGGTCACCGCCGTCAAGGCCCTCGGCGACGACCGCCACCAGGTGAGCCTCGCCGACGGCACCACCGTGGTCGCGGACCTGCTCGTCGGCGCCGACGGCGCCTGGTCGCGTGTGCGGCCGCTGCTGTCGAAGGCCACGCCACAGTACTTCGGCGTGTGCAGCGTGGAGACGTTCCTCTTCGAGGCGGAAACCCGTCACCCCGATTCCGCGAAGGCGGTCGGAGCCGGCTCCCTGTTCGCGCTCGCCCCGGGCCGCGGATTGCTCGCTCACCGTGAAGGCGGCGGGGTCCTGCACACCTACGTGCAGCTGAAGAAGCCCCAGGACTGGTTCACCGGCCTGGACACCAGCGATGCCGCAGCCCTCACCGCACGGGTGATGCAAGAGTTCGACGGGTGGGCCCCCGCACTGACCGCCCTGATCACCGACAGCGACACCCCGCCGGTGCTGCGCCCCGTCTTCACCCTGCCGGCCGGGCACCGCTGGGAGCGCGTGCCGGGGGTGACCCTGCTGGGCGATGCCGCGCACCTGCGGGCGCCGAACGGCGAAGGCGCCAACCTGGCCATGCTGGACGGCGCGGAACTCGGCCGCGCCCTCGCCGCACACCCCAACGATGTGGAGACCGCGCTCGCAGCACACGAACACGCGATGTTCGCTCACGCCGCCGCGGTGGAAGCGGACGACGACGGCTTCTACACGACCATGATCGACGACCACGCACCTCACAGCCTGCTCGCCCTGATGACCGGCGACGGACCGAACGCGTGATCCGTAGCCGCACGTACAGCCCCAAACGGCCCGACGCGGTGCCCCACCCGGTTGCGGCGCAGCCAGCCCACCGCGTGGTCGAACAGCGCCTTCGGGCCCTTGGCGTGCGTCCACGCCCGCCCGTGCCAGAACGTGCGGAACCGCCGGGACCACTCCGCATCGTCGTACTCGTGGTCTTCGTAGGCGTCCCGGATCTCCCACGCGTGCTCGTACGCCGTCTTCGGCCGCTCGGTGTACCGCTTCACCACCGACGCATCCTCGATGCCGGGCTGCGCGGCCAGGTGCTCGACCACCGGCCACGGCGCATCCAGCGGGTCGTCCGGGAGGAACCGGCCGATGTAGCGCACCGTGCACATCTGGAGCGCGAGCCGAGCTGGTGGTACGTCGAGCGGCGCCGAGCGATCAGGTCGCGGTCGACGTCGTCCAGGAAGAAGAACCGCTTCAGCTCGGGGCGGGTCGGCTCCTCGGCGAACTTCCCGTACGCCTCGGCCTGCTCACCGGTCAGGAACTGCACCGGCACGAGCGGACTGTGGCCGGCCCCGGCACCCGCCCGGCGATCTTTCCGCGACCCCCCGGCAGAGCCCCCGGCCGGCGTGCCAGCCGACCATGATCAATCTCAGTGCCGTCCCCCGCACCGACGCCGCGATCGTGCGCGGGGTGCGTGCTCCAGGGGCAGTCCCGAAGTGGGTCCGGGAACTGTGCCGCGTCGTGGGCGGCGCGGCGTCATAGGCACGGGTCAGGGGACGGTCACCCCGCCGACGAGTCCTGTCGGTTCTTCGCCAGCACGGACAGCAGTTCGTAGCCCACGTGTGCGGCCGCGATACCGGTCAGTTCCGCGTGGTCGTAGGCGGGGGCGACCTCGACGATGTCCGCGCCGACGATGTTGAGGCCGACCAGTCCGCGCAGGGTGTGCAGGAGTTCGCGGCTGGTGAGGCCGCCGGCCTCGGGCGTGCCGGTGCCCGGTGCGTGGGCCGGGTCGAGGACGTCGATGTCGACGGAGACGTAGACCGGTCCGTCGCCCAGGCGGCGGCGCATCCGCTCGACGACGGAGGCGACCGTGGCGTCCTGGTAGTCGTCCGCGTGGACGACCTGGAAGCCGAGGACGCCGTCCTCGCGCAGGTCCTCGCGGGAGTACAACGGGCCCCGGATGCCGACGTGGAGGCAGCGCTCGGGGTCGAGCAGGCCCTCCTGTGACGCGCGGCGGAACGGCGTGCCGTGGGTGGTCGGTTCGCCGAAGTACGTGTCCCAGGTGTCCAGGTGGGCGTCGAAGTGGACGACCGCGACGGGGCCGTGCTCGGCCGCGACCGCGCGTAGCAGCGGAAGGGCGATGGTGTGGTCACCGCCGATGGTCAGCAGCCTGGTGCCGCCGGAGCCGAGCTCGCGCGCGGCCAGCTCGACCGTCTTCATCGCGTCGGCGATGTCGAACGGGTTGACCGCGATGTCGCCCGCGTCGGCGACCTGCTGGGCCGCGAACGGGGAGACGTCGAGCGCCGGGTGGTAGGGGCGCAGCAGCTTGGAGGAGGCGCGGACGTGCGCGGGGCCGAAGCGCGCGCCGGGCCGGTAGCTGACGCCGCTGTCGAACGGGACACCGACGACGGCCACGTCGACGTGGTCGACCTCGTCGGTGCGGGGCAGCCGCGCGAAGGTGGCCGGGCCGGCGTAGCGGGGGACGCGGGTGGCGTCGATCGGGCCGACGGGCTGGTCGCTCATCGTGCCTCCTCCTTCAGGGGGTGCGTGGAACGGATGACGCTTCGGTAGAGCTCGGGTCGGCGGTCGCCGAGCACGTCGTTGTGCTCGCCCACGCGCTTGTCCCGGGCGCTGGTCAGTGCGCAGTCGGCGATGAGCAGGGCGTCGTCCGTCCCCGTGGCGGGACCGGCGGCGGGGAAGCCGTCGAGGTCGACGATCACGGAGCCGCCGGTCCATACGACGTCCCGTTCGGTTCCGGTGCGGTCGCAGGCGGCGACGAACATCCGGTTGATCGCGGCGTTGGCCTGCACCCGGATCACCTCGGACGGCCGCTCGCCCCGGGGGCGCGGGAACAGCGGCCAGTTGACCGGCACGCACAGCAGGTCCGCGTCGCGCAGTGCGAGCGTGCGCACGTACTCGGGGAACTCCTGGTCGTAGCAGACCAGCAGGCCGATCCGGCCGACGGCGGTGTCGACCACGGGCGGCAGTTCGGCGCCGGGGACGAAGATCTCGTGCTCGGTGCCGAACAGATGGGCCTTGCGGTGGACTGCTCGCAGGCCGGTGGGGTCGACGAGGACGGCCGAGTTGCGGATCAGGCCGTCCTCGTCGAGCTCGCAGAGCCCGCCGACGACGATCATCCGGTGGCGCCGGGCGAGTGCCGTCCAGTCGGCCACGGCCTCGCCGTCCAGGGGCTCGGCCAGCGAGGCGGCCTCCGCCTTGTCGCGGAAGACGTAGCCGCTGTTGGTGAGCTCGGGCAGGACCACGACCTCGGCCCCGGCGGCCGCGGCCCGCTCGATCGCCGCGCGGGCGGCGGCCCGGTTGCCCTCCTGGTCGCCGACGCGCAGCGTGAGCTGCGCGCAGGCGACGCGGGTGGTGCCGGCGTTCGGGAAGGTCATCTCAGACCGCCAGGGGGGAGCCCTTGTGGGCATCGGGACCTTCTGCGTCCTCGCCCTCCAGCGCGCGGTCGCTCGCGGCGATCGCGTCCGCTTCGGCGTTCAGGTCCAGGCTGCGGGTGAGCCCGTAGTACAGGATGCCCGCGACGAGCAGGCCGACCGCGAAGGAGACGTCCGCGCCGCCCAGCGCCTTCGCGACCGGGCCGGTCCAGAAGGACGTGGCGAAGAACGGCACCATCGCCGCGAAGCCGACGGTGTAGGCGGTCAGGCCCTGCCAGGACCAGCGGCCGTAGATGCCGCGCGGGTCGAAGATCGCGGTGATCGCGTAGTGGCCGCGGCGGACGAAGTAGAAGTCCACCAGGTTGACCGCCGTCCACGGGATCAGGAAGTACAGCATCAGCAGCACGAAGTTGTTGAAGTTCGCCAGGTAGTCGGCGGGCAGCACGAGGGCGACCACGAAGACGACCAGCTCGATCACCACGATGCCGGCGACCCGGGACTTCACCGTCGGGCGGACCTTGCGGAACGCGTCCACCGCACTGGTGGAGGTCAGCATCGCGCCGTAGGCGTTGACCGCCATGATCGAGATCAGGGCGAGCGAGGAGACGACCACGGCGAAGGTGCCGAAGCCGGGCAGGATCGCGTTGCCGACCTGCCGCAGGCCACTGATCGCGTCCGGGTTCGGCAGCGAGGAGGCCAGCAGGGACCCCAGGGACATCAGCCAGACCGCGGACCCGGCCGCGCCCAGGTAGGTCCACCAGATGACCTTCTTGGACGGAACGTCCTTGGACAGGTAGCGCGAGTAGTCCGAGACGTAGACGGCGTAGCTGATCTGGTAGCCGGCCGCCGCCGAGAAGACCACCAGGAAGGCGGTGAAACCGCCCCCACCGCCGGAGCCGCTCGCGGCCGCGGCGTGCGGGTGCAGCTGCACGACCGCGCCGACGGTCAGCACGCCGAAGACGACGATCAGCAGGTAGGTGAGCCAGCGCTGCACCGCGTGCAGCAGGTCGTGACCGACCACGGCCAGCACGATCGCCAGGCCGATCAGCAGCGCGTACCACAGGGTGGTGCCGCCGGGCAGGATCGTCTGCAGGCCCTGGGTCGCCAGTACCACGTTGAAGACGTTGAAGCCGATGTAGACGAAGACCACAGCCGCGAACGGCACGATCGCGCCGCGGATGCCGAACTGGGCACGCGACTGGATCATCTGCGGCAGACCCATCCGCGGGCCCTGGTTGGCGTGGAAGGCCATGAAGAAGGTGCCGAAGCAGGCCCCCAGCACGACCGCCAGCACCGACCAGCCCAGACCCAGCCCCAGCGAGGGTCCGATGAAGCCGGTCACCATCGTGGTCAGCACGAAGTTGCCGGTGAACCAGAACGGCCCCTGATGCCAGACCTTGCCGTGCCGCTCGCGGGCGGGCACGTAGTCGATGGAGCGCGTCTCGATCAGGCCGCCGGACGCGGTGGCGGCCGAACCGTCGCCGGCAGGCGACGGGGGATGAGGTCTGTGCTGGTCCATGGGCCCTCCTGGGGTGGCACGGAGGCGGGTAGTAGCAGGAACCTACGCGGCCCAGGAACCCCCGACGATGGCTACCATGTCGATTCTCCCTCACCATGATGGACACTGTGTCCATGCCCCTTCACCTCGCCGACCTGGTCGCGCTCCCCGAGCTTCGCCTCTCCGTGGTCGCCGCTCCGGACCGACTGAACCGTCCGGTCGAGGCGGCCCACGTCTCCGAACTGCTCCGCCCGGGGCCCTGGCTGCAAGGAGGCGAACTGCTGATGACCATCGGACTGCTGCTCCCGATGACGACGCAGGCCTGCCACGCCTACGTGCGGGACTGCGCGGCGGCCGGCGCCAGCGCGCTGGTGCTCGGCCTCGGCCACGACCTGCCCCACCAGCAGGCCCCCGCCCCGCTGATCGCCGCCGCCGCCGAGGCGGACCTGCCGCTGCTCACCGTGCCCGACGAGGTGCCGTTCATCGCCGTCACCAAGGCCGTGTTCGCCGCCAAGGCCGCCGAACAGCACCGCGCCCTGGAACGTGCCTTCGACGCCCAGCGGCGGCTCACCGCCGCCGCAGCCTCAGGACGCGGCCTGACCGCGACGCTGGAAGCCTGGGTCGACGCGACCGGCGTCGGCGCCGCCGTCACCGACCTGCTCGGCCGCCCGATCGCCGCCGCCGGCCTGGACAACCTCGACCCCTTCGGCCCAGAGGGCCTGCCACCGCGCATCACCCAACTCGCCCGCAAGGTGGTCGCACGCGGGCTGCGCGGCAGCGCCAGCAGCACGGAGTACAACCTCGGCGTCGAAGTCCAGCCGCTGGGCGCGAACCGCCTGCGCGGCCTGCTCGTACTCGCCGGTGCGCTCGCCCCCGACCACCGGATGCCCGCTTCCGGCCTGGTCTCGCTGCTCTCACTGGAGCTGGAACGCCGCCACCTGGCCGACGAGCCGGAGCGCCGCCGCCGCTCGGCGCTGCTGGGCCGGCTGCTCAGCGAGGGCGTCTCCGCCGAACACGCCCGCCACGTGCTGGCCCTCGCGGGGCTGGCCAGCGATGCCGTCCGCGCGGTCGCCGTCGAACCGGCAGACGGCACCGCCGCCGACGCTGCGGCCGAGGCAGCGGCGGACCTCGCCCTCGCCGTGCCAGGCGGCCTGGTCCGCGTCCACGACGGCCTGGTCGAGGCCGTCGTCGGGGAGGACCTGGGCCTGCTCGACGTGCTCACCCGCTTCGCACCCGGCTCCCCGGCGGGCATCGGCCCGGCCGTCCCACCGGAGGCGGCCACGGGCTCGCTGCGCCAAGCCCGCGCCTTGGTAGGCGTCAGCCGCGCACTCGGCCACCCGGCCGAGGCACACGAGGCGCGCTCGGCGCGCCTGCTGCTGGAGTTCGGCGACCGCCGCGCGCTGCGCGGCTACGCCGACGCCGTCCTCGGCCCCCTCGACTCCGCCGACCCGACCGGCGACCTGGCCCGCACACTCGCCACCTGGCTCGACACCGGCGGCTCCTGGGACGAGACCTCCCGTCGCCTCGCCGTCCACCGCCACACCGCCCGCAACCGCGTCGACAAGGCCATGCGCCTGACCGGCCGCAACCTCGATGACGGCGACGACCGCTTCGACCTGTGGCTGGCCACGCGCATCCGCCAGGGCACGTGGACACCGGAAGCGTGAGCCGTGCGGCCTGGGCCTGGTATCCAGGCGCACAGTTGCGCGGCTGAGTCCTTGCGCACGGATGGCCGGGGCCCGCCACCCTACCGACGGCTTGTCAGGCCGTTGCCGTGCGCGCGAAGGGCCGCGGTGCTGCCCGGGGCCTGGGAATCGCGTTGGCGAGCCCGAGGTCCAGCCGCTTGCCCAGGTCGAGCCGGAAGGTGCCGTACGGGTTGATGTCCGACCAGAACAAGGCGGTCAACCCGCGCCGATCCTCATCGCCGAGTCGGTCCGCCCGCGCGGGCTCGGCGAGAACCTGCCGCAGCAGAACGGTGGTGATGTGCACCAGTGCGGACTGGAGCAGGCGCAGGGCCAGCATGCTGGTTTCGGCGTGCTCCTTGTCCGGGCGGTCAAGGCACCGTCCTTGCCGTAGTGGAGGACGGTGGTGCCGCTGTTCCAGCTCTCGACGACCTGCAGCCCGGTGGGGATCTCCCGCCGCAGCCCAGGACTGGCAACGTAGTCGCAGGCGAAGATCGTGCGTACCGCGCGGCCGAGGTCTTCGAGCGCTTGATAGGTGGGGTGCTTGGGGCCGCCGCGGGTGAAGCGCCGTAGGACCTGCTCGGCCTCGGCGGCGCCCAGCCGCAGGGCGGTGGCGTACTTCACCATCTGGTCGTACTGCTCGGCGATCAGATCCCACCGGATCGACCTGGTGAGGGAGCCGCCGAGCCCCGGCCAGCCGGGAGGGTCATCGTCGGGGCGGTACAGGCGGATGCAGCCGATGATCTTCAGCCGGGGGAGCAGGCGGAAGGTGAGCAGCTCGGTGAACGCGAATCCCACCACGGATGCGCCGTGCCTGTCGACGTAGTGGGACTCGATCTCGGCGTCGGTGCAGTGCCGCAGCAGGCCCTCGATCATGGCCGCGACCTCGGAGGAGGAGCAGTTCTTGATCCGGGAGCAGATGCAGAGGTTCTTTCGCTCGACGTGCCAGTGGATCACCACGCCGTTGCCGCTGTTGCCGCCGTAGCGGGCGTGGTACTCGCTCATGAAGTCGCTCGACCAGGAGCCGAACTTCTTCGAGTCCGAGGCGCACGCCGTGCCCCCGCCCCACCAGGTGGTGTCCCGGACGGCGAAGGTGGCGTTCACGAGTCTGCGGACGGCGGCGCGGAGGGTGTCCACACTGATGAAGTGCCGGCGGATGTGCCGCAGCCCGGCCTCGGTCTCACCGTGCTCACCGGTGGCCACGACCGCGCGGATGCCCATGTTCGTCCCGAGCGCGAACAGTGCGAGCAGCAGCCTGCGCCGGAGCGTGGCGCGGTCGATGCGCTCGTAGGCGGCAACCGAGGAGAACTCGGTGGTGAAGCCGGTGAGGAAGCCGGCGTTCTTGAGAACGTCCAGGAGGTCGAGCACGCCCCAGCGGCGGATCACCTCGCCTTGAGCGCCTGAAGGGGGGAGCGGCGCCGGTGGGCGGATCCCGGCGCTCGCCGCACCACAACTCGAGCGCCGCAACGGTGCCGGCTGCAACGCTGATCCGTGTCGCCGGTCGGTTTCGCCGCCTGGGCCCACCAGGCAGGATGCCCACGAACGGCGGATCCACCTGCTCGCTGAGGCCACCTCGGGCCGATACGCGATCTGACCGGCAGTCGGTCACAGACTTCGCCGTTTCCCGGTGGGACGGGGCCCTGTCGCTGGTCTTGCGCAGGGTTCGGCCCGGCTGGGGCGGGCAGCGCCGTGGACAGGCGCGGGATGCTCCCCGGATGCTTCATCGCCGTCCGGGGCTGGTGCGGCCAGTGCGAGGGCATCCTTACGCGCGGTCAGGTCATGCAGTTGCTGAATGAGTTCTGTGACAGGCGGCTGTGTGGTGGGTGATGTGCCGACCTGGCTTCGTGCGCGCAGCAGTTCACCGTAGAGGGCTCCGTACATTCCGCAGAGCTTGATGGATGCCTCGACACGGTCATGCAGGCCGGTCGCGTAGGGCACGGCGACAGCCACTGCGGCGAGGCAGGACAGCGTGGAGAGCACGATCTGGGCGGTGAGGCGAGAACCCTCGTCGACGAGCGGCCACGCCAGCAGCCCGGTGATGGTGGTCAGTACGGCCGCGGCGATGTTGTACAGGCGGACTCTGCGCAGCAGACGAACCGCCTCTCGCGGGGTTCTCGTCACCCAGTAGCGCGCCCGTGTGACGCTGCTGTCGAGCCGGCGCAGGGCCTCGCCGTCATACGGCACACTGTCAGAACCTTTTCGTCGTCTGACCAACGTCAACAGCACTGCCATGGCACTCCCGCACGCGTCCGGTAGTGATTCCACAGTGACGTCGGTCGAGCGCCCACTTTCAATGCAACGCGCCGATTTCCGGCTCAAAGGACCCTGCAGGCCGCCGATCAGCCGTATACCCGCTTGCTTTGCGATCACCGCAAGGTGGGTGCATAGTGTGTGAAACGAGCCCAGCCGGGTGTTTCATCCGACGGGCGCACTCTGCGCCGGAGCCCCGGCCCGATTACGGCGGGCCGGGGCTCCTCAGGCACAACAGGCGAGACGCTTACGTCCCCCGGTGACGTCTTGCGAGTTCGGTCGCTGGCGAGGCTTCTTAGTCGATCACGCGGAAGCTGCTCGCGGGGAAGGTCCCCGGGACCCCGAACTGGCTGCCACCAGGCAGGACCGTGGCGGCAGGATTGCCGGCGTTGCAGTTGTCCCCGTTGAAGAACTGAACGACCCTGTCGGTGTTGTTGGTGATGTTGAAGCTGGTGAATGCGGGGCGGGTCACGGCCACACACGCTCCCGGGTCAGCCGAGTACGTCCGCTCGTTGATCTGGATCTCGCCGTCGTGCTTCTTGTTGTGACCGTTGAAGTCCTTCTTGAAGTCGTGGTCGCTGTCGCCGCCGAGGGGAGCCGAGGCGGGGCGGACGGCCTGGGCCGACCGCGCCTGAGGGGCGTCGGCGGAGGCGTAGGTCACGCCGGTGACAGTCATGGCCACGGCTGCCGAGGCGCCGGCGATCAGGGCGGCGGTACGCTTCTCCATTTTCACTTCTTCCTTCTTTGAGGGAAATCGGCTGAGCTGCCGATCTGCGACTGAACCTACTGAGGGCAATTTCCGGCTGCACCTCAAAGATCACTAACGTGTGACCCGCAGCCGCCAACCGGACGTACGCAACGACATGTGATGGGCTTTCCCGATGTCCCTGACATCCCGTCAAATGACGGTAATGCGAGACCGTTTCAGGAAAGGGCTAGCCCAGGCCGGTGAATGCACCGGCGGTCCTTCACCCCGTCGGACCGCCAGGGGTGTGTCGGACCTTGACGCTACTGCTGAGTCACTTTCTGAAGTCTTGTCAAGGACCGGCGCTCCCTCGCGAGTCTCGCTGCCGAAGAGTCGACCGGAGGGCCGCGACGGGTTTGGTGACAGGCGCCGGCCGATGGGAGAGCTGCGGCCTGCGGGGGCCGGTCAGGGCGCTGGATTCGTCCGGCCACCGCGGCCCTCGTCGTTCTTGTGGCGGGTGTACACGGCCAGGGGAGCGGTCCGAGACGACGTCTTACCCGCGCACCGCATCGCACTGGGTGCGTGGGCGGACCTGGCGGCCCTGCACCAGGCCACCGGCACGGACGTGAGTGTGGTGCATCATGTCGAACTGCCCGTGGGCCTGGGGCATCCGCTGCGCCACTGCCATCGCCGCGTCCTCACCGCTTACGCCGCTGTACGGGCGCTGCATCCGCCAGCTCGGACAGCGGGGGAGCCCTGGGCGGGCAGAGAGCACCGGTGAGTGCGGCTGCGGGGGACTGGCCCGGCCGTGGGACCGTGCCACCGCCCGTCACCTCGGGGCTGCGCGTCAGCCCTCTCATGGCATGACATCGATGAGACGCTGATGTTCAGACGTCGGCCACGGCGGAGCGTTTTGTCCGCCCGCCCGGAGGTGTCGCGCCGTCCGGCCGCGAAAAAGACGGCCGGACCTGTCGGCACCGATCCGCGGTTCCCGCACGGTCCGCTCGCGGTACTGGACGGCGACGGCTCCGCCTACGGCATCGAGGGCATCGGCTCGACTGCCCCGCGCGCACGACCCCTCAGCTGATGGAGTGGACACTGAGCCTTTTCCAACCTCATCCCTGTACTGCTCAACGGCCTGCGGACGACTGAACCGATCTGTAGCGGGTCGTGACCAGCAGATCCGCAGTCTGTCCCGGCGGCCCAGACACCTCGCCGAGCATGGTCAGCGGCGCTGACAGCCGGGTTAGCAAGGGCTTAGCCCTCCGGCAGCTCCCATGAGGCGAACCAGTGGGGGAACGGTCCGGCGGAGGGCGGGAAGGCGAACGGCGGGGTGCGGTCGGTGAGCAGGCGCAGCACGAACTCGCCGGTGCCGCAGTCGAAGCGCTGCCACTCACCGTCCAGGTACTGCACCAGAACCGGCCAGTCGTCGGGATCGGCCGGTCCGGTCAGCCAGTGGAAGGTCAGCTCCTGCTCGGAGGTCCCCCATATGAGCACGCCGCCGGGCGCGGGGTGGACCGGGTATGGCCGGTACAGGTCGGCGTACCGCGCCATGTCCTGGCCCCAGGAGACTAGATCCGTGCCCGGCGCACCCGGCACCAGCAGGTCCAGGTACTCGTCGAAGCTGCCCGCGCCGAAGGCGTCGACGATGTCCTTGTAGTCACCGGGCAGCGCGGTGCCCAGCGCCGCCTCCGCCGCGGCCCAGTCCACGCCGCACCGATCGGGCTCCGTCCACCCGGTGGCCTCCCGCAGCAACGCCACCCACCCGACCCCGGGCGGGCGGGTGAACGCGCGCCGGGCGAGGATCACGACGCGGCGCGGGCCATCGGCGGTGGCCGTCACGCCGTATCCGAACCAGTGCCCGGCCAGCACCCACCCACGCAGCTCCAGCAGCCCGCCCTCCCCGCCGATGGGGAGCCCACCCTCGACGCCCACCGGCGGACCGTCGGGCACCCCTGCCGCCCTACCCCCGACGACCCAGGCACGTACCGGCAGACCCGCCCCGTCAACCACGTCCGCAGCGACGCGCTCCAGCTCGGCCAGATCCTCCGCGTCACTGGGCACACAGACATGCCCTGCCCCATGAATGGGCAGCGGGCAGTGCAATTCGGGCGCGCGCCAGGCGTCGTTCAGACGGGCGCGCAGAGCTGAGGCGTCCACGCGGCCAAGTGAACAGCACGGCACTGACATTGATCCTTTTCAACCTGCATCAGCAGTACGCCGTTGGGCTGACAACAGGAGAAGCCCCCTGGTAGGTGGGTTTTCAACCAAGATCACCAGTCTGTCAGGAGCTTCCGCGTGCTTGTCTACCCGTCCGGTATCGACCTGTCCAGCCGCTCTCTGCAGCACCTCTCCGGTCTTCTCGCAGGCCACCGTCGACGGATCGGCTCCCGCTGGCGTCGCCTGACCTGTGGCCGGCAGGTCGTGCTCGTCCTGGCCCACCAGCGATACGGCGACACCTACGCCCGCCTCGCAGCAGGTTTCCGCGTCGGAATCGCGACGGTCCACCGGTACATACGCGAGGCCGTGGACCTTCTGGCCGCTCTCGCGCCCACGCTGGAACAGACCATGACGACGGTGCGGAAGAAGGCGTACGTGACCCTCGACGGCACCGTACTGCCGATCGACCGCATCGCCGCTGTGTCGTCGACGCGGAAAGCCTGCGCCCGACGGCGTCCCGCGAGTCCCTGAGGGACGCGTCGACTGGGACGTGAGCACCTGGTACTGCACCACCATCCGTCAGGCGACAGCCGCCGGTAAGACGGTCGGTCGTGTCCGGCTGCTCGACGACCCGCCGACCGACGGGCAGCGCTACCTACTGTGCAACGCCGAGCGCAACGCCGCCCTCGGGGAGGACATCCGCGCCCTGAGCCGCAGCGAGGCCGAGCGGCTGCACCTCGGCGACGAAGACTTCTGGATCTTCGACTCCCGGCTCGTGGCCCGGCTGCTCTTCACCGAGGCGGACGAATTGACGGGCGTGGAGCTGATCACCGAACCGGCGCAGGTCGTGCGCTACTCCCGGCTGCGGGATGCCGCCTGGCACCACGCCGCCCCCCATTAGACCAACAGCGGGTACCCATGGCGACCGACTACCAGCACTGCCCGCGAGGCACTCGGGGTGCGCCTGCGCGAGCTGAGGATGACCGCGCCCGGCGGCCGTCTCACGGGTACCCGCCTGGCCGAGATACTCGGCTGGCCTCAGCCGAAGGTCTCCAAACTGGAAAACGGCAAGCAGACCGCCACCCCCGAAGACCTCAGGGCCTGGGCCGACGCCACGGGCCAGCCCCACGCATACAGCGAACTCCGCGCCCGGCTGAGAGGATTCGAGTCCCACATCCGCTCGTGGCGGCGCCAGCTCGCCGCAGGCCACCAGCCCGTACAGCAGACCATCGCCGCCGAGTACGAGCGGTCCGCCGCAGTACACGGGTTCGAGAGCGTGACCGTGCCCGGGATCCTCTAGACAGCCGACTACGCCCGGCACGTCTTCACCCGGTACGCGGAACTCCAGCGTTCACCGCGCGACACCGACAAGGCCGTGCGCGCCCGGCTCCGGCGGCAGGAGCTGCTGTACGGGCGGGGCAGGCGGTTCGACATCCTCATCGGCGAGACGGCCCTGCGGTCGCTGATCTGCCCGCCGGCCGTCCTCGCCGCGCAACTCGACCGTCTCACCGGGCTCGTCGGCCTCGACACCGTCACCCTCGGGGTCATCCCCTTCACAGCCTCGCTGAAGATCCCGCCCACGGGCGGGTTCTGGGTGCATGACGAGCGGCTCGTCATCGTCGAGAACTGGCACGCGGAGCTGTGGATCGACGACGCCGACTCCATCGCCCTGTACCTGCGCACCTGGAGCACCCTGCGGGAGTCCGCCGTGTATGGCCCCGAAGCCCAGCGGCTCATCGGTGACGCGCGCCGGGCCCTGAACGTATCGGCTCGATAAGAGCAGGCGAGTGCCGCCTTGGTGGCGGAGGGTGGAAGCAGGCAGCCTCTGGCGTCCCGTCCCCCTCGGGACGCGGCTTCCTTGGCTTCCGCTGCCGTGGGGCGGGTCGGCCCGGCATGACGAGTCCCCACTGGCACGTGTTGTGCGGGCTGCCTTCTGACGACTACGCCCGACGCCCCCGACCCATGGAGGTTGCCTCGGGGGTCGAGGGGCGTCGGTGTCGAAATCGAGGCGGCGATGAACAGTTTTCAGTTCATCGCCGCCGGTGTGGGGTCAGCGGTGGCCGTGGCCGTGGCCGTGGCCGTGGCCACGGCCACCGCCGTGGCGGTGGTGGCCCCAGGACTCGTCGTCGACGAAGCGCCCGCGGTCGTTGCGGAGGGTGGCGGTGTCGGAGCGGTTGTCCCACACGTAGTGGCGGCGGTCCTGGTACAGGTCGCTGTCGGTGTCGCGACCGATGCCGGTGTGGATGCGGACGGTGGCGCGGCCTTCGAGGCGGTAGTGGTCGAAGGTGTAGGTGTGGCCGTCTTCGTCCTGGAGGGTCCAGCCGTCGAGGTTCACGGTGCGACGGGTGTTGTTGGTGATCTCCACCCACTCGCGGTTCAGGGAGCGGTTGGAGCGGTCATCCCAGCCGGGGGAGTCGTACTGGACGTCCGAGATCTTCACCCTCGGCCTCTCGGGGCGGGCGTGGTCGGCGGCGGATGCCGGCAGGGTCACCACCGAGACCAGGGCTCCGGCGGTGAGCGCGGCGGCGGCGATACGGCGAGCGGTGACAGAAGCGAAAGCGGACATCAGGTCCCCTCACGTGCGGACACCCTCCCCGGCCCAGCCACAAGAGGGCTGACCCGGAGACGTTGGTGCGTGTGCGGTCGCGGCCGACTGGCCGCACACACACTCTGTCCACTCGGTGGAAACGTTGTGGGGGATACGTGCCCTCTGTTACCTCATGTCCAACTTTCCATGACTCTCGCATGTAACATCCACCTATTTCTCCTCGGAGTGAAGTTGACGCCCCAACAGGCGCACACCCCTTGCGGGCCCTGAGGTGGACGCCCGGTTCGCCAGGTTGCGCCACCCCCCAGCGGCAGAGGGCATCACCCGAAAGTGAGTAACAGCGCAGCAACAACAGGACCAACCCGACGCACGCGAACTACGGACACCACGGCCACTGAGGCCTTCTCGGCCGGCCGCTGGGAGCCGAAGACGGTCGGGTGCTGTCCTGCTGGTTGCCGTATCGCGCTGCCGTACGGTCGGTTCATCACCACTGAGCGTTTTTCAACGGGACCACTGATCGGGCGCGCGCTGTCCCTGCGGGGCAGGCTCCCACTCGGTCTCGGGGACCCCAAGGCCGCCCCCGCGAGCCTCACCGAGGGGGTACGGCTGGCCGCCGAATGGCCCGCCGAAGCGGTCGACGCCCAGAGCCTGCACGGCGAACTGGCGCAGGCCTGCATGGCCGTGAGCCGCCCCGACGAGGCGTTGCGCCATCTGACGTTGTCGGCGGAGCTGGAACTGCGCACGGGCACCCGGTTCGACGCGTTCTGCACCTACAGCAACGCCATCCAGCTCAGCGTCGACCTGGGCCGGATCGATGACTGCATCGCACTGCTCGACTCCCTGCTCGCGGAGCCGGACGTCGTCGACGGCGAGCTGGACGACCGGCTCGTCGCCCAACTGCGCCTGACCCGTGCCCGCTCGAAGTCGTCGCTCTGCTCAACCTCGACGCTGGGGTCCGGCGTGGTCTGTGTGGCGCCGGCGGACCGGCGTTGGGGCGGTGGGCGGTCGGGGTGGGGCCGCGTTCAGCGTCAGGTCCACAAGGAACTGCACGCTGTACGACGCCGCCCTGGAAGCCCAGCACGTGAGCCGGCCGCTACAACGTCAGCAACGCCAGGAGCGCTACGAAAGCCGCCACCGAGAGCGTGATCGCCGGGATGGGGGACGGACTGGTCATCGCGAGGCAACCGGCGAAAGCCGCACCCATCACCGCGATCGCGATGGGCGTGCGCTCGTTGGTGGGCACTGAACTGCCTCCAGGCATCGTGGGCGAACATATGTCGAGGAAGGCCGCCGCTTGCCCTCCACCCACTGACACGGCGCACGACTTCGAAACCGGATGCCTGAACATCAGTCAGGAGAACCAGGCTGGAGATGCCACGGGCCCCGGGGGGAAAGGCGTCCCCGGGGCCCCGTGGTGAGGACCCGGAGTCGTGCGGCTGACGCCCCGGACTCTCACACACGATCGCGCTGCCGTGGGACCGGATTCCTGTGTCGCGCGATGACTGGCCCAACGACGCCTAGACCGGTCAAGTCACGTCCGATCTGCATATGCCCTGGTCGTGATCGGCTACCAGCGCATGCCGAGGACGTCGAGTTCGGCCCGTCGTTGTGCGGACAGTTTGGGGTCGCGCCCTGGGCCTGGTGCTGACCGCAGGCCGCCGACCACGGCACCGCGATGGCCTCCCGGTACGGCTGCCCCGAATGCCGCACGGCGAGGCACGCCACCCGCCTCTGAGCGTGCAACCAGGACAGGGCCCGGCGCAACGCGCTGACAGCGAAAGTTACAAACTATCCAGTTCAAATACAGCGAAAATTACATCTGCGCTGTAAACAATGCTGCAGAGTGGTGTAATAATTGCTGTATGAGCCAGGCTGACGTGCTGAGAAGGCTGGGGGAGAGGGCCTCCGACCAGTGGGGGCTGGTGACGGCTGCCCAAGCGAAGCTGGATGGCGTCCAGGGAGTGCACCTGCTGAGGCTGGAGCGTGCGGGCCTGCTCGAAAACGTCGGGCGCGGCGTCTACCGCATCGCAGCCGGGGCTCCGCCGGAACACCTGGAGACGAAAGTGGCCTGGCTGCGGCTGGACCCCAAGACGCCGGCCTGGCAACGCAGCAGCGCGCAGAAGTGGGCGGGCGTTGTGTCGCACGCATCCGCCTGCGAACTCCACCAACTCGGCGACCTTCCCGCTGACCGGGTGGAGCTCATCGTGCCGGCACGGCGCACCACCCGGGACGACAAGGTGCTGCTACACCGCCTGACGCTTGAGGCCGACGACGTCACCGTGGTGGACGGACTGCCGGTCACCACGGCTGAGCGGACCATCACCGATCTGCTGCGCTCGCGTGCAGACGGCGCGCACATCGGCACAGTGATCGCCGACGCCGACCTCAAAGGCCTGATCGACGTCGATCGCCTGGCCGACCGAGTGGTTCCCTTCGTCCGCGGCTACGGCCTTTCGGCAACCGCCTCGGGAGAGGAACTGCTGCAGGCTCTGTGCTGGCAGGCAGGGCGCAGTCTGCGCCGCCACGAAACCGAACAGGCCGCCGCAGCAGGCTTCGCCTCCGCGCTGAACGCACTGGAAGAACTGGCTGCTCAGCCCACTGCGGTGGAGAAGGTCCTGCAGGGACTCGGTTCGACGCCTCTGGAGAAGGCCCTGCAGAACGTGACTGCTGGCCAGTCGGTTCTGCGGTCTCTGGCTGCTCAGCCCACTGCGGTGGAGAAGGTTCTGCAGGGACTCGGTTCGACGCCTCTCGAGAAGATCCTGCAGGATGCGGCTGCTCGCCAGTCGGTACTGCAGGGGCAGACTGCGGTGGCGAAGGTTCTGCAGGAACTCGGTTCCATGTCCCTGGAGAAAATCCTGCGGGACGCGGCCACCCGGCGCTCCCTGGGGGCTTCGAACGGACTGGGGCAGGCAGCGAAAGGCCGGGACGTAGGGCGGCCTGTGCGGGAGCAGTCGACGCCCCGGCCTCGGGCACTTGAGACGGCCAAACATGATGAAGAAGAAGCTGACTGACCCCGCCCGGCCCACGCCCGTGGGGTCGGCCCCTTCGAAGACGGCCCGGCGAGGGGCACGATGAGCGACGGCTACGCCACTCCGAGAGCGCTGGATACCGCGCTGAAGCACCACGCCAAGCAGCATGCGAAAAGCGCTGGAGATGTAGGGGCGCTGCGCCGTGCGTTCTTCTTCCAGCGGCTGACGGCGCGTGTCTTTGTCGCTGACCCCGACGGTTGGATGATCAAAGGCGGGCAGGCGCTGCTGCTGCGCTACTCCACTGACGCTCGCCTGAGCAGGGACATCGACATCCTGCGTGCCGACAGCGAGGCGAGCATCGAGGAGGCAGTCCAGGCTCTGAAGGCCGCAGCAGCTGTGGACCTGGGTGACCATCTCACCTTCGTCCCCACCGGGCTGACCCTGCACGGCGACGAGGAAGGCGGCGCCAACCAGGCCTTCACTGTTCAACTGGGGCCCCGCAAGTCCGAGTCCATCCGAGTGGACCTGGTAGTCGGCCGCCTCCCCACAGCTGTTCCGCAGGTGCGCCGTATCGAGCCGGCGGTACCGATGCCCTGGCCCGACGACTGGCCCGAGGTGCGTCTGTACCCGGTGGTCGACCATCTGGCCGACAAAATTTGCGCCATGTACGAGTGGCACGGCACCATCCCCTCGAGCCGGTTCCGCGACCTGGCGGACCTGCTGCTGATCAGCCAGCGCGAGGTGATCGACGGCGTACAGGCGCGGCACGCGCTCCACACAGAGGCTGCTCGGCGGACCGCCAGGGGCAAGGTCCGACTTGAGCTGCCGGACTCTTTCAGGACACCGCACGCGTCCTGGCGGACGGGCTATCCCCGTGCTGCCCGTGACGTGAGCGGCCTTGTGGGGTGCGCGACCTGGGAGGCTGCCGAAGCAGCCGCGGGCGAGTTCCTCACCCCTCTGCTGGGAAGCGACCCCATCACGGCCTGGGATCCCGAGCAGCGCCGGTGGCGGACAGGCTGAACTGCCGCAAGCGATGGTTCCCCGCTGTCCCGCAGCTGGCTGGTACGCCGGGCCCCTGGCCAGCACACCAGCGCCCTTCCCCGACCCGGCCTGGGTCCGGCACCAGCCCAGACGACGTCTTCCTTGCCGATGGCCGGCCTGCACCCGGCGGCGTCCGCGGACCAACTGACCGCCGAGACCCGTACCGGCTGCGCTCGCGTGGACCACAGCTGCTGCGCCGGGCCTTCAGTCGCCCGGGCGCCTCACCGGTATAGGCGGTCGCCGGTGAGACGCCGAGAAGCCGGGGCGGACAGTTAGCCGGCAGTGAGGGGCCGGTCGTCGACGACGATCGTGGTCACCTCGCCGCTTGAGAAACGCTCGGTGCTGCTGGTGGCGGTGACGGCTTGGTAGGTGCGGGAGTGGATGGCGTGGGCGAGGGCCCACGCGGCCAGGTCGTCGTCGGCGGGCTGGTTGAGGATGTGCTGGGTGGTGACCAGTACGGCGAGCAGGGAGCGGCCGGAGAGGATGGTGTCGATCTGCCCGTCGTCCGTGTCGATCTTGTCCGGTAGCCGGAAGTGGGGGTGAGCGAGAGACTTTTCCACCAGGAAGACCCAGGTGTCTTTGTGGCAGATCAGCCGCGCAGAAGAGACGGCGGCCGCTGCCAGCAGCCCGCGCCGGTACTCGGCCTGTTGTTCCTCGGCGCCCGCAGACTCGCTGCTCGGCGTGCCGGCGGGTTCGGCAGGTACTGAGGGCGGTACCGCGGCCGGAGTGAGGCCGAGCGTGGTGGGCCCGGCGCCGTCTTCTCGGGCAGGAGACCCGGACAGCAAGGCACCTGCATGGTCCGCCACTTCGTGGTGAACGCCGGAAGTGTGCCAGCCCGACCCGGTCGGCATCGATCCATCGTTCGAGCCGACAGCGGCACGGCTGTCGATCGCGAGGCTTTGTCGCCCGTCCGGGCGTCGAAGCAGGCCCGTCCCGGAACGCCCTCGTGCTGTCACCGGTCGTCGGTAGCGTGATTGCCGTGATGGTGGGTACCGAAGAAACCCGGCTGGTCGTGCTCCGCGGCAACAGCGCCTCAGGGAAGTCGTCCGTCGCCGTCGGCCTGCGCGAGCGGTTCGGGCGCGGCCTGGCCCTGGTCGGCCAGGACAACCTCCGCCGGCTCGTGCTGCGCGAGCGGGACCGGCCGGGAGCGGCGAACATCGGCCTGATCGACCTGACCGCCCGCTATGCCCTGGACGCCGGATTCCATGTCGTGGTCGAAGGCATCCTCTACGCCGACCGCTACGGTGACATGCTCGCCCAGCTGCGCGCCGACCACCGCGGCCCGACCCACAGCTACTACCTGGACGTGCCGTTCGGTGAAACCCTCGCCCGCCACGCCACCAAGCCGATCGCAGACGACGTCAACGAGACGCAACTGCGCGACTGGTACCGGGCGCGCGATCTGCTGCCCGGCGGCATCGAGACCGTCATCGGCGCCGACAGCGCCCTGCACGAGACCGTCGACCGCATCATGAACGACACCGGCCTGGTCCACCTGCCCGCCGTGGACCGCTGACCTGGGCACCGTTGCGACAGATGCGGCGCCTACATGCCGTCACAGTCGCGCCGGCCCCGCCCCGACCATGAGACCGACCACAGATGCGGTCGTGCCACGCCCAGCCCCGACCATGGAGTTGAGCGCGGCGCTTTCACCCCCGACCACGGATGGTCAGCACGCTACGTCTGCGGTCGACGCCCCGACCTGGTCGAATGGCCGGTTCGCTGTCTCTGCGGGCTCAGCTGCTTCCACCGTTGTTCCCCGTCGTTCCCCGCTCGATCTGGTGCGCTTGTGGTGGGGTCACGTGTGATCTTCGCGTCGTGGGCGGGATGCCTTGCGGCTCCGTGAGCGGGCAGGCGTATGGAAGTAGCCTCGCCCTCTGGGGAGCCGGTGATGACGACTTCCCGTGAGCAGCGCTTCCTGCCTGCCGACGGTCGTGATGACGTGGTGGCGCGGCTGGAGCGGGAGAATGCGCAGCTGCGCCGGGCCGTCGATTCGCACGCGATGGTTGACCAGGCCATCGGTGTCCTGGCTGCGGTGTGCAGGCTTGAGCCTGCGGCTGGGTTCGAGGTGCTGCGGGAGGTTTCCCAGCGCACCAGTATCACGCTGCACACGGTTGCTGATGCGGTGCTCGACTGGGCGTTGGAGCGGAAGCCCCTGCCAGTGTCCGTGGACGGGGATCTACAGGCGGCCCTGAGGCGGCATTCGCCTGCCGTGGACGACCCGGACCAGCCCGGCTAGCGCTCAGGCCGTCAGGGCCTGCTCAGTCGTCGGGTAGCAGCCGATGATGTTGTCGACGCCGGTCAGCTGCAGCACGCGCAGTACGGATTCCTGGGCGCCGGCGATGCGCACCCAACCCGCGGCGTCGCTTGTGTCGCTCACCTGCCGGTGTGTGGCGACGAAGACGTTGAGGCCGCTGGCTGCGCGACCGGGGGGTGAACGGTGCCGGTGGGCGGATCTCGGCGGTCGCCGCACCACAGCTCGAGTGCCGCAACGGTGTCGGCTGCAACGCTGAATCTGTGTCGCCGGTCGGTTTCGCCGCCTGGGCCCACCAGACGCGCTAGAGCATGTATTGAGTCGTGGTCACCAGAGCCGTGACAACCCGCTACGACAAGCGCAGATAGGTCTACGTCGGCACCGTTACCGCCGCTGTGACCGAAGCAGCGGATTTTTCCAACGGCGGCTCGGCCTGCGGCCGGAGCACAGCCGAGGAACGGCGTTGCCCCGGCCTGTGATGGTCACTAAAGTCGGTCGGGTGACTGCCGGGTCGGCCATGGGCCATGCACGAGTGAGGTTCCCGGCCTCGGCGTGAGCGCGAGGCGGGCAAGAAGCCCGCCCCCCTTTTCCGCGTCTTTGCTCCCGGCGCCCGTATGCGGCGCTTCACCACAGCGGATCCCAAGACCGGAGACACACCACTGATGTCCTCTGACCAGCAGTACCCGCATGATTCCGAACTGTCGGCGGCCAGTGTCCAGTTGAACCACACCGCCGTCTACGCAAGCGACCGGCACCTGTCTGCCGAGTTCATCGCCGCGATCCTGGGCCTGAAGGTCGGTGCCCCGTTCGGGCCGTTCCTGCCCGTCGACCTCGGCAACGGCGTGACGCTCGACTACTACGAGAAGAGGGACGAGCCGATCCAGTCACAGCACTACGCCTTCCTCGTGCCCGACGAGCAGTTCGACGCCATGATCGCCCGCCTGGAGGTGGTCGGGGTTACCTACTACGCCGACCCCAGCCACACCGAAGCCGGCCAGATCAACCGTCTATTCGGTGGTCGTGGCGCCTACTTCGACGACCCGGACGGCCACAACATGGAGATCATGACTCGGCCCTACGTCCGCCCCTAGCAGACCGGCACATATCGGCTGTGATCAAGAAACAGCCTGGTCGAGGTCCTTTGATCCAGATCATCGAGGCGCGCAGATGGAGGCCGGCGAGGTGGCTGTCCGGGTCTTGTCGTAGCGGGTAGCGATGGCTCGCCAGGTCTTGAGCATGTTGATCAGGCGCTCGACGGTGTTCCTGTCTTTGTAGAGGTCCGCGTCATGGCTGACGGGTCGGCCGCCCCTGGAGCCTTTCCTCTTCCGGTTGGCCCTCTGATCCTTCTTCTCGGGGATGACTGCCTCGATGTGGCGTTTGCGCAGGTGGTCCGGTTGCCGCGGGACGAGTAAGCCTTGTCCCCGGCGACCGCGTCCGGCCGGGTGCGGGGGCGGCCGACGGGGTCGCGGACCCGGATCTTCCCCAGCACGGGGATGAACTGCGGGCTGTCCGCGGTCTGGCCGGCGGTCAGCACGAACGCCAGTGGGCGGCACTCGCGGTCGGCGGCGAGGTGGACCTTGCTGGTCCGCCCCTGGAGCGTCCCAGGCGGGCAGTTTTCAGCCGCAGTTCTCGCCGGCGCCGGATGCGCCGTCGTTCTTCCCGCTCGGGATCTGCCTCGGCGTCCCGCCCACCTTGTTCTTCCGGGCCGCCCCCCTTGACCTGCATTTCTCCTCCTCGGCCGCGGCCTTCTCCAGTGCGGTGACAACGTCCTGGTCCAGGTGCATCCCGGCCGCGTCGTGGTGAGCACGCACGGTGGTGGAGTCGACGCTGACCAGGACAGGTCCACCTCGCCCCGCTCCGCGGCTTCCGCGATCACGCCCTCCAGCAGGGCCGCGAACACGCCCCCGTCACGCTACTGCCGGCAGCGGTTGTGCACGGTCGACCAGGCGCCGAACGCCCCCGGCATCTCCCGCCACTTCCCGCCGGTCCTGAACCGCCAGATCACGCCCTCGAACGGGACGGAGCCGATGCACCCGGCGGAGTCCGTACGGACGGCCCGCGCACGCGTGCCGTCCTCGCATGCCTGCCAGGCGGCGAAGCCCCGATCCGCGGCCTTGTACAGGGACAGCCGGTTGAGGAGCAGCCTCACACGGCTGGCGGCCATCCGCTCGGGGTCGTGTCGTTGACGAGCTGCCTGAGGAGTTCCCGGTCTTCCAGACTTCATCACATCGAGAGACGGCTACTTGATCCACACCAGGAACTTGTCCGTGTCCAGGATTCGGTTATGCAGGTCTGGCTGTTGCAGGAGCTGTTCTGGGCGGGGGAGTGCGGGCAGCGCGCAATTCAGAGTGGTCAGTGCTTCCGTGCGCCTGTCTTTTTCACCTGCTCAGGTGATGGATCGAGCCGACATGGAACCGGCACCGCGTCATAATCCGTGCTTTGTGTTTGTTCGTCAGCTCACGCTCGGTGCGAGATCCCTCGGCGGGCGGGGTTGTTCATGACCGAGAAAGGCGCCATGTCGATACGGAAAGAGCGTAAGTGGGCGCGGTTCATGCTTGTTGCCGTCTCACTTGCAGCCCCTGGCGTCACCTTCCTGTGCGGCACTCAGGTGGCGCGGGCGCATGGGCTTGCCAGGGTCTTCATCATCGTGGCCGGTGTGCTGTCGACGGTGGTGACGCCGTTCCTGGCGCGTAGGGCGCAAAAACGGGACCGGACTACGGCCGTGGTGGAGATCGAGGCGGCGATCGCGGCGGTCGCCGATCATCTGGGGCTCATGGTGACGGTGCCCGGGGAGCGCGCGAAGTACTGCGCGAAGATCGAATCGAAACTTGTACAGCGGCTCGCCGACCACGCCGCATCCAAAGAGGCCCGTTGCTGCTACTACACGCTCACCTCGTCCGGGCAGCTGGAACTGGCGGAGACCACGTTCAATACAGCCCCCCAGTCGTTCGACCCCAGCGTGGAGAAGCGTCTGCTGAACCTGGACCGAATCCGCTACGTACCTGACAACCAGGACGACGATGACGTCAAGGTCAGCCTGGGAGGAGGACATCGTTCCGTGGTGATCGCCCCCGTCTGCGCAGGCAGTCAGCTGCACGGAGTCCTCGTGATCGACGCCCCCGAAAAGGGATCACTCACCAAGGCGACGGTCCGCGAGTCGTACGTTCGAGCGGTGGCCGGCCTGCTGGGGACAGCCGGCGCGATGAAGGCAGAAGAGACAGCGTCACCGGTGATTCCTGCACAACCGGAAGGCGCTCCCGACGGTCAGAATACCTCCACTTCGGGTAGAGAAGGCTGAGAGGTGCAAATGGGAGTGGACGGCGATATCGACACCTATGCTGACGTTACGACCGCATGACTGGGGGACAGGATGAGTACGCCTGACGGTGAAATCATTGAATCGGGCCGACGGTGGATGGCAGGCGAGGTGTCGGACGACGAATACTTCTCCAAGGTTGCCCAGTCGGCCAAGGCGCCCCGCAGCCATGACTGGCTGGACCGCGTTCTGTCGCTGGTAGCGGCAGTTTTCAAACCGCGCAGTACGTGAGGCGGAAGAGCGCTCATGGTGTGAAGCGCGCCTGCTGCCGCGGAACGGGCGAGCAGGCTGGGCGAACAGACTGACTGCTCGGCCGGTACCTGGCCGCCCGCAGCGCCGCGCCGTGGCCGGCTACGACCTCACCTTCTCCAACGAGGAACTCTCCCTGCTGTTCGCGCTCGGCGGCCCCGAGGTGCGCCGCATCGTCCTTCAGGCCCTGGCCCAGGCCCGCACCGAAGCCCTGGAATGGGTTGTGGGGCACAGGAAGAGCCCCGCTCGTCCGCCACGGGGGAGCGGACGAGCGGGGCCGTCGGGGGGTCGGCTGCGCGGCTTCTACCAGCCGTGCACCGTCAGGGCGCCGTTTTGGTTGAGGCAGCCGCGCAGGCCTGCGGCCGGGTACTCGATGATGTCCTCGGGTAGGGCATGGTCGGCGAACCACTGGAGCGCCAGGCACTTCTCCGGCTCCTTGTTCACGGGGGTGCCTTCCCACTTGGTGGCCAGGAAGAAGAACCCGATGCGGTCGCCGCCGTCGTCCTGCTGATGGTGCACGACGTGCAGCAACTCCAGGTGGTCGGGGTCGGTCGTGACGCCGGTCTCCTCGAACAGTTCGCGGGCCGCGCCGACGGTGAGGGGTTCGCCCTGGTCCAGCTTGCCCGAGGGCAGGTGCCACCGGCCGTATCCGTAGGGGCCGCCGCGCTGGGAGAGCAGGATCTTGCTGCCGTCGCGGAGGAGGACGTGGGTGTCGATGGTGGGCTGTGCCTGCTGTCCGCTCATGGTTCCTGGGGGGTTGGGGTGGTCGCTGAAGCATCTGACGGTAGTGGGACGGCGGGGAGTGCGTCGGCGATTCGGCGCGCGACCTCCGATGGGGGGATGGCGGTGCTGTCGATGACAAGCACCCGGGTGTTGAGGTCTTCGAGGATGTTCGCCGCATCCCGATACAGCTGGACCTCGCGCGCGGGTGCCTCGGGGTCCGCCCGGAAGCGGTGGGTGATGCCGGCCCGGGTGATGCGGGCGGTGATCGTCTCGGGGGAGGCGGTCAGGATGACCGCCAGATCGGGCTTGGGGACGTGATCGTTGAGCAGGAGCAGGAAGTCCATCGGTACACCGTCGAGCCGTTGAAGAACGAGGGACGACGCTAGGTACCGGTCGGAGATGAGCAGGTCGCCGCTGCTGAGCGCGGGGTCGATGGTGGTCTCGACGTGTCGGTAGCGGGTTGCTGCGACGAGGCAGGCCAGGGCCAGGCCGTGCAGTTGCCCGCCGTGGGAGCGGGTGAAGTCCCCGAGGAAGTCGCCGCGGGGTGGCTCGGTGGTCCACTGCGCGGAGACATCGCGCGCAGTGAGCAGGGCTTTCAGCTCCCGAATGGTGGTGGACTTGCCCACGCCGCTCGGCCCGTCGATCGAGACGAAACGGCCCTTGCGGTGCCCGGTCATGCGGCTGTCCCCAGTTGGGCCTGGTTGCGTTCGTGCTGTTCTCGGGTGAGCATCGCGAGGGCGGCGCGGACCTCACCGAGGGGCACGTCGCCGAACTGGATGCCCACGGAAAAGTTGAACTCATCGCGCTGGCGCATGGACTCGTCGGCGCCGTCCTGGGTGAGGTCGACGTCGCCGTAGGCGAGGAGTGCATCCGGGGTGTAGCCGCTGTCGGTGAGGGTCGTCCACATAGGCGTGCCCGGGTAGGGGCGGAACTCGAAGACGCTGGCGCGGACGTCGCCGGGATGCTGGTCGGAGATGGCCCACAGGTTGCGGATGTGCTGCACGGTGGCGTCGAGGTCGGCCTTGTTTTCGCCGGGGAAGCCGAGGATGAAGTAGCCCTTCACGCCGATGCCGTGGGCGACCAGGCGGCGGGCGACGCGCTCCGTCATCTCGGCGTCGATCCGCTTGTCCATGGCCGCGAGGATGCGGTCACTGCCGGATTCGATGCCCAGGGCGACTTCGCGCAGCCCGTTGGAGACGAGCCGGTCAAGGTCGGCGTCGGTGAGCCGGTTGAGGACGTTGATGCGGCCGGTGGCGTCCCACACGTACCGCTCCCCGATCTTGTGGCGGGTGAAGGCTTCCATCTGTTCCTCGATGACACGGCCCACGCCGAGGAACAGGTCGTCCACGAACCGGAAGGCGGTCACGCCGTACCGCTCGTGCAGTTGGTCGAGCTCTCCGATGATGTTTTCGGGGGAGCGCACGCGGATCGTGACGTCGGGGTTGGCGGAGACGGCGGCCCCGCAGAATGTGCAGTTGTAGGGGCACCCGCGGCTGCCGACGATGTTGGCCTCCCAGTGCCCGAGGGGGCCGATCTGGCGCAGCCAGGGCCGTTGGCCGGCCAGGCGGAGGTCTGTCGCTGTTGGCGCGGCCTGGTAGGGGTCCTGGGGGAGGAACGCCCGGTTCACGTACGGCAGGCGGTCGATATCGGGGCCGAGCAGCGCCGCGCTGCGCTTGGGGTCCGGGATGCCGGCGGCGCGGGTGCCGAGCAGGGGGTCGCGCCACATGACGCCGGGCAGGGTGCGCCGGTTCTGCTCGTCCTGAAGGAGTGCGGCCACGCGTAGCTCGCCCTCGCCGAGGACCAGGGCGCGCAGGTTGCGCATGCGGGGGTCGGCGAGGACCCGGTCCGGCATGGCCTTGGCGTGGTGACCGCCGACCATGAGCGCAATGCCCGGGTCGAGCTGTTCGGCGATCCGCGCGGACATCTCGTAGGTGGGCGCGAGCAGGTTCATGGCGGCCCAGCGGGGCGCGGCCTCGTTGACGGTCCGGGCCGCCTCCTCGATCCCCAGGCCGTGGGCTTCGGCGTCGAGGACGCCGACGTTGAAGCCGTGTTGCTGGGCGTAGGTGGCGATGTACGCCATGCCGAGCACGGGGAGGGTGTAGTCGTTCGTGCGGGGCCGCAGGGTGTAGTCACGCAGCGGCGCGTTGATGAACAGGGCGTCGAGTGTGCGCCGGCCGTCGGCGCCCGCGATCAGCGGTAACGGCTCCATGGGTCCTCCATGTCATCTGGCATGCGCCCCCCAGGTGAGGGTCGCGAGAGTGAGGGTGTGCAGGGCCGTGCGGTCGCCCCTGGCCCAGCCGGTCCACAACGGACCGAACGCCTTGTCCTTCTTGCCGGGCCAGGCGTAGTCGGGAGCGATCTTGGCGGCCCAGGTACGCACGGCGAGGTCGTCGTGCGGGTAGGCGCTGAAGTCGCCGGTGTAGTCCGTCGCGGCGGCCGCGGCGGTCCACGGGCCGACGCGGGGGATCCGGGTGAGACCGGTGGCGAGGGGGCTGGCGTGCAAGACCTCCCAGTCGCTGTGAACGTGCTGGTACTCCTCCGCGGCCGCCAGGAGGGCGGTGCGGTGGAACTTCGCTCCGACGGCCGCGAACTTCTCCTCGGGCAGGTCGAGAACCACGTCCGGGGCGGGCGCGACGGACAGCGGACCGTGCGGGCCTTCAACGGTGATGCCATACGCGCTGCACCAAGCGCGATACACCTTGCGGGCCTGGTCGGCTCGGACGACCTGCCGCAGGATCGCCGTGGTGATCGCGTCCCACAGCCACGGGTTCGCGAGCCGCTGTGTGACGCCGAGCCCGGTGAGGCCCTCCAGGAGGGCTTGTGGGACGGCCGGAAGGTTCTCGGGGTCGGTGGCGACGAACTCGGGCTTGGCGTCCTCGCTGCCTTCCACGCACACCCGGTGCAGGCCGTCCCGGTCGTGGGACACGACCCAGATACCCGAGTTGGTACGGACGGCCCGCGCACGGGTGCCGTCCTCGTATGCATGCCAGGCGGGGTGATCGGTGGTCAGAACAGCCATCGGTTGCTCCTCTGTTGGCCAGTAGTGCTCCGTAGCCTCTCGCGTCTCGACGTGAAGACGCGCCGCAGCCACGGAATTGGCAACGTCAGCCGATGAGGTTCCGCTCGATCAGGTAGGCGCGCATGCGTTGGTACTCCGGGAGCGTGCACGGCCGGGACTCCTCCGGCTCATTGCCGGGGAGGGCCGCCGCCGGCCAGGTGACCGGCGGCGGCATCAATTCCTCGGCCGCGTACGACAGCCGCTTGCGGCGCGGACCGCGCACGAACAGGGTGACGGTGTCCGGCTCCATCACGGCCTGGTGCACCATCGACTCCCCAAGCGTGTAGGCACTGCCGGACCGCTCGACGCTCACCACGGCCGGCTCCACGTCAGCCCCGGCAAACGGGCCCGCCCAGCCGTTGGTGCGACGCCGTACAACGTGGACGTAGCCGCCGGCGAGGACACGAGTGGCGAAGGCATAACAGTGGTCGTGTGGTACGAGCTGGTTGTCCGGCCGGGGGTTCATGTTCAGCCGGATCTCGAAGCCGCGATCCGCAGCCTGGTACAGCGACAGCCGGTTAAGAAGCAGCGTCACACGGCTCGCAGCCATCCGCTCGGGGTCGCGGACGATGTCGTTGACGAGCTGCGTGAGAAGTTCCCGGTCGCTCGCGAGGCGGTCGAGGACGGTGCGGCTGAGCCGCTGCATCTGCCGCAGGTCGTCCGTGTCCAGCGGGGGAACATCGTCCAGCCATGACGCGGTTGCCATCACCACGATCCACCTACAGGGGTGAGAGCGGCCTGTTCGAGGTGCCGGCGGGCGCGCTGCGTGAACGCAGCGCAGGTGACCGCCGCGAGGGCGGAGCCGGTGACTGCCGCCGGCCCGACGGTGGCAAGGAGCTGCACCATCTCATCGCTGCCCTGCGTCGCGCACAGCGTGCCGGGATGCACGGCGAAGAACTCACCCGGGCCGAAGCTGCGCGCGTACTGCGGTTGCCCGCTGCACAGCTCATCGGCTCTGCGGTACACCTCCAGGTGGGTGACTCCGGCCACGGTGAGGAGCACCGCGGGAGCGGTCACCGGCCACGCCGTCATGGTGGAGGTGTCGTTCACCCGCAGGTACGCGGTGTACGGCTCCGGTACGGGCAGGGAGATGTGGACGTAGCCGTGCGCGAGGAACGAGCCGGGCGCGGGCGGGCTGTTGAGGAGTCGCAGGAGGCGAGCTGCGAGGGGTGCGGTCCAGTCGCGGGCGTCCGACACAGCGATGTCGGGGACGTCGCGGGGGTCTCGGCTTTGTGCCAGTAGCTGGGTGACGAACCGTGGGAGTACGGCATCCACTGTGCAGCCCTTTCGGTTGGGCGTACGGGTGCAGGGACGGCGCTGGGGTCCGTCGGGGGTCGCGGCCCCAGCGCCGGTCTCCGCCCGTGCCGACTGCCGTTGACGGTTATCGGGCGGAGTGTGCCCCGCAGCAGACCCGGGTCCAGGCTGGCCGGACTGCTGCGGGTGTCTGGCCTGTGCCGCTCAAGGGAGGCAGCGGCACACAGGAGTCTGGGTGACCGGTGCGGGCAGCCGGGGGAGCCTGCACAGCTCCAGCAGTGACCGCGCCAGGACCGCCATGTCGTGCAGCTGCTCGGGATCGCGGACCGCGGTCATCTCTTCGACGGTTAGTGCCTCGCGGGCGCGGGAGGCGACGTGATCGGCGGTCGCACGGATCTCCCCGTGGAAGTCGCCCGCACGCCCTTCGAGGTCTTCAAGGAGTAGCTGGAGCTGTCCACGCAGGGTGCCGGCGAGATGCGCGCGGTCTTCCTCACCGTCCAGCCCGGGCCGGCCGAGACGGACCTGCCCGAACACCTTCGTGTAGGTGACGCGGATGTGCTCTGCCCCGATCGCCTCAAGAGAGCTCACACGGCCTCCTTCATGCAGCGAGCGGCCACCAAGTGCTCGTGCAGCGCGTCGAGGGCCAACGCCATCCGCCGCAGGAGCCCTACGGCTTGCCAGAAGCCGCCGGGTACTTCCTCGGAGCGCACCACGCGAGCCTGTGCGATGAGCCGGGACGTGATGTCGTCCTGCGAGCCGTGAGCGAGGGCGATGTCCACCAGGAGCATCGAGTAGCCGCGCAGGCGTTCGGCGAAGTCCTCCACCTGATCCTCGGCGGGCACGCCCTCCAGCAGGATCTCGACGTCGTCCAGGAACGCGGAGCCGTCGAACGGCTGCCACCGCTGTAACTTCTCCAGCACCCCGGCGAGGTCGAGGTCGGGTAGCGTCCACCGTTCGACGGGGCGCGTCCGTAAGGCGCTGGTCGCGGTCACTGCGCCACTCCCGGAAGCGCGAGCTCGCAGTAGATCGTGGCGCCTTCGTCGGCGGCGCCCCACTTCCCCCCGTTCTCGCGGGCGAGGAAGTCCACGAGGAACAGGCCGCGGCCGCGCTCGGAGTCGCTGCCCACGATGCAGGTGGCCGGCCCGCCGGGCATCTCGTCATGCACGGCCAGGTGCAGGACGCCGCCCCTGATGGCCATGGCGAGGGTGACCTGTGACCCGCCGCTATGCAGTATCGCGTTCGTGACCAGCTCGGACACGATGAGCGTCGCGTCATCGACCAGCGCATGCAGGCCGCAGTACCGCAGCCGGGCCCTGGTGACTCGCCGGGCCATGGCCACGCGGCGCGCATCTTCGGTAGCGACGTCGCCCCTGCGGGAACTGACGGATACCGCGAAGCTCACGACCATCCGGTCAACAGCCAGGCACGCGCGAGTGGGCTGGCGCTCGCCGCGATCACCCGATGGTGTGGCGGAGCCATTTCTCAAGGGTGGTGCGCTCGTCACCGCTGCTCCCAAGGCCGAGATCGTTCGCTTTCCTCTATGAGGTAATCGCGCGATCACTGTCTGCGGGTACCGTTGGGGACAGGTGGGACCGTGAACACCGTGAACGCCATGGAGCTGTCGGGAGTTGAGGACATGGCCACGAGGAAACGCACACCCAACCCCGCACTGGACCGGCTGCTTGAACAGGCGCGATGGACTCGCACGCAGTTGGCGCAGCAAGTCAATCGGCTCGGCCCCCAGGCGGGATTGCACCTGACATACGACCGGACGGCCGTGGCGCACTGGATTGCCGGTACGCCTCCAAAACCCGAGGTCAGGCCGCTGATTCTGGAGGCGCTGTCCGCGAGGCTGGGACGACCGGTCACCCATGCGGAAGCAGGCCTTCAGCCGGGAAGGTCCGGTGGCCACCTTCAATCAGTCGACACTGCGGAGGAGTTGATCGACCTAGGAAGCGCGGACATGGACCCATCCCGCCGCGGCCTTCTGGCCGCGACTGTCTTCTCCGCCGCTCTGTCTGTGCCCGCCTTCCAGCACAGTGCGAGAGCTGCGGACGACCCGGTCACACCGGGCAAGGCAACGACCCGTATCGGCGCCTCGCAGGTCGCTTCGGTGCGTTCGATGACGGAGCGGATCGCGGACATCCTGGACGAGTTCGGCGCTGGGCACGCGCGTCCCATGGCGGCGGCGTTTCTCGTGAACACCGTCGGCCCGTGGCTGCGGGCGCAGGCTTCCGAGCAGGTACACAAAGACATGCTCGCGGCCGCATCGGACCTGACCTATCTGACGGGCTGGATGGCCATGTACGAGAAGGCCCACGGATTGGGCCAGACGTACTACACCAAGGCATTGAAACTCGCCGACGAGGCGGGCGACCACGTCACTTACTGCCGGACGCTGCGCGGCATGTCGCTCCAGGCCTCGAACCTGGGACATGGGCGGATGGCGCTCCAGCTCGCGGACTCGGCGGCCGAGGCCGCGCCGTCGGCTGGCCCCCGCCTGGTGGCGTTCTTGCGTGGCCAGCAGGCGCACGCGGCTTCCATGGTCGGGAACCGGCCGCAGGCCCACGCCCGGCTCCGCGAGGCTGAGGAAGCACTTTCTAAAGCGGACAACCGGCGGGATGCGATCGGCGGGTACGACCGGACCGCCTACCTGTTCCACGTCTCGCATGTGCTGGTGGAGGAGGGCGACTTGGCGGGCAGCATTCGCGCGATGCAGCAGTCGATCCGGTTCCAGCCGAAACAGGAGCGGCAGGGCCGTGTTCACGCCTACGCGGTCCTTGCGCAGCGGCAAATGCGACTGGGGCACCTGGACGCCTCATGTGAGTCCTGGGCGCGGTTCCTCGATGAGTACGAGCACGTCTCATCCGTCCGCGGTGACGACCACTTCACCAAGATGCGTTCCGACCTTGCCCCGTACGCCCGGGCATCAGCGGTGCGCGAGTTGGCCGGCCGGGTCCGCGAAGTAGCAGCGGCCAAGGCCTGAACATGAGGGCGCCTCCGGGGGAGCTCTCGAGGCACTCCGGAGGCGGCGGCACCCTCCACGATACGGCCGTCATCGCCCTGCCCGGGCAGCCCCGCCCGAAATCAACTCCCTTCGGGGCCTGGGGGGCCGCCGCCCTACAGCGGTATCCGCAGTCGGCTCCACGGGTACACGAATAGCCCCACCGTCCCCGGGCGGTGGGGTGGCCTGGGGTGCCCTGATCTGGCGTCTGGGACGGATAGTGCAGCAGCCCTGCCCAGCTGTGCGACTGAGAGCCGGTTGTTCCGAGAGAGGCATTCCGTGTCGCGTTCTGCGCAGGTGTTGGCGGAGCCTGGCTGTGTGGGTGGCTAGAACCCGGCTCGTGGGTTGCCGCCGGCCTGTCGGCATTCCGCTGCAGCGTCGAGCCAATCACCTGCTGGTTCGATAGCCTGCTCGCGCTCGACGCCGGAGTCCACATTTCCGTCAGCGGGGCGGGCTTCGTCGGCGATCTCGCGTGCTCGCTGGCACGGATCTGTTGATGGGCGGGACAGTTCAGCGAGACCGCCGATGACGCTGAACGAGAGGGCGATGACCGCCGCCGCGGCCATCATCAGGCCCGCGGTTCGGTCTTGGATCAGGCGCGGTAAGTGGCGCTGCCAGCGGAAGTACGGGATGCGGTCCCGGCTGTTCACGGTGCTCCCTATCGGGTTACGGGTGGCTGAGGTATGGATCCACGAAGGTACCTGCCGAATCGGACGTCAGGTGGTGTCGGGGTTGGTGAGTTCGTTGTGGGTGAGGGTGACGCGGGTGGCTTTGCCGGCTTTGCTGGCGGTGGTGGTGGGTGGCAGGACGCGGACGTGGATGAAATAGACGCGGACGCCGGAGAGTTCGGTGTATGGGGGCCAGGCGCCGGGGGTGCCGTCGGTCGGCAGTTCGAGGAGCTTGTCGCTGATGTTGTAGATGACGAGGTAGGCGGTGTGTTGCCCGTAGTCGTGGGCGTACTTGACGACCTGGTGCATGCCTTTGACGAGGTAGCTCTTGCCGCGGCTTTTGCCGTCGAAGATCTTGCCGTCGCAGACCAGAGGGTCGCGGCAGTCGAGGTCGCCGATGAGGTCGGCTTCGCCAGAGGCTGAGCGGGGCTTGGCGTGGGTGATGTGGTCACCCTCGAGGAAGAGGAAGCGCTGCAGATCGAGGTTGTAGACCTCTTCGCCGTTGGCGCGGTCAGCTTCGAAGCGCGTGTACAGCTCTTCGCGGTCGAACCATTCGATGCGGGTGCGGTAGCGCTCGAGGGTGTGAAGGATACTGCTTTCGGCGCCGACGCGTTCGCTGAGGAAGTCGAACAGGGGCTGCAGGATGTCCTCGGCGAACTCCCGCCAGCTGTCCTGGATGTTCCTCTTGTTGCTGTAGCCGCTCGCGATGCGCCACCCGGAAGAGGGGTTTGCTGCCTCGTCCTTGGCGGTGTCCTGTATGAGTCGCCAGATGAGGGTGGCGCGTCCTTCTTCGGTCCGGCTGCACCAAAGGAACTGCATGTCGCCGTCCAGGCCGGCGCGGAAGCGGGCGTAGTCGAGGTCTGGTTCCGCCCGTGTTGCTTCCTCGAGGAGGCCTCGAAGGGCTGGTTGGCTGTTGATCCAGGTGACGGCCAGGTGGACTTCGTGGCCGGCGCTGGAGAAGGGTGCGGTCATGAGTTTGCGGAGGCGTTCGCGTACGGCGACCTGGAGGCGCTGCTGGTACTTCACCAAAAGAGGCCTTTCAGGGCTTGGGTGATCTGTTGCTGGACGACGTCGCCCGCGTTCTGCGCGCTGCCGGTCTCGTCGACCAGCCAGACCTGGGTGTAGCAGCAGGGACAGATCACGGCTGTCTGGGCTACGACCTCCGAGTAGCGGACCCACATCAGGTAGCGGCAGCTGGGGCAGGCCGTCTCGAGATCCGCGCTGAGGAACTGCGTCGCGAGGGATTCGCCCATGAAGGCATTGTTCCGCACGGGTCTGACAGTGCCCTGTTGTTGGTTCTGTCTGGGGTGGGTGCCGATGGTGGAGAGTGGGCAGGGCCTGGCTACAGGGTGGGCTGGTCTTCGAGCCAGCTGGTGGGGATGAGTTTTTCGCCGTTGCGCCAGTTGTAGCGGACCGAGTCCTGGTACCAGTCGTGGGGCAGGTCCGCGTGGTCGCTGACGATCATCTGGAAGTTCGGGGACAGCTCCCTGACGACCTGGTGCATGAGTTCGAAGAGGCGGGTGACGGTTACTCGGTCTTCGTCCAGGGCGATGTCCTCCAGTCGTCCGCGCTGTTTGGCCATGTCGGAGGGGTAGTAGGGCTGGGTTGGCTGGTCGAGCATGAGGAAGCGGGGAACGGGGCGGCTGTTGGCGACGAAGTATTGGTGGAGGGCGAGGTGGGCGGCGACGTGGTAGCCGACGTGGTTCTTGCCGCTGCCGATGCGGAGCAGTTCGGTGATGCCCTCGAGGGTGTCGGCGACGATGGTGAGCTTCTTCAGGTCCAGGCGGACCAGGCGGTCGCCGTGTTCGAGTTTCAGGGTTCGGGCGTGGCCGGTCATCTTGCCGCTGAGGTAGCTGAGACCGTGGGTGAGTTTGTCATCGATGGTCTCGGTGTCGAGCTGCTCTTCGAGGCCTTGGACGAGCCGCTGGGCGACGGCGACGTCTGACTCGAGGCGCTGGAGGTGTCCGCCGTCGGATGTGGTGTTGATCTGGCTCAGGTAGGCGCTGATCCTGCCGCGGGTGTAGGCCTGGGCTTCGGCCTGTCCTAGGAGGCCGGCCTGCTGGTTGCGCTGTTCGGCGATGATGCTGAGGGCGCCTTCGATTCCGCGGAGCTGTTCGCGTAGGCGCCTCGCCGTTTGCTCGATCTCGCGAAGGGCCTGCTCGCGGCGGGGCTGGACGGTTTGGACGCTGTCGAGTTGCCCTCGGAGGTCTGCGAGGGTGGTGTGCATATCGGCGACGGTGGGGTCGGGCTCGTTGAGCTCGTTTCCGCACAGAGGGCAGCTGTGTTCGCCGGGAAAGCCGTCGGGTACGAGGTTGAGCGCCGACAGACGTGACATGCCGCGGGCGACGGCGCCTGTGTAGCCGGCAGCTTGTGTCTCCAGGTCGTTCAGGAGCTGGCGTTCTTCTGCGAGGGAGCGCAGCTGCCGCCGGAGAGCGGATGACTGTTCGGTGAGAAGGAGCTCCTGCCGTCGCTGTTCCTCCTCTGCGTTGTCCGGGGTGGGCCGAAAGGAGGAAGCCTGCTGCAGGGCTTCGATGACGGCTGCTCTGTCGGAGGTGTCGACACTGCTGTCGGGGAGCAGTCCGTGGACGCGGGCTTCACCGAGGAGGGACACAAGGCGGGCCTCGATGCCTTGGTTTGCTTCCTGGGCGGCTTTGAGGTCGTTCTCGGCTCGGCGGAGGGCTCGTTTGGCTTGGGCCAGCTGCTGCTGGAGCGCGGCCTGGTCTTCGGGGACCGCGCCGAGGAAGTAGGGGATCGTGGCCTTGAGACTCTCCGGGATGCCGCGCTCGTTCTGCCGGTGGAACAGGGCCCGTTTGGAAGCGACTTCGTCCTGGTTTTGCAGGCAGAGGAGGACGGCGTGGCCGAGGTTGGCGCTGAGCGGGGAGAGCAGGCTCCCCGGCGCTGGTTCGCTGCGGGTGTCTCCGATGCCGATCCGGCGTCCGAGTTGGTGGCGCAGCTGTGTGGAGTCGGTGTTGACGCGGAGGTCGGGCAGTTCCGGGATACCGAGGTCGTTGCCGACTTCGAGCATGGCGTTGGTGACGGACTTGGCGCCGGGGCGAGGCGCCGGCCGTGCGGCGAGGATGCGGGTGTCGGGTAGCTGCAGGATGACTGCATACCACGCGACGGTGTTGAAGATCGGGCTGATCGGGAGCGTGGCCTCGTCCCTGCCGAGGCAGAAGTCGACGATGTCGAGCAGCGCGCTCTTGCCTGTCTGGGACGTGCCGGTGACGATGTTGAGCTCGCCGAGCCGGAAGTCTAGGACGCGTTTTTCGCCGCTCTTGCTGTAGAGGATGATCGACCGGATCTGCACCGGCTCAGGGTCTCACGCCGAGCAGCGCGAACACGGTGGAAGGGTTGTCGGACTTGGCAGTCCAGCGGCCTATCAACGATGCGGCCTTGATCAGGTCGGCGAGTTCGCCCTCGGTACGGGACTTCGACGGAATGCTGCCCTTGAGGGACCCCTGCTCAATGCTGAGCATCTGGTGGCGGAGCCCGAAGCGCAGGCCTTCCCGTACGGCGGGTGCCAGTGAGGTGCTGCGGGCGGCAATGCCTGCGACGAGTGCCGGGTGGTCCGCCACCCAGTTCGTCAGATGGGTGCGCGTCGAGGTGGGCAGCGCTTGCCGCGTGGGCCGGTGCAAAACCAGCGGGGCCACGATGAAGGCCATCGGCCACGGCATCAGCCTGCCGAAGGCCTCCCGCTCGTAGTCGCGTGCAGCCGTGGCGGCGACGGCGGCGACGAGAGCAGGGTTGAGGAAGGCGGCACTGGCTTGCGGCCGCTGTGTCCAGCTAGACACGTGCGGCCCTGATCAGGTTCTTCACCCGTGCCTCGAAGTCGGGGTGCCATCCGACCCGTCCGCGGTCAGCCAGTTCGTGGTGCTTGCCCCGGGAGAAGAACGCCTCGTCGTACGCTTCACGGATTCGGTACCGGGTCTGGTCCAGGGTTTTGCGTAGCAGCGCCTTGCCGGCCTGCTCCTGCTCACGGTCGGTGGCATCCTCACCCAGGTCGTCGAGCATCCAGTCGAACTCCCGCTGCCACTCGTCAGCGAGGTTGTCCTCGAACCGCGCCAGCTCGTCGAGGTCCACCAGGTCGTCTTCGAGCCAAGCCACAGTCTGGGTATAGGCCCGGTAATAGTCCACCATCGCTTTGTTCAGCTGGCGGCCGGCGCCCACCCAGCGCAGCTGGTGGACGAAGCAGGCATCGGCCAGCTCGGTCTCGGCCCTTTGGGGAAAGTCCTCACGCTCCACCAGTGTGGGCAGTCTGTCGGAGGTGTAGTCGTCGCGGATGCGGCTGATGCGCTGCATCAGCCGGGTCACGGAGACGCTGGTGTGCCGCTTCTGCAGCATGTCCACCGTCTGCTCGTACCACCAGGCCCACAGCTGCCGCATGAAGGAGTCGGCGTGCCCGTCGGGGAGCGCGGCCCTGAGCTTCACCCGTACCTGCGCATCGAGGTCGTCGATGGACGGCGAACCGTCGATAACTCTCATCCGCTGGACGAAGACGGCACGCTGCGCCGGTTGAAGGGCCAGGAAAGCTGCCCGTGCGTCCTTCGTTCCCCTGGCCTCCGACTCCTGTGCGGCGGCAATGAGTAGGTCAAGGGCCCGTGCGGGTGCTGGATCGGGTGCCTTGAGCGCGGCCATAGCCGTGCCTGGCCGGGCCTCCTGCGTGGTGACCAGGGTCAGCACGGGGCCGTACTCGTCGCCAGGGGCATGTGTGTCCATCCAGGACTGGATGGTCCGCCAAACATCGTCGTCTTTGTCGCCGAGCGACCGCACACTGCGGACGTGGTGTTTGACCTGCAGGAGTTCAACGGGGCGACCATCTTCCTCCCACGCAACGTCGTCGTGGAGCTCCAGGCTGATCGCCCCGTCTGGGCGATCCTCTTGTCCTCGCAGCAGCTCAAGGAGGGCGAGCTGCGCCTGGAAGATATAACCCAGGGCTGACGCAGATGCCTCATGCGCGGAGGACGGCATGCCCATAGTCTCCCGATTCTGATATTGCTCTGTCCAGGACGCCACAGTAATCGAACACAAGTCTGACGTCGTCGATCTTGCCGGTTCTACTTGGGGTGGATGTCGATGGCGATGGCGGTGAGGAGGTCTGCTGCTGGGGGTGCATGCGCGGCCAGTCGCGGTGTTGAGTCGCCCGTCCCCGGCCACCCTGCACGCCCTCAACACCGTCGACCCCTGGTGGAGGTCACCCAAGCCCGGTCATGCCACCGCACCTACCACCAAGCCCGGTCCTGCCACGGCACCGGCCAGCCCTTCCCGCCACGAATCACAACGTGGATCATTCGGCACCGAGCAGCCCCAGGGATTGGTCGAGGACCACAACCGCCTTACGAAGATCATTGCCGACAGCCTCGAGGGCGCTGAGGAATCCAATAGGAACCGCCGTTTCACCCGGGTGGCAGCCCGAGGCGCAAGGAACAGGCCGCGCACCTGGCCTGGTGGCCCGCGGTAGCCTCCAACGACGGCACCCGACGGCTTCATCCCCCTCGCCGCCGTGCGCACCACCATCATCGAAGCCGCCGAGTCGCACGCTGCCAGGCGGGTGGGGGAGAGAGACGACGCCCACCCCGGCCCGCTGCGACACCAGACGTACGCCGCCTGACCGGCGGTCCGCTGGACGGGCTGCTGCTCGAGTTCTACTACTTCGGCGACACACCCTGGCAGCCGCCTCGACCACAGCAGCGCAGCGGACGATTCGCCGCTATGCGCCGTCCGGAGCGGGGAGCTGGATTCCTCTGGTGCGCGAGACCCAATGGATGCGCTGACGCGGCGGCAGCAAGCTGTAATCCAAAGTCCGCAGCCCCGATTGCTCGGTCAGGTGCCATGGCGCGACCCTCCACAGGCCCTCCCGGTCGGGGTCCGGCTCGACCGGGCAGCCGGTCAGCACCAGCTCCCAGCGATCCGTGCTGCCGTTGTCACGGTCGTCCTCCGCCGTCACCGTGCCGAGCACCTTGTACGGCAGCTCCTGCCCAGCCTGCTTCGCGTGGAAGTTCTCCGAGAGTTCCTTGATGGTGAACTCGCGCTGCAGGAAGACGTCCCGGCTTGTCTCGCCGGGTTCCAGGACGATGAGGCCAGCGGCAGCGGGACGCCTGTCTTCATCGGCTACGACCAGGTCGCCGTCGAACCGGGCCTGCACGCGCCGGTCGCTGAGGTTTTCCAGGACAAGAGTCTGCTGAAGTACGAGACGGTTGGCGCCCTCTTGGTCTGCGGGGAAGTGCCAGGTGTGCCCTGGCGGCCAGTTGCTGCACGGCATGCCCGTGTTGGTCGCCGCCAACGGTTCCCATGGAGGGGTACTGAGCTTGAGGGTGACTTTCGGGGCCTGGGAATCTAGTCGGCTGCGGATTGCGTCGGCGGTCATGAGCTGGTTGACCTTCAGTGCTCCGTGCGTGAGATATCCCTGCCACGCGACCACACCGAAGGCCAGGACGGTGCCGATCGAGCCGAGGGCGACCCAGAAGGTTTCTGACATGGCGGAGATTCTGGCCCTACCCGCACGGCCGCACCAGCGGCTCCCACTAAAGCTCCTGACCCCGACCACACTCCAGACCACGCGGCCCTGCCAACCCCGACCATGGCTGGTCGGCGGGCATTGCCCGCCTGTAGTGCTACGAGTCGGGCTCCTGGCGCAGATCCAGGAAGCAGCGTAGCCGTACACCGGGCTCGCCAGGCTCCCGGACCGTGCGGTCCGCCGGTGCGATCACACACCGCACAGCGAGCAGCTCCTGAACCGCGAGCGCGGTTGCATCGTCGGCGGCCGCTACCTCCACCCCAGCCAGGCCGCGGCCGGATAGGATCCCGGCAGCCACCGCCCCGCATCCTGCGGGACGCAGGCCCAGGGGGGAAGGACCAGCCTGCACATCGTCGGTATCCACGGCATCTGGCAGGGCAACACCAACGTCGTGAAACTCTCGGCCGACTGGGCCGGCGCCCTGACCAAGGGCCTGCGCACCCATTACGGGCCCGCCTGCCCCATCCCTCCGCCGGGGGCTAGGACGGCGCCCTCGAACTGCCCGACGGCATTGACTGGCTGAACCTCCACGCCGCCGGTGACCTGGTTGCCCAGAGCGGACTGGCGGCCGTCGCTCCGGCCGTCCGTGACGAACTCGTCCGCGATGGCGTCACCGATCCGCATACTGCCGTGCGCTACCTGGAGAAGCAGCCGCTCGCCGACCTCATCGTGCTCACCACCACCGCGTAATGCCACCAGGGCAGGTGCACACGGGTGGGCCTCGAGGGGCCGGACCGCAGGGACGGTCGCCGGGGCGAACACGGCGGCACGCGGCGGCAGTTGATTCTCACAGAGGGTGTCGCAAGCACCCCAGGACCTGTTCTGGCTCTTTCGTAGTGCAGTTGCTCGCGATCTGCATCATGTTGATCGGTTGGCCTGGGGTTGCCGGAGCGTGTTGCACGCCGGGGGCCAACCGTGGCCTCTTCGTGTGCGCGCTGTCTGTACGCAACCTGGGGGAGTTGGGAACATGAGCAGACAACCGGGCAGGTGGGGAGTGGTGTCATGGGTTCGGACGAGATCAGGTCCCAGGGCTTCAGCCTGAAGGAACTGTTCCGTGACGTGACCTACGAGATCGACTACTACCAGCGCGACTACACCTGGGGCGAGGACGAAGTCCGCACGCTGTTGCGGGATCTGTGCGGATCGTTCAGGAATTGGTCCACCAACCCCTCCTACCTGCGTCGGCCGCACACCGCACCGCAGTACTTCCTGGGGCCGTTCGTCTACTACGAGCCCTCCAGGAACCGGCGCTACCTCGTCGACGGGCAGCAGCGGTTCGTCACGCTGCACCTGCTCTTCCTGCAATTGCGGCTGGCGGCGCAGGAGCGCGCAGACACCCGGGCCGTCGACAGGCTCAACCGGGTGATCACGACGGACGGGGAGCACTTCTCGCTCGGCATCACCGATCACGAACCCGTCCTGCGCGCGGTCGCCGACGCCCGCACCTACGAAACAGGCGTGGGGGATTCGCTCTCCCGCCGCAATCTGTGGGCGCGCAGCCGGCAGGTGGAATCTCAGCTCGCGGAGGAACTCGATGCAGAAAACCTGACTCGGTTCACCGAGTGGCTGCTGGACCGGGTGGTCCTGGTCGGGATCCGCGCGGCCAGTGCCGACCACGGCTACCGGATGTTCGAAACGATGAACGACCGCGGCGCCCGCCTGACCGCCGTGGACCTCCTCAAGAGCCACCTGCTCTCCCACGTCGGAGCGAACGAAGAGCAACTCAACACCCAATGGCACGAGATGCTGCGGGAACTGGCCACTGACCGGGAAGACCACGCAGCCGCATCCCGCTTCATCAAGGCCTTCCTGCTGGCACGCTGCGCACGTGAGGGCCAGGACGAGGACCGTCGGCAGATCGACAGCAACCTCAACGTATGGGTCCGCCAGAACGCCACCCACCTGCACCTGGTGCCCGAACGCCCCGACAACTTTCTGCACTTTGTGCAGGATCTGCTGAAGTCGGCCAGACTGTTTAGGCCCTTCCTCGCCGCCGGCCGCTCACTCAAGACAGGCGGCGACCGCCTGGAGACGGTGCTCTTCAACGAACGTAACGGACTCACCTGCCAGGCCGTCGCCATCCTTGCCGCCATCGAGCCCGACGACCGGCCCTCGGACGCCAAGGACAAAGGCCGCCTCGTCGCCGACTACATGGACCGCTGGTACGCCTTAAGAGTCCTGCAGGACTTCCCCGTGCAGTTGGCCGACGCCGACACCCTGACCCACGACATCCTCGTGCCCGTCCTGCGCAGGTGCCGCACCGTGGCCGACGTCGCCGCCGCGCTCGGCGACCTCGTTACCCGGGACACAGGCTCGATCCGCGACGCGGTCACGCTCGGACTGCGCGGCAACAACGCCCACCAGATCCGCTATCTGCTGGCCCGGGCCACCGCCTACGTCGAAGAGGCCTGCCAGCGTCCCCACGACGTGCTCGCCTACCTCGACCGGGACCGGTTCCACATCGAGCACCTGTGGGCCAACCACCACCACCGCGTGAAGGAGGAAATCCCCGACCCCGTCGTCTTCCGCAGCCGCCGCAACCAACTGGGCGGCCTGGGCCTGCTCATGGGCCGCGAGAACTCATCCATCAATGACCTGCCCCTGCGCGACAAGGCCGCCTACTACGCCCGCAGCAACATCCTGCTGGGCATCATCGCCCCCGGCTACAACCAGCGAAACCCGCTGCTGCGCGAGTTCATCAAAACGCACAAGCTCGACAAGGTCCTCAGACCGTTCGGCCCCCGGGAGACAATGACCTCCGTCGTCCAGACCCGCCAGGATTTGTACCTGAGCCTGTTTGAACACATCTGGAACCCTGAGCGTCTCGGCTTGCCCGTCACCGCGCCCAGCGAGCCAGGCGGCAGCGACGAACCGCCTGCGCGGGCCCGCGCGGCCACCGCTCAGCGCAGGCCGGCCGCGGGGCGCCGCCGCACGGATGTCGCCCGAATGATCGCAGCCCAAGTCCTCACGGCCGGCACACGGATCGTGCTCACCTACCGTTCCACCGATCACTGGGCCACCATCGACGAAGACGGCGGGATTGTCCTCGCTGCGACCGGAGGCACCCCCTACGGCCGGGTCGACGAAGCCGGCGCTGTCGCCCGTGGCACCAAAACCTGCCAGGGCATGAACGAGTGGCACATCGAAGACGAAGCAGGTGTACGCGTCAGTCTGCGCACCCTGCGCGATCGCGCAGTGGCCTCGGGCGCCCTGTAACCCCCGATCCGGCACGCGGCCCCAGGCCCGGCGCGCAACGTCCCGGCCCACTGCTCAAACGCACCTTTGCCAGCGCCCAGCCCGCTTGCCGGCACTCTCCGAGCACCTCAGGGACCACCGACGTGGGCGATAGCTCCGGCTGCTCGGTGGCGACCTAGTCGTAGTCGACGCCGTCGACCGGACGCACATGGTTCGGGGGCACGGGACCGACCCCCGGTACTCCGCCGCTTCCATGCTGCCGTCCTCAAGGTCGCGGTACGTCGGCAACCCCAAGAGGGAGGCCCAGCCCATCTTGGTTTCTGGTCTGCAGCCGTTGCCCGTCCGGCGAGGGCGAGGGGTGGGTGGGCTGCGGCTCGGGGTCCGGTGGCGGTAGGGGGGGTGCTGTTCGTGGTGGGGGTTTATAGGTGTGTCCAGGGGCGAGGATTGCCGCCGACCAACGGGATCCATACGTTCTGGGCGGGACCGTGTTGCTCCAGGTCTTCCAGTACGGCGGCTGCGAGGCGGACTTTGCGGGCGAGGTTCGTGACGAGCGGGTGTTGAGCCACCATGGCCTGCAGGTCGTTCATCCGGTTCTCGAGTCTGGTTCGGGGGGCGCCGGTGAGGATGAAGAGTACGCGGGGGAAGACGGGGTACCAGCGCAGCCACGTTGGCCCTGCGGAGGCTTGCCTGCGTCGGCCGGCGGGTTGGGCCTCGTAGTGGAAGAGGCGGGCGTACTCGATGAGTTTCACGGCGAGTCGTTCGCTGCTCATGGTGCTGCGGTCGACTTCCACGAACGCTCGCAGCTTTCGCCGGTGTTCGCTGTCGATGACGGTGTAGTACATGACTGCGTCGGTGATGATCCGTTCGCCTTCGCCGATGGAGTGGGATACCTCGGGGGTCCAGTCCCAGGGTCCGTGTTCGTGTCCGAGGCGGCGGGCGTCTGCGGCGAAGGCGAGGTGGGCGCGGACGACGGCGAGTGTGTGCGGGGTCTTCAGCGATGCTGCCGTTTTCGAGGTGATGGGGTGGGGCGGGCGTCCTCGCAGGACGGGCAGGTCCCGGGTCAGGCGGGCGCCTTCCTGCGTGAGGTACCAGGCGTGGGTACGAGTGCGGTTGGCGTCCGGCAGTACCGTGCAGTCGACGAAGCCGTCGGAGCGCAGCCTGTTCAGAACGCGGGACATCAGCTGCCGGGTGCCTGCGGGCCGCAGCATGCGGCGCAGCTGGCTGGTGGTGGCGATGCGGTGCTGGGCGAGCCCGGCCAGCACCTGGTGGGCCAAGGGCTCAGCGGGACTGAGGGCTGTGGCCGTTGCCGGAATACTCGGTGGGGGGCTGCTCATTGGGTGTTTCCTTCCCACGGCCAGGCGGTCTCCGACGTCAATCCTGCGGGTTGCTGCTCGAGGAGACCCGTTGGCCCTGACCAGGCCCCCGACCACGAAGTGCCGACCATGGTCACGATGGCGAAACAGTTTGGCGGTCTGCACCGGTCCGGGTGTCCGTGGCTCCGACCAAGGGCCGCGCCTTTGCGACTGCTTGCTCTTGCAGCGGGGACTGCCGTCGGCTGGGCCAGGGGCCACTGGCGAATCGGAAAGACGGCGGCCCTGCGAGGGATTCGGCGATGGCCGGTCCGCGGCAGCCAGGGGCTGCCGCGGGGCGTGGTGGCGGGCCACGTCGTACCAGCCATCGTGCGGCATCCGGCCCGCAAGGGACCGACTCCCACAGCCGGTTGCCGCGTTCATGGGGCGGTGCGCGCGGGTCCCCCCCCGCCGGGTGTTACTTCCTGGACCGTTGGGCGGCCTGCTCGAGGATGCGCCGGCGCGTCCACCGCCGGCGCCCGTTCTGCCGTCCTGCATTTTCGGCGACCCCGTCTGTGGTCTGCAGCAGCGGGAGGTTGCCCTGGGACAGGCTGCTGGAGAAGGAGCCGACGGTCTTGTATCCCAGCAGGGCGGCTGCCTGGCTCGCTCCCAGGAGTTCGTCGGGATCGCCGTCGACTGGGACGTCGGGCAGGGGTGGTGCTTGCTTGGCTCCGGCTCTTCTTCCGCGGCCGGGGCGGGTGGCCATCCACGCCTTCAGGGTTTCCACCTTCCACAGCTGTCGGCGGTAGGGGTTTTCCGCCGTGCCCTTGTCTTCGACGACGTCGGGCTCGGGGAAGTAGCCGGGGTGGTCGCGCACGAAGGTCGTGACCTGGTTGGAGTTCTTGTAGCCGAGATATCTCGAGGCCTCCGCTGCGTTCAGCAGCGTCTCTGCCGGAAGGGAGGGCGGTACGTGCTCGGCGAGCCGTGCCGGCGTCCGGTGGGCGAACCACTCGGTGACCTCCGCGTGGTCCCACAGCCGGGCGCGGCCGCGCTTGTCGACGGGCTTGGGGAACGCCTTGCCGATCGCGTTCTGCGCGCGCTCGGTGTAGAGGCCGGTGATCCGTGCGGGTGTCAGGCCCTGCTCGGCCGCGATCTCGGCGGCGTCGGCCAGGCGGGGCTCACGGCGCGAGGTCATGGCGGAACCGTCCTGTCGGCAGCGAGCCGGCCGGCCCGACCCGCAACGCAAATAATGGCAGGAGTATCGGTGGTGAATCCAGTCCGCGCCCAAGGTGTTTCTTCGACGCTCACGGCTCACGGCTCACGGCTTGCGGCCTACTCCTCGGGGATCAGGCAGACACCGCGGCGCGCGGCGGCCTGGGCCATCTCCGCGTAGGCCATGGCTGCTGGCGTCTGGTCCCACTCGGCAAGGGCCAGCAGCAGGATCACCTCGTCGCGGTCCTGCGAGGCATCACACGGCATGCCGGCCGCTTGTGCAGCGGACACCAGGTCCGCGGTCGCCAGTCCACCGCAGCGGGCTGCCACCTGACGGTGCAGAATCTGAAGACCCTGCTGGTACAGCTCGTTCGCCTCGCGCAGGAGCAGCAGCAGGTCCTCGCCGTGGCTGGCCGGGGCCGCTGCGGCGAGGTCGAGGATGCGCTGGGTCGTCGTCATCATGAGCAGTATTGCCCTGCAAGGGGGCGGTGTAGCGGTCAGCTGCAGCATCGCAGCTGGCTGTGCAGTGCAGGAGCTCGTCGAGGCCAGTGCGGGCCCTGGACGTCGTTTTCTTTGGTGTGATCCGGTGCATGACGGATTTGGTTGAGCGTGGGTGCCGGATGAGTGATGGACCCTGTCCGGCGGGTGTTCCGCTCAGGGAGGTCGTGTGTCCGCCAGGGGGCGGCCGACGACGGGCCGGTGACCGAGAATGCCTGGCCGCGATCATCTTCGTAGCCGCCTCCGGGTGTACCTGGTGGCAGCTGCGCCCGGTGTTCGGACCGGCCTGGTCGATGGTCAACCGCTGTTTCACCCAGTGGAGCCGGAGCCGGGTCTGGGCCAGACTCCACCGCGTCCTCCCGGACGGGCTCGGCGCCCGCGGTGAGCTGGACTGGTCGCGGTGCGCAATTCGACTCTGTCAGTCTCAGGGCCGCAACCGGGTCCGACCGACCGAGGCCGGAACGGATCGAACATCCACCTCATGACGGGGCGGAACGGTCCACCCCTGTCGCCGGGCATCTCCGGCGTCGACATGCGCGGCAGTCTCGGCTTGAAGCTACTGGTGCGCGGGATCGCGCCGACCTGCTCCCGCCGCGGCCCGCGTCGTCGGCGACCGGCCGAGCTCCACGCCGACAACGCCGGCGGGGCATCGAGTCCTTCCAAGGCTGGGCCGGGCACCGTCGGGTGGTCGAACGCACCGTGTCCTGGCTGGATGCCGTCGCCTGCATCGCCGCTATGAGCGCAAGGCCGAGCATTTCCTCGCCCTTGCCGCAGCCCTGATCAGCTACCGGAAACTCACTACCTGGACCGGTCAGGTACTCGGGCCGGTGCGTTCGAAGAGGCAGAACGGGTGGCCCGCTGGGTCGTACAGGACGCGTACGTCAGCTTGGGGTTGGAAGTCCGCCACGGTCGCCCCCAGAGCACGGGCATGCTCGACGGCTGATGACAGATCGTTCACCTCGATGTCCAGATGCATCATCATCTGCTGCTCTGACCGTGTGGAGGGCCACCGCGGACGTGTGAAGAGCGGCTCCGTCTGGAACGACAGTGCGGCACTGCCGTCGGGCGCTGCGATCTCGACCCAACCCGGTTCTTCCTTCCGCACTGGCCACCCGAGCAGGCCCTGATAGAACTGCGCCAGCTCATGGGGGTTCGGTGCATCAAGAGTGGTCGCGGCCAACGTGAAATGCGGTTGGGGCTTCATGCAGCGCTGCTGCCCGGATCCGCTGCTGACAAGCCAGCCGTCCGCCAACTGACCGCCGGCGTCTCGCGGTACCCCTTCCCACGCCCCTCCGTCCGTCCCGTCAGCGCGGAAGGACGTTTTTGGCCGCGTGGGTGGCTTGCCCGAGGCGGTGTGGCCGTCGCGCTCCATCCGTTCGAAGTCTTCGGTCTCCTCCACCTCGGTCCTGGAGCTGGGGCGTCGCGCCGGCGCGATGAACTCAGCCGTGGTGATGTTCGGGTTGAAGGGCACCCTTGCGGACGTCCTCTCGTCCAGTGCGCGTGGTGCGGCGGGCTGTGGGCGGCGTCGGGCGGTCGGCTTCGGATGGCTATGGCTGGCGACGATGGATGCTTGGTACGAGCAGCAACGGCAAGCGTGCCGGCCCGGCTCTGGGATAGGAGTCGTAGCGCGCGGTGGGGCAACAGAGGTGGCTGGCGGCTGCCCGACGGGAAGGGGAGTGCCGTCGGCTGCTGCGGGGGGAGAGCCTGGGTTAGGACGGGTTGGAGGCCTGTTTTGCTTCCCACCAGGCGGGCGGGCTGCCTGCCCGATCGGTGGTCGGCCGTGCTCCTGAGCTCCGTCATGCCGTGTTCAGAAGCCCGCGCAACAGCTCCCGGCTGTTCTGCGGCGACGGGCTGTCGCGGTGCAGGCTCTTAAGGACACTCGCGTATGTACCGGTGTGCTCGAGTTTGTCGAGGTAGATGGCGCCGTCGAGCTGTTCAATGAACACGACATCGGGCATCCCTGTGTCGCAGAAGCTGAACATGGTGAAAGGCCCCGCCGCGACCGGATGACCGCTCGAACTGAACGGCATCACCTGCAGGCACACATCGGGCCGCTCGGACGACTCGATCAGATACTTCAGCTGCTGTCGCATCACTGCACTGTCGCCGAACGGGCGCCGCAGCGCCCCTTCGTCCACCACGGCATGCAGCACATGACCACTCTGCGCCTGGAACAGCTCCTGGCGCTTCATCCGCAGTGCCACCCGCCGCTCAACATCGATCTGGCTCACCCGGGGCGCACCCGCGCTGCCGCACACCACGCGCGCGTAGTCCTCCGTTTGCAGCAGAGCAGGCACACACTGCACGTCGTAGGAGCGGATCGTTGACGCGGAACCCTCCAGCCCCAAAAAGGTGGAGAACCAGCTGGGCAGAACGTCGTAGTACTGCTGCCACCAGCCCGGCGCATTGGCTTCCCTGGCCAACGACAAGAACCCGGCGCGTTCTTGAGCATTCTCCACGCCGTACAACGTCAGCAGGGCGGCGACGTCCGCCCTCTTGAAGCCGACCCTGCCCAGCTCCATCCGGCTGATCTTCGTCTCCGAGACGCCCACAGCTGCGGCAGCAGCCTGGAGAAACAGCCCGCACTCCAGCCGCAGCTGACGTAGCTGCGTGCCGAGCTGCAGGCGCCGCACAACCGGATTGGGCCCAGCCCCCGCCCCCTCAAAGGGCTCCTCATCAGCCTCCCCGCCCTCAGGGGCCGGCGCCGAACCCCCCAAACCGCCGGCGGATACCGGCCCGGACAGCCGCACTGCATCCACCAGGGGGGCGCGTCCTGCACCCGAGTCGCCCGCCCTGCCCCGTGCCTCGCCGATCCTGCGGATCGCACGGGCCTGGCTGCGGGATGTGCGGGCGCGCAACTGCTGCGCGCCCGGAGCGCCCAGTGAAGAACTCTCCAGCAAAACATCGAAGCCGTGGACGTGCTCACCCACAACGATCACCACCTCGGCGCGACTGCGCCTTCTGTCTCCACCGGTACAGCAGGCCTTCAACGGCCCGGACCGATGGCTCACCCAGAATCTGACAGATCTCCTGCTGCGTGTAGCCATCCAGCAGCAAAGCCACCGCTGCCTGCGTCCGCGACTCCCCGATGCACTCCAGCTCCGCCAGGACCTGCAGCTTGGCGGCCACCTCATCGGCGGCACTCAGCGGGTGGACCGGGTCCTCATATACGGCCTTCTGCCGCTGGACAGCCAGGCGCTGGCGCTCCTGGCTGCTGCGGTACCGGCGGAACTCGTTGGGAAAGTAGGTCAGGCAGGCGCCCATGAAGTAGGTCGTGATGCTGGCTCCGCCCTCATGGCTCCAGCCGCCATCTACCAAAGCCCTTTGTCGGAAGGACGGCAGAGCCTGAGCCACCGTCATCGTCGCCAGCTCCTCACGGAGATCACTGTCCGACGCCAGCGCTTCGAGATCGAGTTCGTGCGGTCTGAGCCCGTAGCCACGCTCAGCCGCCAACCGGAAGATGTATCCGGAGTGCATCCAGCCACGCAGCACCGAAACGCCATAGCGGACCAGCTCCTCCACGAAGTGCTCGTACTGCCGCCCCTCAAAGCCCTGACGGGCCAGCACCAGCACCAGCTGCCGGTCCCTCAGCCTCCGGTCAACACTGCGCTGCAGTCGCCGACTCGCGCGTCCAAACTGCGCATCCATGCGGAGCAGATCACCCTGAGACACCGGCACGCTGAAATCGCGTTTCTCGCGCTGCTCTGGAGGTTGTAAGTCCCGGGCGGACGCGGCGGCGGACTGCCCATCCGCGACATCGCCCTGCATTCCCTGTCCCCTTTGCTGTCTGCGGCCCGCCCCGCACGGAAGGGGGGCCGCCTTCGTCGCCTGCTTGTAGGTGGCAGACCTGACAGCACCCCACGGGATCTTCCGAAGATTTTTCGCGGGATCCGTGAGAGGAGAAGACGCCGTGGGCTGACGGCAGGAGCGCGATGTAGGAGCGGTCGTCCGACGCTGCGACCGGCAGGAGGAATCCCGTGACATCCGCCCCCACCCCGCCCCAGGACCCCGGACCGTTTCTGACCGTGCACGCAGCCGTCGTACTCGTTGCGGCCTTCCTCATCGGATCGACCGTGGGCGGCCTGACCTACCTCACCGGCACACCGGCGCCCGGGGCGATTCTCGCGGGTCTCCTCAGCGCAGGAGCGAGCATCCCGGCACTACGTCACCTCATCCGGTGACAACAAGCGGCGGCCTGGTGCCGGAGGCAACGAGTCCAGCCGAGGCACAAGCAGTTGGGCCCTGCATCCGGCGGCAGCCGTAGGCGCACGAACCTCAACAGCCACGGATGGCCAGGTCAAGCACGCCGCCGCCCCAGCCCTCGAACGCGCGCATGACCCAGGCGACCGGGACCACCGCCAGGCCTTCCTCGGCGAAGCGCCAAGGTGCGGTTGCCCGCTCCTCTCCGGGCAACCGCTTGCCCTTGCAGCACGCGCCGGGATGCTTGGCGCAGGCCGCCGTGGCAGCCGGCCAGATGCTTCAGCCGCGCGGCCGCAGCGGCCACCAGGACGAGCGGCCCCACCGGCATCACAGGGTTAGCAGCCGATCATGAAAGGAGGCGGAGGCAGCTCACAGCGCCAGCCCGGGGCCCCTGCGGCCACCCAGGCGCGATCTCGTCGACCTGCACGCTTCGACCGCGCGCCGGCGCGTCCCTTTCGCGGGCTTTAACCGCTTCTTCGCCGCCCGTGTCAGATGCTGCGACGCAGTGACGGTGGGGGACACCCCTGCACAGGCACGCACCAGCCGGGCACACGGGCAACCGGCTGCCTTGCGGAGCCGCTCGGCAAACGGGCGCGCGTGCCGGGCACGCCTGCTTCGCCCCGGAACGCACCAGCGGCCATGGCAAACCCATACGCCCAGAAGGGGACAGCCGGGGCATTGAGTCTGCCGTAGTTCCAGGCTTGTCAGTCCCAGGTGATACACATGCCATTGGCCATCGTGAATCAGGCCGGTAGAATTGATTCTGAAGGAGGTGCTACGTGGATCTCGTGCTTGTGGGGGAGCGGATCCGCTGCGAACGTGAGCGTGCTGGGCTCAATCAGCGCCAGCTCGCCTCTCGCGCTCAGCTCTCCCAATCGACCTTGACCCGTATCGAAAACGGCGCTCGCGCCACTGTGACGCTCGCCGAGCTGGACCGGCTCGCCGTTGCGCTGGACATTCCAGTGCGGCTGCTGACCAGCGGGGATCCGGTACGCGGCAGGGTACGGATCGCGGCCCGTATCAATGAGGTGGTGGCCGCAGAGCGGGAGGAAGCTCTGCGGCGCACCCTGGAGGTGCTGGAACTGGACGCCCGGCTGGACAAGCTGGGCCCGGTTACAGTCCGGCACCGGAAGATCGATGGCTCCTTGTCCGTACCGGACGAAGACTTGCCCCGCGAAGAGCAGGGCCGGGTGCTGGCCCAACGGGTGCGGGAACTGCTCCACCTTGGCTGCGCTCCCATCGCCGACGTCGATGAGCTGATCGAACAGCTCACCGGCGTGGACACGGCAGTCCTGAGGCTCCCGAAAACCACAGAGGGATTCACCGCCACTGATCCGGAGCGTGACATCACCCTCATCGCCGTCCGGGCCTGCGATGTCCCAGAACGGCAGCGTTTTAGCTTTGCGCACGAACTCGGTCATCTACTGTGGAACGACGGCGCTGAAGTGCATCAACTCGATGGGAAAAGAACCCCCGGCGAGAAACGCTGCGACGCTTTTGCCCGCCATCTGCTGGCTCCTGAAGAAGGCATCGCGGCGTGGCTTTCCGCGGAAGAACTGCCGGAAAAAGGCGTGATGGATGAGCGCACAGCCGCTCTTCTCGCACGCCATTTCCGGGTCAGTTTCATGGTGATCCTCATCCAGCTCGAATCAATGTCACTCATCACCAAGGAGCAGAAAACCGGACTGAAAGGGCCCACCGGCGCTCAATTGGCACAGCAATACGGCTGGGGCCCCGCATATCAGCAGGAACGGGAATCCGCCAAGGCGGTTCGTGCTCCGCGGCGCATCCTCGAAAGGGCCGTCGAAGCATACCGGCAGAACCACATCGGAGTCCGCGCCCTGGCCATGCTGGAGGACAGCAAACCGGAAGAAGTGGAAACCCGGCTGAAAGATGCGGGTATAGTCCCCAATCCTCCTGCCCCCCGGCGAGCCGATCTCTCGCGGCTGGTAGCCCGCGGGCTGGCGAAGGACTAGTAGAGTGGTCCTGACGGGGGCTTCGAAGGGGTGGGGGATTGCCCGAGCAGCAGGCGGAAGAGGCCGGCGAAGAGGCTTCGCCGGAGCAGCGTGAACCGGTCTGCATCCTGGATGCGGTCATCTGCGTGCACTTTGTCGGCGCCAATCTCCACGTCCTGCTCGTAGAGGTTCTCCGCAAGGCCGACCTGGTGCTTGTGGTACCGCAGGAGGTCTGCGACGAGGTTGTTGGCAAGGACCGGAAGTACCCCGGGCTCAGGCTCCGGTGGGCCCGCCTGGCCGGCAGCCGGCACGTGCGGGTCCTTCCCGCGCTCCAGGCCGAGTCGGCCCCGCCCCGTGTGGTCGAGGTCTTCGAAGACGTACGGGGGCGCCAGTTCGAAGATGCCCTGCGCGAGCGCAAGGATCTCGGGGAAGCTGTCGTCGTGGCACACGGCGTGCACTACCAGGACCTCGGTCACGAGGTCCTGGTAGCCATCGACGACCGGGGCGGCCAGGCCCTCGCGGCAGGCCGCGATCTCCAGGTGATCACGATGGAAGACGTCCTCGAGATGGCCGTCGAGTTCGGCATGTTTCCCACCGAGGGGCAGCTCAAGAAGGATTACGAGAAGCTCCAGGGATTCGGCGACGGGCTTCCCCCCTACGCAACTACCGGTCTTTCTGCCCGATTCAGGAAATGGCGTTCCCGACAGGCAGATGAATAGGATGAGAGCCGGGAACAATCGGCCTACCGGGAAGCTGACACGCTAAAACAACTCTCCTCTTATCAACGCGTTCCCCGGTCGGTAAGAGGAGCTGAAGACGGTGCGGGGCATGTAGTGCTCAATATGCCCTCTCGAATATGCTGACATTCAGGTTGTCATGCCATCGCCCTGCCAGTGCCCCCATCGCAATAAGAGGATATGGGAGTTGAAGTGCGCGCCGCATGAATCCATTTATGGGCATGCAGATTCACTGATGCAGAACATGACGTGTCTTCTTTTCGGGAAACAAGCCCCGGGGGAGAGGGAAATGCGGCCCCGCCTGTATGTGTGCGAGGCGTCCTGACTGTGATCCTGCTGTGTATTGACGCCCTGGGTGCAGTGTGAGGAGACCCGCCAGCCGGCTTGGACGCAGTCAGCGGGGCGAAGCCGCTCCAGGCCGGCTCTCAAAACGGACGCCGTCCGTCCGGCCGGATTCGTTCCACCGGCGAGCGGGCAACAGCCTGCACTGGGATCTGCCAAAGCCGGGAGCACCCTATTGACAGGCCGAGCAGCACCAGATTGCCGCAGGCGGACGGACCCTCTTCCGGCAATCTCAACTCAGCTGTAGAACTCCCAAGGCGGCCGCCCGGCTCTTTGGCCCGGCCGTTATGCGCGGGGCAGGATTAGACCTGCACGCAAACAGGGATCGTCTGCCGCCATTCGACGCGGTCGCCGTCTGCGCCCGGACGCCCCTTGTGCGGCTGCGGCCTTTGAAGGGCATCCGCTCAGTGCTCCTGGCGCCTTGGACGACACCAGGGAGCGCTGTGACCTGCGGTGTCGACCACGTGCGGGCGGGTCGTCCGAGGGCGTTGCCGAAGGCGAGGAGAAACCGCCGGGGCCGCCCGGTTGGGCATCCGGTGCCAGCACAGCGGCTGGTTGCGCCTGGCAGGGCAGCGAAGCGCAAAAACTCTGCCCGAGCGACCCGCCCCGCCCAGGGAACGCTTTGATGGCCCGCGCAGCCTGGCCGGTCCACACCACACCCGGCAACGGCTGCCGTGCCGGGCCTGCTGCGCTCTGCCCGCGGAACTGGCACAGGAGCGCTTGGAGGAGTGGTCTTCCGAACTTCCCGCGATCCTGCACGACCCGGAACTGCCGCGATGGCGGGCAAAGGCGCGCGTCCTCCAGGCCCAGCAGGTTTTCCAGCTGCGGCCACGGCTCTTGCATGCCGCCGTCTCGTCCACCAATCGCCTGCCCCGTCCGGGTCCTGCCGGCAGCGCACGCACATGCACTGCCAGGGCCACCTTGCGGATCAACAGGTGGAGACCCCCGGCTGTGCGACGCCTCCTGCAAAAGGGAGGCTTCGCGCGCCTTCAAGCCGGGCGTATCAGCGCGGTCCTGAACCCTACTAAGGGGGGCGGCAGCCGGCCACTGGCGCGCTAGCCAGGGCCGCCGGAGGGCGTGGCGGGCGCCCTCTGGCTCGCTTGCGACGTGGCCGAAGCCGGAGACGGTGTTGAGGCGGGCCCTACGGCTATCGGGGATAGGACCAACACCCCATCCAATCGGTGGGGACACCGCACCATGGACCGCGCTCGGATTCCAGGCGGCCGCACCTGGGACACGGCAGCCCCCACGATGCCGGCTCGTCGGTCGGTTCCGCGGTGAGGATGGCTCCCCGGCTCCAGGGCGCGCCTGCCCGCGAACCTGACAGACGTGTCGGGCGTGAGGTGCGCCCACCCTGCGAGCCAACCGACGGGGGCTCGATGCGGCGCGTCGTGATGGCCTCGACGGTCTGCCCCCGCCACTGACCCCGGTTGGGCCGCTCACGTAGTAGGCGGTGACTGTCGCCTGCTTGTCCGGCCGGTTGATCAGTACTCCGGATGTCTTGTCCAGTACGAGCGTGACGACGCAGGGTGGCATCCCCGCCGGTACCGGATCACTCCATCGTCTGCCATGCGGTCATGGCGGCCGCTATGGCGGTGTCGTCGGGGCGGGTGAGCTCCGGCCGTGCGGGCATGGGGGTACTCCGTGCGGAGGGGGGCGGTGAGCACCGGGGCCGGTGCACGTGTCTCGTGGCGCGGCGGGTTTCCTCTGGGCGCGCGCTCTGCTCCGCAGACGCGTCGCGCTGCCACTACGCGGCAGACACCGGGGCGGGCGCGCTCCGCGCTTCCTGGCCGGGTGGGGGAGCGCTCCGCGCTGGGGGAGCGAGCGGGCATCCCCGGGCAGCCTGCGGAGGGCGCCCGCCGGGCGCCGGCAGCGGGGGCCCGTGCGGGCCGGGTCGGGGGAAGGGCTCCCGGCCCGCACGGGGGTCTGTCAGCCGTGCGCGGCGGCGGTCGTGAGGGCGGGAACCGCGAGCGCTTCCAGGGTGGCGGCCTGGTCGGCGTCGGTGAGGGTCTGCGCGGTCGACGTGACGGCCTGCATCACGCCCCCGGCCGTCATCTGTCCGCCCCGGATGAAGTGGGCGAGGATCATGGCCTTGGCCTCGTTGCCGATGTTGAGCGTCTTGGTGACGTGCTCGATGGTCTTCGTCGGCTCGTCCAGCGTCTTACCGGCGGCGGCCTCCATCTCGCGCACCTTGGCCTCGACGTACTCCCGTGACAGGAACGTGCGCACAGCGTCGGCGGTCTTCGACTTGATCAACTCCAGCGTCTTGCGCTGGGTCTGGCCGGACCAGGACACGACTCCTTCGTCCTGCCTGCCTCCCAGATGCACGGCGCGCATAACGTCCTTGCTCTGGGTCAGGCCGTTGCGGCACACCTGGATGACCGCGCGCGGGGTGATCGTGTACGCCCCGGCTCCGACTTCGCTGTTGCTGATGACGAAACCGGCCGAGACCAGTGGGAGTTCGTCACCGCTACGGCCGTCGAACGGGGAGCGGTAACCGCGCAGCAGGCTGCGCGCCTGGATCGCGACGGCTTCGGACTCGACGCGCACGTACATCCGCCGGTCGGTCAGGTCGCACCCCGTGATGAGGGTGGGGTGGCCGGACTGCTGCACCCCGTCCAGGGCGGCCAACAGCATGTCGAGATTGTCCATCAGCTTGTAGCTGTCGGACAGCAGCGCGCGGGCCACGCCCTCGCTGGGCGCCATGCCGGGAGCGTTCTCGCCCCGGAACGCACGGAGCATGAAACGGCGCTCGGGACCCTCACGGAGCCACGCGTTCACGTTCTCGTCCAGCAGCGGGACGTTTCCCGCGCGCATCCGGCGCAGATAGGCCAGCGGGATGCGCAGCTTGTCAGAGATCCCCTCGTCGGCGACGGCGGTGGGCCGGTAGATGCCGTCGACGTCCGTCACACCGTCTTCCGTGATCAGGGACTCCACGCCCTCGACGTGCACGTTGCCCTCCTGCATCCGCAGCGCGGACGCGGGAGCGATGACGTCCAGCTTCCGGCGCTGTCCGTCCTCCAGGATGCGGACCAGGTCCGACAGATTGGCGTTGCGGGCACCGGTGGGGGCTACGGCCGTAGCGCGCTCGGCGAACTGCTGAGTCATGCGGTGTTCCCCTTCGCTGTTGGCTTCTGCGGGTCGGGGGGCGGAGCCACCACCCCCCGAACAACTCCAATATTAGTGTTTTTCAGGAGTGGGTAAACCCACCCCTGACCAGCACACTTAGTACAGCGTGCGGTAATCCGGCAGGGGAGTCAGGCTCCGCCGCCGCACACTCCTCACGACAGTCACCGACCTGCCGCCGGCCACCTCGCATAGGTCGTAGCGGACACTGTGACCTCCACCGAACGACCCACCCTCCGCCTTGATCGCCTGCACCCAGTAGTCACCGTGACACTGTGTCAGGCTGCCGTGATAGCGCACCTTCTGCCACAGCACCGGCCCGCTGTCCTGCGGGTCAAGGATCTGCGCCACAGCGAGCACCAGCTGATTCGTCACCCGCTCCGACAGCAGGTTCACGAACGCACGATCAACCGTCCTCCGATCGACCGGCACACCCGCCATGGCCGGGCCCGTGTGGCCGGTACGCACACCCATGGCCCAACCCAGCTCGAAGAACGGCCGGACAGCGTCCAACTGCTCACGCGACACCCGCAGAGCGTCCGGGTCCCTCTCGCTGCGCGCCAGCTCGGCCAGCGCGTAACGGGCCTGTTCCTTCTCGGCGTCCGTGAGCGGGGCTTCGACTCCCTCTGGCTGACGTGCAATCCGGGTGTTCTCCATGGCGTTCCTTCCTTGATTGGTGATGCCGGATGGAAGGGGGTGCCCGCAACTGGGCACTCCCCGTGCGGATTACCTCAGGAACCCGTTCGCCCGGAGGAACTCAGCCGTGATGTACGCGATTCCTTGAGGCTTGTAGATCTGCGGGAATCGCCGTAATTCGACTTCCGTGCGGCCTGCCTTGTCCGGGTCGATGAATTCTTGAATCAGACGGTAGGGCTCCTCGCCCGTCGGCATTTCCAGCACGACCGGACCGGCGGCCTTGGTCTCGAACCGAATACCGGTGTAACCCCGGTCGGAGTTGTGAACGATCCTAGCCCCTGTCCGCACGCACAGCAGCGGCAGGAAGTTCGCGATGGTGCGGGCCTTGATGGCAAGACCGGTCATGGGCGCGTCCGCCCCCTTCACCTGGCGCACGATTCCGTCAGAGATCTGAAGTTCCACGTCGTTCCCCTCCAGTTGGTCCCTTGCGGTGCCCGGGGTCGCCTCACCCCCGGAACTCAAATAATAGTGTCTTTAGCGTGAGGATGGAACCCTTGTTGCGCTGCGAGTTGCGCCAGAGGTTGCGTCATGGTGTTGCGGGACGGGTTGCGCTAGATGTTGCGCCGGCGAACTGCGGACTTCCGCGTCACCGCAGGTCACACCAACAGTCCGGCCCAGCAAGCGTGCTGACATCCCCTCTGCTGCCACTGTCCCGAGCCGGTTGAAGGATGAGTGAGGAATGGGGGCGGGGCGTGGTTGGGCGGCTGCCTCGGGGACGGGGCGGTCTGGAGGTTGGCCGCGCGTCGGCTCTGCCGCCGCGCTGGGCTGGGTGAGGGGAGGAGTCCGGGCTGGAGCCCGAACGTGGGGAGCTGCTGGCGGGGCCCCAGCGGCGAGACCGCACACGCTCTGTGGCCATGGGCTGGTGGGGCCGTTTTGTCGCGGGTGCATTCCTGACTCTATTCGGATTGTCAATGGGGTTGATTGAGTTGAGGCCAGTTAGAGAATCTATAAACCTGGGAGGACTTTCCATGAATTCGTATCTGAAGGTTTATCAGCCCTTTTAGCGCACACGCCAGCCCGGACGACCGCCGCCTAGGCGCGCCTTTTCAAGGAATTCGCGGAGCGAATTCCTTGAGCTGAATTGCGGAGCAATTCAGACACCGTCACGGAGTGACGGTGCATCAACTCCCTTGCGGAGCAAGGGTGTTGCCGCCGCGTAGCGGCGGCGCGTCGTGTCTGCGGAGCAGACC